>CAZGKE010000006.1:0-46758 GCA_964526035.1 uncultured Gammaproteobacteria bacterium | reverse complement strand
GCAGGGCATCAGGTCCTTGCCGAAGGTGGTCGACGGGCCGAACACGTGGCTGTAGCCGGCGGCGATCTTCGCCACCTGCGGCGCCAGCACCTGCGACAGCGCATGCGCGTTGGCGGCGTTGGCGACGGCCAGCACCTTGCCGACGCCCTCGATCTTCGCCGCTTCGGCGGCGATGGCATCCGGCTCGGCGGCGAGCACGACGATGTCGATCGATTCCGGGGAAAGCGCCTGCGCCGCGCTCACGCACTTGGCGGTGGCGGAGAGATTCAGCTTGCCGTCGAGATGCTCGGCGATGATCAGGATCTTGCTCATGTCGGCTCCTTACAGCAGGCCCTTGGATTTCAGCGCGGCCACCAGTTCGGGGACGTCCTTCACCATCACGCCCTTGCTGCGCTTGGGCGGCGGCGCGTACAGGGTGGTCTTCAGATGGTCGCCGGATTCAACGCCGAGGTCGGCCAGCGCAAGCGTCTCCATCGGCTTGCTCTTGGCCTTCATGATGTCGGGCAGCTTGATGAAGCGCGGCTCGTTCAGACGCAGGTCGGTGGTGATGACGCAGGGCAGGTCCACCTCCAGCGTTTCCAGACCGGCATCGACTTCGCGGGTCACGGTCGCCCTGCCGTCGCCGACCTCGACCTTGCTGGCGAAGGTGGCCTGCGGCCGCCCCCACAGCGTGGCCAGCATCTGGCCGGTCTGGTTGCAGTCGTCGTCGATGGCCTGCTTGCCGAGCAGCACGATGCCGGGCTGCTCGCGCTCGACCAGCTTGAGCAGGGCTCGCGCGGCGGTCAGCGGCTGGATGGCCTGGTCGCAGGTCACGTGGATGGCGCGGTTGGCGCCCATGGCGAGGCCGTTGCGCAGATGCGCGGCGGCGTCCGTCGGGCCGATGGTGGTGACGATGACCTCCTCGGCCACACCCTTGTCGCGCAGGCGCAGTGCCTCTTCGAGCGCAATCTCGTCGAATGGATTGGCGGAAAGCTTGACGCCATCGGTCACCACGCCGGAGCCGTCCGGCTTGACCTGGATGCGGACGTTGTAGTCCACCACCCGCTTGAACGCGACCAGGATCTTCATCGTTGGGGGATTCCTTTGGAGCTCGTGCCCCGGATTGTCGATGGGGGCGTGGCGGTAAAGCGTGAACCCGGCATTTTACCCGGAACCGGAGTGAGGCGCTTTGGCGTCGCCTGCGCGTTTGGCCTGTGTCGACAGTTGCGTCTCTTTGCAAGCCGGCGCTCTCAGGCGCCTGCGTCTTGAAGACGCCGCGACACCACCTCCGCCAGTCGTTGCGCCGCCCCAGGCGCCTGCGCCAGGAACAGCGAGGGTTCGGTAAGTTCCAGCTCCAGCAGCCGCGGCCCGTGGGCTGACGGCAGCAGATCGACGCGCGCGTAGGTGAGTGGTGCATCCAGGCCGAGCACCTGCGGCAATGCCGCAATGACCGCATCGGCGAGGGCGCGCTCGGGCCGCGACGGCCTGCGTGCGCTGATCTGCTCGGGCGCGAACAGCGACTCGGTCGGCCCTTCGCCTGGCTTCAGCAGCGGCCCCTTGCGGATGGCATGCGAAAACTTGCCGTTGAAGTACAACAGCGCGGTCTCCCCCTTCTCGTCGACCTCGGCGAGATAGGGCTGCGCAAGCACGCTGCGACCGGCATCCAGCAGACGCTCGGCATGGGACAGCGCCTTCGTGCGCGCGTCGGCGCGATAGCGCTGTGCATCACGCGAGCCGGCGCCGACCGCGGGCTTGACCACGAACTCGTCCCATTCGGGCAGCAGAGCGGGCGCCTGTCCGGGTTCGATGAAGACGCTCTCCACCGTGGCGATGCCGGCATCGGCGAGCGCCGCCAGATAGTGCTTGTCGGTGTTCCAGCGCACCACCGGTTCCGGGTTGAGCAGGATGGTCTGCGCGGATGTTGCCCGGCACCAGTCGACGAAGGCGTCGCGTCGCTCGGCGTAGTCCCAGGTGGCGCGCAGCAGGGCCACGTCAAAACGGCACCAGGAAACAGTCGGGTCGTCCCAGGCCAGCTCCTCGCAGTCGACATCACATGCAGCGAGCGCCTCCGCCAGCAGCGGGATGTCTTCATCCAGACGGTAGGCGGCAACGGCGCTGACCAGTGCGATGCGCGGCATGGCGTCGACCCAGGTGGGTTGCTTTCAAAGGTTCTGGTAGTTGGGACCGGCGCCGCCCTCGGGCGTCACCCAGTTGATGATCTGGTAGGGGTCCTTGATGTCGCAGGTCTTGCAGTGCACGCAGTTGGCGGCATTGATCTGCAGGCGGCGGCCGTCCTTGTCCTCGACCATCTCGTACACGGCCGCTGGACAGAAACGCGTGCAGGGATTGCCGTACTCGACGGTGCACTGGTTGATGCAGATGTCGGTGTCGGCCACCTTGAGGTGGACCGGCTGGTCCTCGTCGTGCTCGGTGGCGGCGAAGTAGACCCCGGCCAGGCGGTCGCGCGGCGGCAGGTCGCGGCTGACAAAGTCGCGCTTCGGCGAGGACTGGGCGTCGATACGATCAAGTTCGTAGTCGGCCCTGTTGCGCCAGGTCCACGGAGACAGCCCGGCGGTGACGGTTTCCCAGGCGGCGTTGAGCATGCCGAACCACAATCCCTTCTTGAAGCCGGGCTTGATGTTGCGGACCTTCTTCAGCTCCTTCATCACGACCGAACCGCGCAGTTTCGCGTCCCAGCCCGCAGGCTTGAGTTCGCCTGCCAGATGCATCGCGGCCAGCATGCCCGAGCGCAGTGCCTGATGAGTGCCCTTGATCTTCGGTACGTTGAGCAGTCCGGCGCCATCGCCGATCAGCAGCGCACCGGGCATCTCGCACTTCGGCAGCGACTGGAAGCCGCCGGTGACGATGGCGCGCGCCCCGGCCGACAGGATCGAACCGCCTTCCAGCAGCGGCTTCACGAGCGGGTGGTGCTTCCACTGCTGGAAGGCTTCGTAGGGCGCGTAGCGCGGGTCGCGGTAGTCGAGGCCGGAGACGTAGCCGAGCGCGATGCGGTCGCCGTCGAGGTGGTACAGGAAGCTGCCGCCATAGGTGCGCTTGTCCAGCGGCCAGCCCACCGTGTGCACCACGGTGCCTGGAATCGCCCTGCCCGGCGGTAACTGCCACAGCTCCTTGATGCCGATGGAGTAGCACTGCGGATCGCTGTCAGCGTCGAGCTTGAAGCGACGCACCAGCTGCTTGGTGAGATGCCCACGCGCGCCCTCGGCCAGCACCGTCACCCGGGCGCGGATGTCGATGCCCTGGGCATAGGTGGCCTTGTGCGAGCCGTCGCGCGCCACGCCCATGTCGCCGATGCGCACGCCGGCCACTGCGCCATCGTCATCGAAAAGTGGCTCGGCCGCGGCGAAGCCTGGATAGATCTCCACGCCCAGGGCTTCCGCCTGCGGTGCCAGCCATGCGCAGGTGGCACCAAGACTGACGATGAAGTTGCCGTGGTTGTTCTGCTGAGGTGGCGTGGGCAGCTTGCGGGCACGGTTCCTGCCAAGAAGGTAGAAGGCGTCGGATTTCACCGGCACGCATATCGGGGGCGGGCTGTCGCGCCAGCCCGGCAGCAGCTCGTCTAGCGGTTGCGGTTCGATGACCGCACCGGAAAGGATATGCGCGCCGATGGTCGAGGACTTCTCGATCACGCACACGGAAAGCTCCGGCTTGAGCTGCTTGAGACGGATGGCGAAGGCCAGGCCGGCGGGTCCTGCGCCCACCGTCACCACGTCATACTCCATCACATCGCGTTCGCTCATCGCACCGGACCCTGCGTTGGCTGGAAGAACCCAGCATTATTCGCGCTTGCCGGCGAAGGGGCAATGACGAGCGCTTCAGCGGATGCTCCATCCATGACCAAGGTGTGGGACAACGGCAACCTGCAGCTGATCGACGACTTCATCGATGAGGCGGAGGCTGCCGTGTTGATCGGTCGGCTGCGCGACGAAGTGCCGTGGTCGCAGCACCGCATCCGGCTGTTCGGGCGCTGGGTCGACTCGCCGCGTCTCTCCTGCTGGATGGGTGACGTCGCCTATCGCTACTCCGGCGTCACCTTTGAGCCGCTGCCGTGGACGGCCACCATGTGCGAGCTCAGGCAGCGCGTCGAATTGAGGACCGGCCACGCCGTGAACAGCGTGCTCGCCAACCTCTACCGCGACGGCCGCGACAGCATGGGATGGCACAGCGACAACGAACCTGAGCTCGGCCACGAGCCGCTGATCGCCTCGCTCAGCCTTGGCGCAGCGCGCCGCTTCCTGCTGCGCCGCCGCGCTCGCAGCAAACGAATTGCTGTGGATCTTCCTTCGGGAAGCCTGCTGCTTATGTCAGGCACCAGCCAGCGCGACTGGCAGCACGCGCTGCCGAAAACGCGACGAGCGGTGGGCGAACGCATCAATCTGACTTTTCGTCAGGTGGCCCCGCGCGCCTGAATCTGCACCAGGCGTTCGAGGCCATCGAGCACCAGCTGCGGGCGCAGTTCGCCAGGCGCCCGCAGGAGCGGTTGCAATTGGCCACCGTCACCGCCAGAGATCAGCAGTCCCGGGGCCACGCCACAGCGCTGCTGCACGGCGGCAGTAAAGCGTTCGATCAGTGCGGCAAGCGAGTACGGCGGACCGCTGTTCACGGCTGCAGCGGTGCTGTCAGCGAACAGCGTTGGTGCTGTTTCGGCCGCGTCGGTCAGGAACAGCGGGCCGGCGGTCAGCACGCTGCGCTGCAGGGCAAGGCCGGGCACGATCAGGCCGCCGAGATGTCGACCTGCGGCGTCCACCGCGTCGAGGGTGAGCGCCGTCCCCGCCAGCGCGATCACCCGCGGCCCACGCAGCGCGTGCATGGCGGCCAGCATGGCGAGCCAGCGGTCGGCGCCGAGCTGCGCAGGGTCGGCGTATGCAAGGCGCAGGCCTGCCACGTCCTGAGTGACACGCACCTGCTGCGGCGGAGCGGGGAGCTGCGAAGACAGCGTTCGAACGACGCGTTCCATGACGGCTGGCGCGGCGACGCTGGCCAACCAGGCGCCGGCGCCGTCGGACATCATGCCCAGTGCTTCGAGCGCTGCGCTGAAATCCTCGTCGGCATGCGCGTGCGCGCCTTCGGCGGTGACGGCCTCTCCGTCCTGCAACCGCCATTTGAGTCGCGTATTGCCAAGGTCGAGCAGCAGCCGCTTCATCGCAGGCTGACCTCGCCACCGCGGTACACGCGCTCGGCGCCAGCGTGGTGCACCCGCAATCCACCTTCGCGGTCCACGCCCAGTACCACCCCGATTGATTGCCGGTCGCCTTCGCGCAGCCTGACCTCGCGTCCGCACAACACGTCCAGCGACTCGAAGCGCGCGTGGAATGCGGCGAACCCCTCGCGGTCATAGGTTTCGAGTGCCGCGACAAGTGCCGCGATGACTTCGACCGCGATGTCCAGTCGCCGCGGCAGTCGCCCGGCGTCGGCCAGGTCGACGAGATCGGCCCACGGCTGGTCGATGGTGTCTCCGGCGGCGGCCGGCATGCGCACATTGAGCCCGAGACCGAGCACCACATCGCTGGGACCGCCGAGCTCGCCGCCCAGCTCCACCAGCAGACCGCCCAGCTTGCGACCGTGGCGCAGGATGTCGTTCGGCCACTTCAGTCCAAGCTGGTCGACGCCCAGCGCACGCAGCGCTTCGGCCACCGCCACGCCCAGCGCCAGCGACAGTCCGCCAAGCGCGGCCGCGGGGCGCTGCAGGCGCCAGCCCAGACTGAGGTAGAGGTTGGCAGCCGGCGGCGAATTCCAGCTGCGCCCGAGACGCCCGCGTCCGGACGTTTGCGTTTCGGCTATCAGAAGTTGCCGACCGTGCGCGCCAGCCGCCTGCCGCCGGCGCAGTTCGCTGCTGGTGGAATCGATGCGCCACAGCACTTCGACTTGCTCCAGCTGCGGCACGCGCCGACCCAGCGCTGCGCGCAGCACCACCGCGTCGATCAGATCCAGCGGCTGCGCCAGCCGGTAGCCCTTGCCGGCCGCCGCCGCGATCTCCAGACCCTCGGCGCGCAGGCCCTCGATCGCTTTCCACACCGCGCTGCGGCTGATCCCGAAAGCGTGCGCCAGCGCGGCACCGGAGACGCCGTGGGGTGCCGCAGCTAGCGCCTCGAGCAACCGTTCGCGATTCATCGCCGCAGCAGCCGATGCAGCAACCGCGCGCGCTCGAAACGATACTCTTCGCCACGCCACAGGCGCACGATGTTGGCGCGGTGCGCGAACACGATGAGCGCGGCGATGAAGAGCGCCAGCACGCGCAGCGGCCAGATGACGAAGAACACCACGGTGAGCGTCGCCAGCCCGATGGCTGCGATCATCGTCGCCAGGCCGACCCAGCCGGTGAGCACCAGCACCAGCAGCCACAGAGCGAGCATCGGCGCCAGCAGCACCGGCATCAGCACCGCGACCACGCCGACTGCAGTTGCCGCACCCTTGCCACCGCGGAAGCCATGCCACAGCGGATAACAGTGCCCGACGACGGCCGCGGCGCCTGCTGCCGATGCGTGCGCAATCAGGTCGGACTCGCCGCCCGAATCGAGGCCCCCAAGCCATGCAGCCAGCGCCCCCTTGCCGATGTCGACGATCACCACGCCAAGAGCAAACAGCGTGCCCTGGGTGCGGAAGGCGTTGGTGCCGCCGGCGTTGCCGCTGCCTTCGCTGCGAATGTCCACGCCGCGCAGGCGCCCCAGAAGCAGGCTCCCGGACACCGAACCGAGCAGATAGCCGAGCAGGATCTTGCCGAGCAGCAGCAGCGTCATGCGCCGTCGAGTTCGCCCAGCAAGAGTTCGGGCGGCGTATAGGATTGCAGGGCGACCACCAGCGCGCCGGGGCCGGCATGGGCACCGATCGCACTGCCGGTTGCCACCAGGTCATCGCGTTCGAGCAGGGGCACGCGCTGGCGCAGCGCCTGTTGCAGAGCCGCGCCCGATTCCGGGTCGCCGCAGTGGCCGACCATCAGGCGGCAAGGCAGCTCGGGGTCCACGCGCTTGGCCACCCATGCGGCAAAGCGTCGCGGCAGCTCGCGGCGTCCGAACAGCGCGCCGGCCGGTTTCAGCACGCCTTCGCGGTTGGTCAGCACCGGGGTCAGGCGCAGGAGGTCGGCAATGCGTCGCACCGCCGGCTTCACCCGTCCGCCGCGCACCGCATAGGTGAGGTCGGGCAGCACCGCGAAGGTGCGCGTGCGCGACACCATCGCGCGGGTAACCCGCGCCACCTGGTCTGCATCAAGACCGGCCTGGGCAGCCTCCGCCGCATACATCACCAGCAGTCCCTGCCCCGCCGCGGCATTCTCGGTGTCGATCACCCGCAGGCGATCGGGATCGAGTCGCTCGGCCGCAGCCTCGGCGGCCTGCAGCGTGCCCGACAGCCTTCGCGACAGGTTCACGCTGAGTACCGCAGGGTGGTGCGAGAGCAGAAAATCGTAGAGCCTGCGGAAATCGCCGGGCGGCGGCTGCGAGGTGCGCGGATGCTGCGGGTGGCTGGCCAGCTCGCGGTAGAACTCCTCGCTCGACAGCGACACCTTGTCCAGATAATCGGTCTCGCCGAAACTCAAGCGGACCGGCACCACGTGGATGCCGAGCTTCTCGTAGGCCCAGTCGGGGAGATCAGCGCCGGAGTCGGTGACGATCGCCACCTGGGTGGATCCCTCGCTGCGGCTGCGCGTCTGCGCCAGCATGTCGTCGGCCTTGCGTGCGCTGACCGTGCCAAAGCCGGCGGCTGTGTCGAACAGGCGTGCCGGATCGGCCACGTGCGCGTGGATACGCACCTTGTTGCGGGTGCCGGCAATCACCACGCTGACGGCGTCCATCGTCGCGAGCGCGGCGCGCAGGGCTGCGCGGTCCACGGCAGCCGCGCTGACCATGCACTCGGTGCAGAAACGATGCTCGGGATCAAGCGGCTCGACCGCGCCGGCGTCGATCGCCGGTCCGGCATCGGCGCTGATCTCGATGCGCGCCACATGGCGCCCCTTCTCGAGGAAATCGAGCATGCCCTCGACCATGTCGACGAAGCCCTGCGCACCGGCGTCGACCACGCCAGCCGAACGCAGCACCGCAAGCTGGCGCGGCGTGTCGGCGAGCGCATCGCGGGCGCGTCCGACCGCCCTCGACAGCAGCACGCGGAGATCTTCGATACCGCCGTGGACCTGCACCTGCAGTTCGGCGGCGAAAGCCTGGATGACGCTGAGGATGGTGCCCTCGCGCGGGTCCGACAGCGCGTCGCGCGCCTGCACCGAGCCGGCCCTGGCGGCATCGGCAAGATGGCTGGATTGCAGCACCGGAATGCCGGCCACCGCCTCGCTGGCCCCCTGGAAAAACTGCGCAAGGATGGCGCCGGAGTTGCCGCGGGCGCCGTCAAGGGCGTGCACGGCCACCCGCGTCAGCAGTACGCCGGCGTGCGATTCGCGCCCGCGCAGGGCACCGCCCAGCACCGCGTGCAGGGTGAAGGAGAGGTTGCTTCCGGTATCACCATCGGCGACTGGAAAGACGTTGATTCGATTCAGATGCTCCCGTCGCGAAAGCACGCGGGCGATGCCGGCGCGCAGTGCGCGCTGCAGCGCGGACGCCGAGACGCGATCAAGTGGCCGCGCCGCAATGAGGACAGATTCGGACATGACGGCGCAGTCTAGTCGGGCTGGTGGCGGGGGTATTGATGCAATGCAGCGAACGCGCAGGTGGCGACCGGCGACTGTCCGCAGTCCGCAAATGGACATCCATCCGCGGACAACCGAACACCGACAGCCTGGTGGGTCGCTCACAACCTATTGTTTTTACTGAAGACAATCGATCGGCACCAGACTGGCACGCAGCCTGCATGGGAGAGGGCATCCCCCACCCCGACCCGGAGCATCCCATGAAAACCCTGATGAAGCACGGCATGGCCGTCCTGATATTGACCCTCGCCTCCACCCTGTGCAGCGCCGTCGACCTGACGACGCCCATTCAGACGGAGCTTGCAGACCAGGGCAGGATCGCGCTCATCGACATCGAACGCAGCATCCAGGCCGATCTGCACCTCGCCAGCCGCATCCAGCTTCACGAGGCTCTGCCCGCCGAGCTGGCGGCGATGCCGGTGCACAGCGCCGCTGCCATCGCCGCCGTGACCACGTCCGCCGGCACTGACAGCGCGCGCAGCCGCGTACTGGTGATCAGCCGGCGCAGCAACTCCGAAAATGGCGAGCGCCCGTCAATGCGCTGGCAGTCGCTGCTGCCCGGCATGATGAAGTAGGCGCCGCCCTTCAACAAATCGGGTCCCAAGAATCCGACCACGGCCGACAAGGTCCGCGCTGCTCTCCTCCCCCGGGCACTCCAGCGCCGTCCTTGTCTTTTCCCCCCATGCCGGCATGATGCCGGCATGTCTTTGTTCGGCAAGCTGCACGACCGTCTGTTCCCGATCCCGCCGATCGACGATGCGGACTGGCGCCGGACTCAATCGTCGATACCCCTCGCTGCTGCGCTCGACCCCGACGCCAACCGTCGCCTCAAGGCGCTGAGCGAGCGCTTCCTGGCGCGCAAACGCATCGTCGGCGTGGGCGACTTCGAGCCCACCGCCGAACAGCGCCGCGTCGTCGCCGCATCAGCCTGCCTCCCCGTACTCGATCTGGGCTTCGACTGGTTGGGCGGCTGGGGCGATGTGATCCTCTACCCCGGCGCTTTCCGCGTGCATCGCAGCTGGCATGACGCCGACTCCGGTGTGGTCACCGAGGGCCCGGACGAGCTGGCCGGCGAAGCCTGGGAGCGGGGGCCGCTGATTCTCTCCTGGCAGGACATCGTGGACGACCTGGCAGAGCCGCATCAGGGGTTCAATCTGGTGATCCACGAGATCGCGCACAAGCTCGACATGCTGAGCGGCGGTGCCGACGGGCTGCCGCCGCTGCCGGCGGGGCTTGCGGTGGCCGAATGGACGCAGGGCATGCAGCAGGCGTTCGACGCCATCAACCGGCAGCTTGATCACGACCAGGAGCCGTCGATCGATCCCTACGCTGCGGAGAGTCCGGAAGAGTTCTTCGCCGTCACCAGTGAGTACCTGTTCTCGGCGCCGGCGGTGCTGGCCGAGGCGATGCCTGTCGTGCATGGCCTGCTGCAGCGTTTCTACCGACCGCAGATCCAGGCTTGAGGAACAACCCGCGCGACAGCGGATTCCGACGGTATGGCCAACGGAAGGGTCTGAAGACCAGCACGCCAGATCCTGGGTGGCGCCGCTGGCCAGGTGCACCCTCAAAGTCACATCAAAGGCGGGAGCTCGACCATGAAGCGTGCGCCGCCAAGCTCGGAGCGACCGACTTCGAGGGTGCCGCGGTAGGACTTGAGGATGTCCTGCACGATGGCCAGGCCGATGCCGTGCCCGTGCACCCGCTCGTCGCCGCGCGCACCGCGCTGCAGCACCTTCTCGACCTGGTCGGGCTGGATGCCCGGACCATCGTCCTCAACGGTCAGCCGCAGTCCGGGACGACGAGCCCCGACCGGCGCCAGTGGCTTCACGGTCAGCAGCACGCGGTGGCTGGCCCACTTGAACGCGTTCTCCACCAGGTTGCCGAGGAGTTCCATCAGATCACCTTCTTCCCCGAAGAAGCGTGCGTCCGCGGCAATATCGAACTCGCAGAGGATGTTCTTGGCGGCGTAGACTTTTTCCAGGCTCGACACCAGGGCTTCAGCGCGTGCTTCGAGTGCAAGCGGCGCCGCAAGCGTCTGGTGACCTGAGGTCGCGGCGCGCGACAGCTGATAGGCGACGATCGCGTTCATGCGATCGACCTGCTCGGCCACCAGGCCGCGCAGCTCCTCGACCGGCGCGTCACTCTCAACCTGACTGCGCACCACCGCAAGCGGCGTCTTCAGGCTGTGCGCCAGATCGGACAGCGTATGGCGATAGCGCGTCAGGTTTTCGCGTTCGGCCTCGATGAATGTGTTGAGGTTGGCGGTCAACGGCACCAGCTCATCGGGATAGTCGCCGGTCAGTCGGTCACGCTTGCCCTGCTCGATGTCGCCCAGCTCGCGCGCCACCAGCCGCAGCGGCTTCAGGCTCCAGCGCAGCACCACCAGCAGCAGCGCCAGAAGCAGCAGCGCTGCACTGCCCAGATAGGTCCACAGCATTTCGCGGAATACGGTCACCTGGCGATTCAGGCCGCGCTCGTGTTCGGCCACGAACAGGGTGATGAAGATGTCCTCGCCGTCGGGGCCGCCGGCCTCGAAGGCCACGCCTTCGCTGAGCAGGTAGACGCCGCCGACCAGGGTGGCCAGTGGGCCGAGGAAGCGCTTGTCTCCAGGATCGAGCTCCTGATCGAAGGGCAGTTCACGTCCCAACGCCGAGGGCGACTCCCAGCGGTGCACCGGTCCACTGATGCCTGCGTAGAGTCCCGATCCGGGGCGCTCCAGTCGCGGCTCGGGCATCGGCTCGGGCAGCAGCAGCGAGCCGGTGCGGGTCACTTCGGTATTGGCCAGGAAGGCGTAAAGATAGCCCTGCAGGCGATCCTGCAGGGCGGACAGCTGGCTGTCGCGAAAGGCGCGGTCGAGTGCCAGGCCGGTGAGGCCGAGAAAGGCCATCAGCGCCAGCGCGGCGGCGGTCAGCAGCCGCGCTCGCAGCGACCAGGGCCGCCCGCTCACGCGGCGAATCCCTTACTCGCTGCGCGGAATGGCGAAACGGTAGCCGCGGCCGCGCACGGTTTCGATCGGTTTCAGCGCGCCGTCGGGATCAAGCTTGCGGCGCAGGCGGCCTATGAAGACCTCGAGCACGTTGGAGTCGCGGTCGAAATCCTGCTGGTAGATGTGTTCAGTGAGGTCGGCCTTGGAGACCAGCTCGCCAGCATGCAGCATCAGGTATTCGAGCACCTTGTACTCGTAGCTGGTGAGATCGACGTTGCTGCCGTCGACCGCCACTGTCTGCGCGGTGGTGTCGAGCGTGATCGACCCGCAGATCAGCACCGGTTTGCTCCAGCCAGCGGCACGCCGCATCAGGGCGTTCATGCGTGCCAGCAGCTCCTCGACATGGAATGGCTTGACCAGGTAATCGTCGGCACCGGCTTTCAGGCCTTCCACCTTCTCCTGCCAGCTCGATCGCGCGGTGAGAATCAGGATGGGGTAGCGCGCTTCGGCTTCGCGCAGCTTGCGAACCAGGTCCATGCCGGGCAGCTTGGGCAGGCCGAGATCGATCACGGCCACGTCGAACGGGACCTCGCGGCCCATGAACAGGCCCTCCTCGCCATCGGCGGCTGCATCGACCGCGAACCCCTCGCGCTTCAGGCGCGCAGCCAGGGTTTCACGCAGCGGGGCCTCATCCTCTACCAACAGTACGCGCATGGCGAAACTCCTCGGTCGTTGTCGATGGCGTGGCCACGCGGCAAGCAATGCCGAGCGCAGCCACCGTGATCACTCGTCGCGCCGCTCTCGGCTGCTGCGTTCGCGAGGCTGCGCGCGTTCCGCGCGCGATTCACCGCGCTGCACGGGAGGCGGCGCGTCCCGCTGACGCTCTCGTCGCGGCACGTAGCCGCGCTCGCGCGGCGCGTAGGCTGCCGGTGGCTCGCGCGCGGGCTCGCTTCGCTCAGGCCTTTCAAAGCGCTCGGGGGCCAAATCACGGCGCGGCGCTTCGCGGCTGCGCGGCGCTTCGCTGCGTCCTGCCGGCACTGGTTCCTGCACCACGCGAACGCGTCCGTCGGGCGTCAACACCTTGATCCGGAACACCTCGCGACTGCCGCTGGTCACGGTCTCAGCCGAGAGAATGCGACCGCCGGTCTCGCGCTCGACCCGACGCACCGTGTCGTTCAAGGACTGCGCGAACGCCGGCGCCGCCAGCAGCGCGCCGAGCAACATCACCAGCAGCGTATTGATCAAGGCCGAGATCGGCTTCATGGCATTCATTGTAGCGGCGCTCCGGCGCCTTCGGTCACGGGGGGCATGACTGGAGTCTGGCTTTTCAGCAGTGAATCGGGTCTGAACTCGGAAGCGCTAAACCAATGAACAAAAAGGAAAAGCTCATGCATTCAGCGGCCAGTTCGCGTGCAGCATGACACATCGCGCTTTAACGCAGTCGTAACACTTCGCCTGCACAGTGCTGCGCTGATCGAACTGGCCGGCCGGCGCGCTTCGATCGCCCCCCCTACTGTCGCAGCGGACCCCTCCCGATGATCAAGCAGTCCCTTCTCACCACGGCGATTGCCGCCGCATTGTTCCTTGCCGCTCCGATCACGTTCGCCCAGCCCGGCGCCGAAGCGCGCGTGGAAGTCCGCGCCGAAGGTAGCGCCGGCGTTGTTTTCGGCGAGGTCCGCGAAGCCACGCGAGGAGTCTCCCTGCCCGGCGCGCGGGTCCGACTGAACGGGCAGGAAGCGGTCACCGAGTCAGACGGAAGTTTCCGCATGGCCGGGGTCGCGTCCGGCAGCTACACCCTGAGCGTCGACTACGTCGGCTACCAGAGGTTCAGCACCGAGATTACGGTCGAGTCCGGCCGCGGCCTGCGCGCCGACATCCGCCTGCAGAGCACGGTGGCGGCCGCGACCCTGGATCGCATCGAGGTGCGCTCCACCCGTGACGCCCAGGCGCTGGCGCTCAACCAGCAGCGCGCCTCGGTCAACTACAAGAACGTGGTTTCCGCCGACCTGCTCGGTCGCTTCCCCGACACCAATCTGGCCGAGGCCACGCAGCGCATTCCCGGCGTGTCGATCGAGCGCGACCAGGGCGAGGGGCGCTACGTGAACGTGCGCGGCGCACCGCTTGAGTTCACCAGCGTGTCGATCGACGGCGTGCAGCTGTCGGCGCCCAACGAGGCGCGTCGCGCGGTCGAACTGGACACCATTCCGCCCGACGTGATCGCCGCGCTGGAAGTCACCAAGGCGCTGACCCCGGACATGGACGGCGACGCCATTGCCGGCCAGATCAACATTGTCACGCAGAGCGCACTGGACCGCGCCGACGGTTTCGTTCGCGGCTCGCTCGGCGCCGGCCAATACGAGCTCGGCCCGGGCAAGAACCAGCGCGGCAACGTCACTGCCGGCACTCGCTTCGGCGCCGACGGCAATCTGGGTTTCCTGATTGCCGCCTCGGGCAGCCGCCAGGGGCGCTTCACCGACAACGTGGAGACGGTGTTCTTCCGTGAGGACGATGGCCGAATTCTGCCGGAGTTGACCGAAATCAAGGACTACGAAGGCGAGCGCACCCGCTTCGGCCTGACCGGCCGGTTCGACGCACGCATTGACGAGAACCACCTGGTTTACGCCATCGCCTCGGCCTCCCGGTTCCGCGACGAGGAGTTCCGCAACACCTTCACCATCGAGTACGAGCGTCACACCGACGACTCGACCGAACGGACCGGCATCGCCGACCGCGCCACCTTCGACAAGGAGCTGCGCGAACGCATCCAGGAGCAGCGCATCAAGACCTTCAACCTCGGCGGCGACCACTTCATCGGCGACTGGGAGGCCAATTGGCAGGCCTCCTGGAGCGACGGCGAGAAGGTGCTGCCGACCCGGCAGCAGTACATCTTCCGCTCCGGACTGCGCCCGCCGATGCGCTATGACTTCTCCAACCCGGATTTCCCCACATTCACCATCCTGAACTCCGACGGCAGCGTGTTGCAGGAAGGCATCAACCTTCCGGAAGACGTCTACAACTTCCGCCGCTACAACCAGCGCTTCGAGCAGGCCACCGAGGAGGAGACCGGTCTGCGCCTCGATCTCAGCCGACCGCAAAGCTGGATCGGCGATGCGGGCGACCTCAGCTTCGGCCTGCGGGCCCGTCTGCGCGACAAGGAAAGCAATGACGACCGCAACCGCAACGGATCCGGGCCTGCACCGGCCTATGTCGACATGCTGTGCCCGCGCGTGTCCAACAACTTCGGCCGCTTCGAGTTTGGCCGGGTGTTCTGCAACGACATCTTCGAGCGCTTCGGGCCGCAGGTGCGCAATGAGAACCTGCTGCCGCTGTTGGAGGACTCCATCGTCAACGACTACAAGGCATCCGAGGATATCTACGCTGGCTACCTGCGGCTTGACGCAAGCTGGAACGGCCTCAGCATGATCGCCGGCCTCCGCTACGAGCGCACCGAGACATCCGGCGAGGCCGCGCAGTTCGACCTCGACAACGAGACCTTCGGCCTGCGTCAAGTCGACCGCAACTACGTGAAGCTGTTGCCCAGCCTGCACTTCCGCCAGGAGTTTGACCCGGACACCATATTGCGCGCGTCGTACTCGACCGGCATCAGTCGGCCGAACTTCAGCAACACGGTACCGCGCCTGGTCATCAGCGACGACGACCGCGAAGTCGAGGCCGGCAATCCCGACCTCAAGGCGACCTACTCACAGAACCTTGATCTCTCCATCGAGCGTTACATCCGCCCGCTCGGACTGCTCTCGGCAGCGATCTTTCACAAGCGTCTCGACGATCCCATCTTCATCGCCAATTCGCTGGTCTCCGGCGGCCCCTTCGACGGTCTGCGTCTGACCCAGCCGGCCAACGGCAGCTCCGGCCGCATCACCGGCGTCGAACTCGCCTGGCAGCAGACCTTTGATTTCCTCCCGGGCATCTGGGACGGCCTCGGCGTCTACGCGAACTACACCTACGCGGATTCCAGCGCCAACCTGCCGTTCGGCATCGGCAAGACCGACCTGCCGGGCACCTCGCGCAACAACATCAACCTGGCGCTGTTCTACGAAAAGTACGGCCTCAACGCCCGTCTCGCCTGGAACCACCGCTCCAAGTACATCCAGGAGTTCGATGTCGGCGACAGCGAGTTCAACGTGTTCTGGGACAAGCGTTCGATCCTCGACTTCAGCAGCAGTTACCAGCTGGGTGCCCACTGGCAGGTGTTCGCCGACGTGAACAACATTACCGACAGCAGGCAACGACGCTTCCAGGGCGAAAGCAACCGGGTGCTCGAACTCGAACAGTTCGGCCGCTTCTGGCTGGTCGGCCTGCGCTTCGACTACTGAGTTCATTCGCTGGACGCACGTCTCGCGGCGGTCTTCCGTGATCGTGCCGGGATGGCGCTCCAAGGCGCGACAGGGACGTCGCGCCCGCAGGCGATGGAACGGGTGACTACGTCAGGCCCGGCGCCACGGGCATTGTTGCCCATCCAGCCTCAGTAGATCTCGCCGACGCAGCAGCGCAGGCTGCCGCCGGCCTTCTCCAGCTCATCCAGCGCCACGCTCCTGATGCGGAAGCCGGCACGCTCGATGACGCGACGGTTGTCCGCCGCCAATCCGTCGGCCGCACGCTCGCTCATCCAGACGCTGGCGGCATCAAGCGCGATGCAGTTTCCGGCGAAGGCGTTCTTTTCGGCTTCCGAAAGCACAGCTGCCCGGCCGCCATGACCGGCGATGACCGCTTCGACATCCTCGCTGCGGGCGAAGCCCGACGGAGCGACGACCACGACGCGCCCGGCCAGCGAGGACATCACCACGTTCGTGTGGTACTCGCCTTCAGACAGCGCGAAGAGGAAGGTGGCGCGAAGTCCGAACGCCTGGTGCATCGCCATCGCGCCGCGGGCGTCGCAGCGCTCCGAAGTTCCGCAGTAGCCGATGCCGCGGGCGCGGTCGATCACCAGCGAGCCGGTCAGTTCGGCGACCAGATCGCTGCGCGACGACAGATCGATCTCGCGGTAGCCGAGTACGTCACGGAAGTAGCCGCGGATATCGGCGCGCGCAGTTTCGCGCTGGCGCACCGGCCAGCGCATGCGCCCGACCACGTAGCGGCCGGGGGCGGTGCCGAAGGCATTGTTGGGGAATACCGCGTCTGGCGCCTGCAGGTCGCCGGGAAACACGGCCACCGGCAGCGAATCGGAAAGAGCGCGCGCCAGGTCGCGATGCTGGTCGAGCGCGCGCGCGCGATCAATGGCGCCGTCCACCATGTAGCGGTTGTCGTTGCGGGTTTCCGACGGCTCGCCGAAGCCGTCGGGCGAGACCAGAAAGGCGCCGCGCGCAGTGCCTGGCGCGCTCGGCGGCAGCGCCTCGACAGCGCGCAGGAATGTGCCGGCATCGTCGAACACGCTCATGCCGCGCATCTCAGAGCGCGCACGTGATCCAGCGCCTTCTCCACCAGCAGCCAGTCGGCTCCGGGGCGGTGCGCCCCCTCGCTCAGCGTGCGCCTGAAGCCACGCGCACCGGGCTCAGCGTGAAACAGGCCGAGCCAATGCCGGCTGATGTGCTTCAGCGGCTCGCCGACAGCGAGCTGCGCCTCCACGTAGCCGCGCATCGCGACAATGGCGTCTTCACGCCGCATGGTGTCATCGCCGTTGCCGAACACCGCCTGCGACATCTGGCGCAGCATCCACGGCTCGTGGTAGGCGGCGCGGCCGATCATCACCCCATCGCAATGCTGCAGGTGGTTGCGCACCGCCTCGACGTCGACGATGCCGCCGTTGATCGCCACGGTCAGATCCGGCCGCTCGCGTTTGAGTCGATGGACGCGCTCGTAGTGCAGCGGCGGTACCTCACGATTCTCCCTGGGACTCAGTCCCGACAGCCATGCCTTGCGCGCGTGCACGATGAACACCCGGCAGCCGGCGCCCGCCACCCGGTCGACGAAATCAGTCAGCGTCGCCTCGTCATCCTGGTCGTCGACACCAAGCCTGCACTTGACCGTGACCGGGACGTGCGCGGGCACGGCATCGATCATCGCCGCCAAGCCCTCGGCCACCAGCCCGGGCTCCTTCATCAGGCAGGCGCCAAAGCGCCCGGACTGCACGCGGTCGGAGGGGCAGCCGATGTTGAGGTTGATCTCGTCGAAGCCCAGTTCGGCGCCGATGCGCGCCGCCTGCGCGAGCTCGGCAGGCTCCGAACCGCCGAGCTGCAGTGCCAGAGGATGCTCTTCCGGACGATAGGCGAGCAGACGCGAGCGATCGCCGTGCAGCACGGCGCCGGTGGTCACCATCTCGGTGTAGAGCAGGGCTTCGGGCGCAAGGATGCGGTGGAAGAACCGGCAGTGCCGGTCGGTCCAGTCCATCATCGGCGCCACCGCGAGGCGGCGGGCGTTGCGCAGCGGGTCGTTCATCGGCGCAAAGTGTAGCGGTCCGCTAAACTTCCCGCCCCGTCCGTCGCTGCCACCCCCATGTCCGAGCTTGAAGCCGAAGCCCTGTCGCGTACCTGGTTCTACCCGTTCCGCCTGCCCGGCGGCAAGGTGACCCCGACCTACGATGGCGGCGTACTGGACAGCATCCATTTCACCCGCAGGCAGATGCTCGATGACGCTCTTGCGCCGCTGTTCGGCGACGACTTCAGCGCGCTGAGCGCGGTGGATATCGCCTGCCACCAGGGCTGGTTCGCCTGCCATCTGGCGGATCGCGGCTTCGGTCGGGTGCTGGCGCTCGATGCGCGCGAGGAGCACGTCGCCGACACCCGCCTGATTCGCGACCTGCTGGGCCACGGCCAGATCGAGGTGGCGCAGCGCGATGTGCACGACACCCGCATCGACAACACCGACGGGCCGTTCGACCTGACCCTGTGTTTCGGCCTCATTTATCACCTGGAAAACCCGGTCGGTGCGCTGCGTGTGGCGCGCGCGCTGACGCGTCGCGCCTGCCTTGTGGAAACCCAGGTGATGCCCGGGATGACCGGCGTGATCGACTACGGCAGCTATCGCTTCGCGCGGCCGCTCAAGGGCAGCTTCGGCATCATCGACGAGACCGGTGAAACCCACGGGCGCGAGGCCAGCACCACCGGCATCTGCCTGGTGCCGAGCGTGGAGGCTCTGCTGTGGATACTGTGCAAGATCGGCTTTGCCCGCACCGAGGTGCTGCCAGTCCCCGAAGACGGCTACGAGCAGCTCCGCTACGGCAAGCGGGTGATGGTGCTGGCCGAGGTCTGAGCCAGTCGCAGTTGATGGTCTATGATGATCCTCCGCAACGCTGACTGCTCGCAGGGAGCACCGCACCACCATGCCGTCGACGCCCCTGGCCGATAGCGTATCCAGCCCCGAGAGATCGCCGGGGCGGATACTTTCGGCGGTCATGGCGGCCGCCGCCGGACACGACGCGCTGCGCGCCGCGCTGGCCGCGGCAAGCGAAGAAATCAGGCGACATGGTGGCTTCGAATGGGTCGGATTCGCGCGCGTCGACCGCGACCTGGGCGTATTCAGCTACGAGTCCTTCAGCAGCGACCGGGCATCTCCGGTGCATGTCGGCTATACGCTGCCGCTTGGAGCCGGCGTCGTCGGCGATGCCGCAAGGCAGGGCCGAACGCTGGTCGTGCCGGATGTGCGCCGCCATCACGACTACCTTCCCCTGCTCGCCAGCACCCGCTCCGAGGTCGCGGTGCCGGTCATGCTCGAAGGTGAAGCGGTGGGCGTGCTCAACGTCGAGCATTGCGAACCCACCGATTTCTCTGGACTGGTCGAAGCCTTCGAGGCGATCGCCCAGCTTGTCGCACTGCTGTTCCAGCGTGACTTCGCGCAGCGACGTATCGCCATGCTCGAAGAGCTTGACGATATCCACGCCGATCTTTCCTCGATGATGCTCGCTGACGCCGCACTCGATGTGGTCCTGCAGCGGGTGGTGGACTACCTGTACGAGCGCTTCTCGCTGACGCTGTGCGCCGTGCTGTTGCTTGACGGCGGCCGTACGCTGCTGCTGAGGGCCTATGCCGGGCATTCCGTAGTGCACCTGCAGCGCAACCGGCCGTGGCCAACCGACCGAGGACTTGTCGGTCGTGCCTTTCGAGAGCGCCAGACCGTGTTCGTGGCGGATGTACGTTCCGATCCAGCGTACCTGGAGGCCAATCGCCTGACCCGATCCACGCTGGCAATTCCGGTCGATGCCGGAAACGAGCTGCTCGGAGTACTGGCGCTGGAGAGCGCCAGCAGCGAATCGTTCAGCAGCGAACGGCGGCGCATGCTGGAGGTGCTGACCAGTCACCTCGCCGGCGCCATTCGCCTGGCTGCAACCCATGAGCGCCTTCTGGCAAGCATGAGTTCGCTGGCCGAACGCGGCTCGGATCTGGATCGTGCCAATCGCGCCCTGGTCCGCGCCAACGCGCGTCTTCGCGAACTGTCCCTGGTGGATGCGCTGACCGGAATCGGCAACCGCCGCGCGTTCGAGCAATCGATTCGCGCCATTTGGGCGAACTGCGCCGCCGACCAGCGATCGCTGTCCCTGTTGATGATCGACATCGACAACTTCAAGGATTTCAACGACCACTACGGTCATCCCGAGGGCGATGCCTGCGTGACACGGGTCGCCTCCGCGATCAGGGCCACACTTCGTGCACGCGACGACTGCGTCATGCGCTATGGAGGCGACGAATTTGCGGTGCTGTTGCCGGGTGCCGACATCGACGAAGCGCGACGCTGCGCCGAGCGGACCCACGCCGCCGTATCGGCGCTCGGCCTTCGCCACGAGAAATCAGCGACGTCCACGACGGTGACGCTTTCGATCGGCGCCGCCAGCGTGGTCCCCGGCTCGGGCAGGCGCCCGCGCAGCTTGATCGAGCGCGCCGACCAGGCTCTGCTGCGTGCCAAATCGCTGGGCCGCAATCGCACCGAGACTGCTGCCTGAGAGCAGCGACCGCCGCTATACTCGGCGAACGATGGCTCGCAGCGCCGCCCCGACATGACCAGCGCACTACCACCTCTCCTCGTCTGGGCCGCTGCGCTTGTTGTCGCGCTGGTCATCGCGCTGGTCGCCTACTTCGGCTTCGGTCTGAATCGGCGCCAGCGGATCGAGGCGGGAAGCGGGATGGCCACGCTGAACGCACTGAAATGGCGGGACTTCGCCCGCCTCGTCTCCGACCTGATGCGCCGTCGCGGACTGGAGCCGGTGCCAGAGGACTCCGATTCCGGTCACGGAATCGACGGCTTCGACCTCAGGTTTGCGCGCGGCAACCAACGCTACCTGGTGCGAGTCAAGCAGGGCCCCGCCACGCACGTCAGCGCAGGCACGCTGCGCGAGCTGCGCGCCGCGATTGCCGCCGAGGATGCTGGCGGGGGAGTGGTGGTGACGTCCGGGCTGGTCGATCGTGAAGCGCTTGCAATCAGAAGCAGCGTTGCAGTGGAGATCGTGCACGGCGAAGCGCTTTGGAAGGAGCTGCTGAATGTGCTTCCGACGGATCTCCGCGCACAGACCACGTCCCGCATCAGGCGCATGATGCTCCTGCGCTGGATGGCGCTTGTCCTGGTCGCCGCCCTCGCCGGCGGCGCTGTGTTGCTGGTGCTGCGCAATGAAATGCCTGCCTCACCGCCGCGGCCCCCGCCCCCCGTTTCGGTCCCGCGAGCCGATGTCGAACCCGCCCCGGCTGCACCCGAATCGACACCCGAGGCACCAGTCGAGCCGACACCGGCGCCAATCGAAACGACTGTTCCCGAGCAAACCCCGATAGTGACGCCGACGCCGGCGCCGCCACCTGCAGCGGCGATCCGCGGTGTGCCGGTGCTCACCGAAGCCGAAGCAGAAGCGCGCCGCGGTGCTGCGCTCGCTGCGGTGCAGGTGCTCGATGGTGTCGAGGACGCCAGTTGGACCACCCGATCGACGCTCATGGTTGCGCTGAGTGCGCCCGATCCGGAGCTTCGCAGGCTGGTCTCCGATCGGGTATGCGCGCGGCTGGTCGAATACGAGGAACTGCGCTTCACGCGCCTGCAGATCCAGGAATCCGCCGACCGCGTACGCTGGGCGCAGTGCCAGTAGCCTTGACTGCAATCAAGGAAGCTGGCGGCCATCTGTCCTACAATTCACGCCAGGAACTCACCGGGAGCACCGCACCATGTCGAACATCGTGATCGTAGGCATTGATGGCAGCGACGGCAGCCAGCGCGCGCTGGAATTCGCCATCGGCCGCGCCAGTGCGGGCACGCACAGCCTGCTGCTGGCGTGCATCATCCCGCATTCCGCCCACGCCTTCCTGACCATGGACGAGCTGACCCGCAATGACAGCTGGCGTCGCGAGCAACAGGCCAAGGCGCAGAGTCAGATTACCGAACCGGCACTGGCCAAGGCGCAAGCTGCCGGGGTCGATGCCGAGGCGCGCGTGGAATTCGGCGTCCCCTCCGAGGCTTTGGGCGATCTGGCCCGGGAAACGGGCGCCTCCCACATCATTGTCGGGCGACGCGGGCTCTCCAAGGTCAAGGCGATGCTGTTCGGCTCGATCGCCTCAGGCCTGGTGCAGACCTCCCCCGTCCCGGTAACCGTGGTGCCCTGATCGCCTTTAAGTTGTTGGCGCCGGCAATGCCGGCACCGAAGGCTGCGGCCGCAGAACGTGCAGGGTGAGCCACAGCAGGCCGCCCAGTACAAGGATCGGCAACAGCAGCGGCGACAGGATCACGGCGAATACCAGTGCGATGGAAGCGCCCACCAGCCACAGCACGATGCCAAGCATTCCGACCACCAGCTTGAGCATCAGCCAGAGCACGGCAAACACGCTGACGATGATGACTGCGGGCAGCAGCAGAGCCAGGGCGACGCCGCCGGACGCCGCCACCAGCCCGACCACGGCCAGTGCCGGGATCAGCAGCAGGGGCAACAGCACCACGGCGAGAGCCAGCAGCATCAGTGCGGTGAGGGCCTTGAGCATGGACGGAACCTCCGGTGAATCCTGCGCCGAACGTAGCGGAGCGTTCGCACGGCCACCAGTGTCTTAGGTCACAGTCGCCGCCAGCCGGCGTACCGCCTGCGGCGCTTCATGAGCTGTCGTCGCCTCGATCAGGCGGTTTTCCAGTCCGGCAAGGGATAAGCTTGTCGGCTGGCAAGTACAGGGAGAAAAATCATGCGGCTCGACAATCAGGTGATTGCGGTGACCGGCGCCTTCGGCGTTCTTGGGCGAGCCATGGTGCAGGCAGCCCTGCACGCCGGAGCGCGCGTGGCCGCGCTCGACCGCGCCCCGGTCCCGGTGGACTTTCAGACCGGCCCCGATCTTCTGGCCCTTGGTGACATCGACATCACCGAGGAAAGCGCCGCCGCCGCGGCCTTTCGGCAGACGGCCAGGCACTTCGGCGGGCTCGATGCCCTGGTCAACATCGCCGGCGGCTTCCGCTGGCAGACGCTTGCCGATGGCGATCCGGCGGCGTGGGAACAGCTGTTCCGGATGAACCTGAAGACCGCAGTCAGCGCGAGCCGCCATGCCCTGCCGCTGCTGATCGAGCGCAAGGGCGGGCGCATCGTCAACGTGGGCGCGCTGGGCGCACAGAAGGCCGCGGCCGGCATGGGGCCCTATGCCGCCTCCAAGGCAGGAGTGATGCGCTTCACCGAAAGCCTCGCCGAAGAGGTGAAGGACAGCAGCATCACCGTCAACGCAGTGCTGCCGAGCATCATCGACACGCCCACCAACCGCAAGGACATGCCTGCAGCCGAGTTCGGGCGCTGGGTGAAGCCCGAAGACCTGGCCCAGGTGATCCTGTTCCTGCTGTCGCCAGCCGCGGCGCCGATCAACGGCGCGCTGATCGCCGTCCCGGGGCGGGTCTAGCCGATTCAGGGGAGGATGTCCGCGTCCCGCAGGAACGCCCGCAGCGCCGCAAGCGCGAATGCGCCGAAAAAGGGACAGTCATTGTGGCCGCACTCCAATGGCACCAGTTGACCATTGGGCGAGGCGGCGACCAGGCTTTCTCCGTGGCTGAACGGGATGATGCCGTCGTGCCGACCGTGCAGCACCAACAGCGGAACGTTGAGCCGCGCCAGGCCGGCCCGATTGTCGAAGCCATCGCGCACCAGAAGGGAAGGCGCGCCCATGCGCCAGGCAAATTCCGCCACCGAGGTGAACGGAGCCAGCAGGACTATTGCGGCCACCTCCCGTTCGCCGGCGATGTCGACGGCCGGACCGCTGCCGATGGATCGCCCGATGGACACGATGCGTGCGGCATCCACCGATTCATGGGCTGCCAGCCAGTCGTAGCCGACGCGCGCCGTTTCGTTCAGGGATTCGCGCGAAGGCCGCCCGTCGCTGCCGGCATAACCGGGATACTCGAGCAGCAGCACGTGCACGTCGAGCGCGGCCACGCGCCCGAGCAGATCGATGTTCTGGTCGACGAACTCCGCGTTGCCGTGAAAGTAAAGCGCCGCCGGCGCTTTGCCCACAGCCGACGGCGCAGTCAACAGCACGCCTTGGACCTCTCCGAATGAGGCGGACAGCACCACGCGCTCGGCACCGGAGGGCAGATGACGCCCGACGCCATCCCAGGGAATGGTCGTGCCGGGAAACATCATCGAACGCTGCTGCGAAAAGAGCAGGGCCAGGTACAGGCCGTAGCCCATGGCCAGCACAGCCAGCAGCTGGATCGCGCTTCTTGCCATGCAGGAAGCCTAGTGTGGTGTTCCTCTTTGCCGGGCTCCGATCGCCTTTCGGACGCGCAATCCACGGTGCCCGATAGAAGAATCGGCCGCGGCAGATTGCCGCTCTCTTGCAGGAGCGCACCCGTGCGCGACCCCTACCTCACGGTCGCCCACGGGTGCGCTCCTGCAAGAAGCGATTGCATCCAGGCCTGCGCACAACTCAGCCGCACTTCGAGTAGCCACAACTCAGACAGGTCGCGCAGTTGTCGAGAATGACCACCGCCTTGGCGTGGCACTTGCCGCACATGGTGGCGCTTGGCGGAAAGGCCGGCGCGCTCGACTGCTCCTCGCCTACGGAAGCGAGATCGGTGCCTGGTTCAGCGTTTTTTTTTAGGTCGGCCTCGTAGGCGGCACGCTTTTCGGCGATCAGCTTGCGTTGCTCTGGCGAAAGCTCGCCATCAATCAGCATGCCGATCATCTTCAGGTGGTCCTCCACCACCGCGCCGATCTCGGCCACGATCGAGGGCATGTAGACGCCGCCCGCCTTGAAATAGCCGCCCTTGGGATCGAACACCGCGCGCAGTTCCTCCACAAGGAAGGTGACGTCGCCGCCCTTCCGGAAGACCGCGCTCATGATGCGGGTGAGCGCCACGATCCACTGGAAATGGTCCATGTTCTTCGAGTTGATGAAGATCTCGAAGGGACGGCGCTGTTCGTGGGGCGTGCCCTGGTTCAGCACGATGTCATTGATGGTGACGTAGAGCGCGTGTTCAAAAAGCGGGCTCTTGATCTTGTAGGACGCGCCAATGAGCACATCCGGGCGCTCCAGGCGCTCGTGCATCTGGATGACTTCGGCCGAGAGCAACTCGGCCGGTGCACTGGGGGCGGCGGTCGGCGCTGCGGGCAATGCCTTGTCTTCAGGCGTCATCACCTGATAGCCCTTGATCTTTTTTGCAATCTTGATGGCCATCGGGCCGTGCACTCCTGAAACCTTGCTATTACGCTATTACGACGACCCCCCGGTCGCCGACAAATGAAATCCCCGACGCCGTCAGCGACGGCGTAAAAGGCGCCGGATCCACGGACGGATCCGGCGCGATCTTTCAGCGCTTGGACGTCGCTTTCCTGACGGTGCGTTTGGCTGCCTTGCGTGCCGGCGCCGCCTTTCTGGCGACCGACTTCTTCGCCGCCGGGGATTTCCTGGCGACAGTGCGCTTGGCGGCCGTCGATTTCCGGGTCGCGGGCTTCTTGGCCGCCGTGGCCGTCTTGCGTGCTGACTTCTTGACCGCCTTCTTGGCGACTGCAGCCTTGCGTGTTGCGGTCTTCTTCGCTGCAACGGCCTTCTTGCCGACGGCCTTGGCCTGGCGCGTAGTGGCCTTGCCGGTTGCGCGCGCCTTGCGGTTGGTCGCCTTCTTGACGGCGCTGGTCTTCTTGACGGCTGTCTTCTTCGCGCCCACCAGCTTCTTTTTCGCCGTAGTCACCGCCTTGCGCGCGGTCTTGGTGGCCTTGCCTGCTTTGCGTTTGGCGGCGCTTACGCCCTTCTTGGCTGCGCGAACCACCTTCTTCTCGGCCTTGACCACGGCCTTGCGCGCGGCCTTGACCCGCTTGGTCGCGGATTTCTTCACCTGCGCTGCGGACTTGCTGGCGGTCTTGAGCGCCTTCTTGACCGTGCGCTCTGCGCTCTTCACGGCTTTCTTGCCGGAGCTGACCGCGCGCTTTGCGGTCTTGGCAGCCGCCTTGCGGGCCGGCAGCGTGCGCCGGTCCACGGTCTCGACTGCCTTGTCCATGGCGATCTTGGCCAGCTCCGCGGCATTGTGCGCGGTCTCCGCAGCGGCCTCGGCAAGCTCGTGTGCCTTTTCGCTGATGGTTTCGGAAGAACTTTGTTGCTGGGGCTGCTGTTCGTTGCTCATCACTGTTGGCTCCGTGGACGCGATTCTATGGGTCCGGTCGGGTAATTCGCCGGTGCTGCAAGCTTAGCAAGCCACGACGCCTTCCGGCAGCGTGGGAAGCACATCAGAACTTGCCGTAATAACCCTCTTTCAGCGCATCGAAGAGGTTGGCGGCGGTGTGTGTTTCGCCATCGTATTCGATTTCTTCGTTGCCCTTGACCTCCACCACCGAGCCGTCCTCCAGCTCGAACCGATAGGTGGTGTTTTCAAGATCGGCTTCCTTCACCAGCACGCCCTGGAAGGCCGCCGGGTTGAAACGGAAGGTGGTGCAGCCCTTCAGACCCTGCTGGTGCGCATAGCGGTAGATGCCCTTGAAATCCTCGTAGCGATAGTCGGTCGGAACGTTGGCAGTCTTGGAGATCGACGAGTCGACCCACTTTTGCGCAGCGGCCTGCATGTCGACATGCTGCTTCGGACTGATGTCGTCGGCGGTCACGAAGTAGTCCGGGAGCTTCTCTTCGGACTTTTCGGAGTAGGGCATCGCCCTGGGATTGACCAGGATGCGATAGGCGAGCAGCTCATAGCTGAACACCTCGACCTTCTCCTTGGATTTCTTGCCCTCGCGGATGACGTTGCGCGAATAGTGGTGCGCGAAACTCGGCTCGATGCCGTTGCTGGCATTGTTGGCCAACGAAAGGGAGATGGTGCCTGTCGGCGCGATCGAACTGTGATGGGTGAAACGCGCGCCGGTGTCGATAAGCTTCTGGACCAGATCCGGTGCAACTTCGGCCATGCGCTGCATGTAGCGCGAGTACCTG
Organism: uncultured Gammaproteobacteria bacterium; assembly: GCA_964526035.1. GTDB lineage: Bacteria > Pseudomonadota > Gammaproteobacteria > Xanthomonadales > BPKI01 > DAOMOD01. Next base: position 19,910 of record CAZGKE010000006.1, on the reverse strand, counting down.
CCATGCAGCACCCGACCCTTGATGCGGGCGCCAACCTCCCAACCGTCCTTTGCCATCTGCGGACGCTTGCGCAGCATTTCGGCGGTGACCTCGAAATCCTCGTCCATGATCGGCGCCGGGCCTTTTTCCTCGGCCAGCGCCAGGGCGACTTCCCAGCCCGCCAGTGCCATCTCGCGCGCCACTTCCTCTGTAAACGTCACCGCCGCGGCGGCTCCGTAGGTCATGCCGAGCATGGTGACCGTGGAACCCAGACCGAGAAAGCCCATGCCGTGTCGACGCTTGCGCAGGATCTCGGCGCGCTGTTCGGCCAGCGGCAGACCGTTGACCTCGACCACGTTGTCGAGCATGCGCGTGAACACACGCACCACTTCGCGATATTCGTCCCAATCGAAGCGCGCCTTGTCGGTAAACGGGTCGCGCACGAACTTGGTGAGGTTGACCGAACCGAGCAGGCAGGCGCCGTACGGAGGCAACGGCTGTTCGCCGCAGGGGTTGGTGGCGCGGATGCTCTCGCACCACCAGTTGTTGTTCATTTCGTTGACGCGGTCGATGAGGATGAACCCGGGCTCGGCGTAGTCGTACGTCGAGGTCATGATCATGTCCCACAGGTGCTTGGCGCGCACCTGACCGTAGATCTTGCAGGCCACCAGGCCATCCTCGCGCACCACGTAGGACTCGCGCGCCGGCCATTCGCGCCACACCACCTGCTCGGGGTCGTCGAGATCGATCTCGTCCTTCTCCTTGGCGTTCACCGGAAACACCAGGGGCCAGGAGGTATCGTTCTCGACGGCGTGCATGAACTCGTCGGTGATCAGCAGGCTGAGATTGAACTGGCGCAGGCGGCCATCCTCTCGCTTGGCACGAATGAAGTCGCGCACGTCGGGATGGGCCACGTCGAAGGTGCCCATCTGCGCACCGCGTCGACCGCCCGCCGATGACACCGTGAAGCACATCTTGTCGTAGATATCCATGAAGGACATCGGGCCCGAGGTATAGGCGCCGGCGCCGGACACATAGGCGCCGCGAGGTCTGAGCGTGCTGAATTCGTAGCCGATGCCGCAGCCGGCCTTCAAGGTCAGCCCGGCCTCATGCACCTTCTCCAGGATGCCGTCCATGGAATCGCCGATGGTGCCGGACACCGTGCAGTTGATGGTGGAAGTCGCGGGCTTGTGCGCCAGTGCGCCTGCATTCGAGGTGATGCGCCCGGCGGGAATCGCGCCGCGACGCAGAGCCCAGAGAAAACGTTCGAACCAGTACTTGCGCTTCTCGGCCGTGGACTCGGCATCGGCCAATGCTCGCGCCACGCGCTGGTAGGTCTCATCGATGCTCTTGTCGACCGGTTCGCCCTGCTTGGTCTTGAGGCGGTACTTCTTGTCCCAGATATCGAAGGACGCCGGCTGCAGGGGTATTTCCTGCGCCGCGCCCTTTACTGCCTCAAGCCGAACCGAACTCATGTGTCGCTGCCTCCGCGTGTTCTTGATCTTGGTTGTTGAAGGCGCCGTTTCCGACGCCCTCCTGCCGACGACGAAATCCACGCATCCGCAGCTCCGTCAACGGCGCCGAAGGAATGCACGATCATCCGAATATTCACCCAGTACCCGCCGGCAAGTTTGCACGGCCCCTCCGCGAAACCCAAGGATTTGGGTGTATCGCCGCCGCCCGACCACAAGATGTTGTGGCCGATCGTCACGGTATCGTCGTCGGCCAGGCCAGTCAAGGCACTTGACGACCATCTTGTCGGACGGCACTTCGACCCCATCCTGATGTCCCATCGCGCAAGCCCTTCTGCCTCAATGACATGCCGACATCAACGACTTCCCGCCTGTTCGTGACCACGATCGCAATGGCCATTGCCGGCCCTCTCGTTGCCGCCCTGCCTGCGGAAATTGATGGCCAGCCGCTGCCGTCGCTGGCACCGATGCTGGAAAGCGTCACCCCTGCCGTGGTCAACGTGCACAGCCGCAGCCGCGTGCGCGTGCGCAACCCGATGATGGACGACCCCTTCTTCCGGCACTTCTTCGGCCTGCCCAACGCGCCGCAGGAGCGCATCCAGCAGTCGCTGGGCTCGGGGGTGGTGGTGGATGCGGAGCAGGGCCTGGTGCTGACCAACCACCATGTCATCGCCGGCGCCGAAGACATCCTGATCACGCTCGCCGACGGACGCACGCTGAACGCCACCTTCGTCGGTGCCGATCCCGACACCGACGTGGCGGTGATACGGGTGCCGACCGGAAACCTGAAGGCACTGCCGCTGGCCGACACTGCGCGGCTGCGCGTCGGCGACTTCGTGGTCGCCGTCGGCAATCCCTTCGGCCTGGGCCAGACGGTCACCTCGGGCATCGTCTCCGCGCTCGGCCGCAGCGGTCTGCGCGGCCTCGGGTATCAGAACTTCATCCAGACCGACGCCAGCATCAACCCGGGCAATTCCGGCGGCGCGCTGGTCAATCTGCGTGGTGAATTGGTGGGCATCAACACTGCAATCTATACGCCCTCGGGGGGCAATGTCGGCATTGGTTTCGCGATACCCGCGGATCTCGCCAGCGAGATCCTTGCACAGCTGCTGGCGCACGGCGAAGTGCGGCGCGGCACGCTGGGTGTGCAGGCCCAGGATCTGAACGACGAGCTTGCGGGAATGCTTCAGGTCACCGCCGGCAGCGGTGCAGTGGTCACCCGGGTGCTGGCCGCGTCGCCCGCAGAGCGCGCCGGCCTGCGTCCGGGCGACGTCATTCGCGAACTGGCGGGGCGCCCGGTGCGCTCGCGCGCCGATCTGGCCAATGCCGAGGGCCTGGCGCCCATCGGGGAGAGCGTCAGCCTGCGCTTTCTGCGTGAGGGCCGCGAGCGCGAAGTGCAACTCAGTTTGCAGGTGCCACGGGATTCGCGCACTGCCGGCGCCGCTATCGACGCGCGCCTCGGCGGTGCGTGGCTTGCCGACCTGCCCGAGAGCCTGCGTCGTCAGGGCGCGCGCGGGGTGCACGTGGAGCGCGTCGATCCGGGCAGTGCGGCGCTCGCCGCCGGCCTTCGTGCCGATGACATTGTCGTCGGCCTCGACCGTCTGGAAGTCGTCGATCTAGCAGCCTTGAGCCGCATGCTTCCGCATGTGGCGAGCCCGCTGGTTCTGACGGTGCAGCGCGGCCGTCAATTTCTGCGGGTCACACTTTAGGTGTCTTCTGGATATGGGCCGTTGAGCCGTTCTGCGGATGACACACTGGACCAGCAGCTGTGCAGGGGTGCTCCGCCAGCGCGCTGGTTACAAAAAGGCCACACTCGCGGACGCACGCTGGCTTAGAGTGACAGGCGTGGTCATGTTATGGTGGACCTCCCTGCATCGCCTATCTTTGGGGGACACGTGATGCGGACATCTTTGACCCACATTGCCCTGGTGCTGAGCCTGGGCCTGCTGACAGCGCAGCCGACGGTCGCGCAGGACAGCATGAGCGCCATCGCCGATCCCGCTGCAGCGCGCGGATTCCTGGCCGACCTGTCGGAAATCTACCGTCAGCAGCGCAATCGCGACATCCAGATCACGGCGGTGTCGAGCGAAGACGTGCTGCGCGCCGTCATCAATGGTGAAGCCGATTTCGGCGCCCTGTCGCGGCCGCCCATTCCCACGCGCATCGCCGAGGCTGGGCTGGTGTTCCAGCCGGTGGTCTGGGACGCCGTAGTGGTCATCGTCCACCGCGACAATCCGATTCTCAACCTGACGGTCAAGCAGGCAGCGGCGATATTTCGCGGCGAACTGCGCAACTGGGAACCGCTCGGTGCCGGCAGCGGCAATATTGAGGTGATCGCCATCGCCAGCGGCGACCAGGTCGACGGCGTGGCTCACGTCTTCACGCAGCTGCTGCTGCGCGGCGGTACGGGCATCAACGCCAGCCGGCTGGTAGGCGACACCGATGAACTGGAGCGGGAGGTGGCAGGCAATCGCAACGCCATCGGACTGTCCAGCTATGGTTCCTCGCGCCGCGTGATGCAGGTCAAGATGCTGGGCATCGAGGGACAGCCTCCGACCATGAACACAATCCGCGACGGCACCTACATTCTGTTCACCCCGCTCTATCTGGTGTCCAGGCCGGGCGGCGAAAAGCGCCGGCTGGTGAGCGACCTGATGCGCTTCTCGTCGCTGGGACCGACGTCCCAGGTACTTCGCCGCGTCGGCATGATTCCCTATACCGATGGCATGGGCCTGCTGTCTGGACAGGCCGATCGCGATGCCCTGATCGAGCGACGCATGCGCTGAGCCGCATCGAGCGATCTGCGATACTGACGGGCCGGCGTAGAAGCGCCGGCCCGTCCGTTTCCGAGCCCTTGAATGCCATGCGCCCCGATTGCTTTGCCGCCCCCGACCAGCCCGCGACGCCGATTCTGCCGCTGCCTCGTGATGACCTTGAGGCCATCAGCAGAACCCTGCCTGCCACCCAGGTGCGCTTCCTCAAGGCCAGCGGCTTCAAGGCCGCGGCGGGTACCCATATCCTCCTTCCCGCGGCCGATGGTGGCATCGACCTGGTGCTCGCAGGGGTGGACAGCGTCGAGGATCCGTATGCGCTTTCCGCATTGCCGTTCGCGCTGCCCGAGGGTTGCTACCGTCTGGCTGGCGGCATGGGCGCGATGCAGGCAGCACTGAGCTGGGGGCTTGGTGCCTACCGCTTCGAGCGATACCGACAATGGTCACGTCGCGCCGCACGGCTGGCGATCGACGCCGATGAGGTTGCCGATGCACTGAATCTGCTGGATGCGGTTTGCCAGGTACGCGGGCTCGTCAATACACCCACGGAGGACATGGGTCCGGCTGACCTCGCGTCCGAAGTTCGCGCCCTGGCCAGGCAGCACGACGCCACGGTACGTGAATGGGTGGGCGAGGAACTGCTCGATGCGAATTTTCCAGCCATTCACGCGGTCGGTCGCGCCAGCCATCGCCCGCCGCGGCTGATCGAGTTGCTATGGGGCGACCCTGACCATGCCGCCCTGGCCATTGTCGGCAAGGGCGTGTGTTTCGACACCGGCGGCCTCAACCTCAAGAATGGCGAGGGCATGCGCAACATGAAGAAGGACATGGGCGGCGCGGCCCATGCGATCGCTTTGGCGGGGCTGGTGATGGCAGCCGGACTGCCCGTGCGCCTGACGCTTCTGGTGCCGGCCGTTGAGAATGCGGTGGCCGGCAATGCCTTTCGCCCGGGCGAGGTGCTGAAGACGCGCGCCGGCATCCACGTGGAAGTCGACAATACCGATGCCGAGGGCCGTCTGATCCTGTGCGACGCTCTGGCGCTGGCTGCGGAGGAGCCCAAGGCGCTGATCATCGATTTCGCCACGCTCACCGGCGCCGCGAGAATCGCTCTCGGTCCCGAGCTGGTCCCGCTCTACAGCAACCGCGACGAAGTTGCGGCCGCGCTGCTCGCATCGTCGGCCGCCACCGGGGACCCGCTGTGGCGCATGCCGCTGTGGAGACCCTACCTCGACTACCTGGACAGTGCCGTAGCGGACATTGCCAACAGCGGCAGCCGCATGGCGGGCAGCGTCACCGCCGCTCTGTTCCTTGAAAAGTTCATACCCGACTCCCAGCCGTGGGTTCACCTTGACACCTTCGCATGGAACCCTGCGGACCGACCCGGTCGCCCCAAGGGCGGCGAGGCGCAGGGACTGCGGGCGGTGTTCGACTACCTGCGCAGGCGCTTCGCGCGCTGACCTCGACGGGCCTCGCGCATCGCCGAAACGGCGTTTTCCGATCTCACCTGGTTTCCGACCTCGTAGGTTGGGGTAAGCGCAGCGCACCCCAACGAACGCCCGGCTCCGCACGCTGCGGTGAACGCCGTCGGGGTGCGCTGCGCTCACCCCGACCCAAGCTTATGTCCGCGCCTGTCCCGGGCGCAGCCGCTCCTCAACTACGTTCGCCGCGGTCGTCGAACGTCTCCTCGACGCCAGTGGGGGTTCGGCACGCGGCCGCCCGCCGCGCGCGCGGGACCCTACTCGACCCTGGTTTCGACCCGTGAGGTTTCGTTTGAACGTGCACTGGGGCGCACGTCGACCTTGACCATGGCGGCCAGGCGGATGTCCTGACGCAGCAGGCTGACGGCGTCGCTCAACACTCGCGCGGCTTCGGTCAGCAGCACGTCGCTGGGCTCGCTGTCCTCGCCTTCGTCGTCGGGCTGTACGCCACGCTCTTCCGCAGTCAGTCCGTCATCAGGCGGCGGTGCACTGGCAGCGTCAGCCAGCAGACCGGCGGCCTTGCGCGCCTCTTTTCGAGCCTCGCGACGTGCCTGCAGCGCGTCCCTTTCCGCGCGGCGCACTTCAAGGTTCAGGGAAATCTCCGTCTTCTGCCGACGCGCACGATAGTCCTCGATATCCTGCTTCCAGAACTGGAACTCCGCGTCTTCCGAGACACGCTCGATGTGTCTCGCCTCCAGCACCGGCAACAGACTGCTGAGATCACCGTAGGCACGATAGCTCGTCGGATCGATGGTGGTGTAAGGCAGGGCGTTGTCATAGGCAGATTCGCCGTATTCGTCGGCATCCAGCGCCACCGGATAGGCGATATCCGGCACGACGCCGCGATGCTGGGTGGACCCGCCGCTGATGCGGTAGAACTGGGCGATGGTCAGGCGCAGCTGACCGAAACGCGGTGCTTCGTTGTTGGCCACCTGGTCGAGGTCGATCAGGTTCTGCACCGTACCCTTTCCGAAAGTCGGCTCGCCGATGATGATGCCGCGCCCATAATCCTGGATCGCCGCCGCGACGATCTCCGAAGCCGAAGCCGAGCTGCGATTGACCAGCACCGCGAGAGGGCCGTCATAGGCCACGGTCCTGCTGCGGTCGCGCTCGACGTCTACCCTGCCCTGGCTGTTGCGCACCTGCACCACCGGCCCGGACTCGATGAACAGTCCGGTGAGTTCAGTCGCCTCATTCAGCGAGCCGCCGCCGTTGTTGCGCAGATCCAGCACCACGCCGTCGACACCCTCTTCCTTGAGCTCCTTCAGAAGAAGTGCGACGTCCCGCGTGGTGCTTCGGAAATCCTCTTCGCCGCGCCGCCGCGCCTCGAAGTCCTGATAGAAAGTCGGCAGCGCAATGACTCCGATACGCCGGGTCTCGCCACCCTCCTCGAGCTCGATCAGGGACCGCTTGGCAGCCTGCTCTTCGAGTTTGATGCGCTGGCGCGTGATGGCAAGCACCTCGTGTTTGCCGTCGGGACCAGCTTCTGCGGGCTGCACGTCCAGTCGCACCACGGAATCCTTGGGTCCACGAATCAGCTCTACGACGTCGTCCAGGCGCCAGCCGACGACGTCAACCAACGGTCCGGAGTCGCCCTGGCCAACGCCAAGGATGCGATCACCGGCCTTCAGTTTTCCCGACAGCGCCGCCGGCCCTCCCGGCACGATGGAGCGCACCACGGTGTACTCGTCTTCGCGCTGCAGCACGGCGCCGATGCCTTCCAGGGACAGCCGCATGGAGATATTGAAGTTTTCCGATGCCCGCGGCCCGAGGTAGCCGGTGTGCGGCTCGATGGAAACGGCGTAGGCATTCATGAAAGTCTGGAACACGTCCTCGCTGTTCAGTTCGCGCACCCGACTGTCGAAGTTCGCGTAGCGACGGTCCAGCGTCGTGATGATCTTGTCGTCATCGCGACCCGCGAGCTTCAGGCGGATGATGTCGTTCTTCACACGCATGCGCCAAAGCGCGTCCAGTGCGTCGCTGTCCGCGGCCCAGGGCTGCTCCGAGCGATTGCTCTCGTAGATCGCTTCACCGTCGAAGTCGAACTCGCCCTTGAGTATCTCGCGCGCAAAAGCAGTGCGCTCACTCACCCTCTGCACGTAGAGATTGAAGATGGTGAAGGGTGGGTCCAGCTCTTGCTGCTGGATGGCGTCGTCGAGCGTCGCGCGAAAGCTCTCGAACGCCTGTATATCGCTAGCGGTGAAGAACAGGCGCTCACCGTCCAGGCTTTCCAGATAGCGGTCGAGGATCTTCGACGACATGTCGTCATCGAGTGCCTGGTTGGCATAGTGGAATCGCGTCAGGAAACGCGTGGCCCACACGGCCGCCTGGCTTTGCCCGGAACTCGGCGCCAATACCGCGAAATCGCGATCGGCGGATTCGCGCTTGGCAGCCGCGGGTGCTGCTGCCAGCAGCAGAAAGATGGTGAGGATCAGTGCTCTAGACATCGCATTGTTCTCCAGGCGCAAAACGGAGCCGGGCCTCAGGCCACCTCAACCAGACCCGAGGCGGAGGCCATTTCATCGGCATGATAGGACGAGCGTACCAGTGGACCGGAGGCGACGTGATTGAAGCCCAGGGCGTAACCCTCCGCCTCCAGCGCCTTGAACTCGTCCGGCGTCCAATAGCGCAGCACGGGGTGGTGGTGCGCGGTGGGCTGAAGGTACTGTCCGATGGTGACCATATCGACCGCGTGACGACGCAGATCGTTCAATGTGCCGACCACCTGGTCCCAGGACTCGCCGAGTCCCAACATGATGCCGGATTTGGTGGGAATTTCTGTGTGCTCGCGCTTGAATCGCTCCAGAAGCGACAGGGACCATTCATAGTCGGCACCTGGACGCACCTCGCGGTAGAGATCGGGCACCGTTTCCACGTTGTGGTTGAACACGTCGGGAGGTGCCGCTGCCAGCGCCTGCAGCGCCCGCTCCATGCGACCGCGACCGCGGAAGTCCGGAGTAAGGATCTCGATCCTGATATCGGGACTCAACGCGCGCACCTCGCGGATGCAGTCGGCGAAGTGCTCGGCACCCCCGTCGCGCAAATCGTCGCGATCCACTGAGGTGATGACGACATAGCGCAGACCCATGTCGCGCACGGTGCGCGCCAGGTTGGCTGGCTCCAGCGGGTCGGGCGGCTTGGGGCGACCGTGAGCGACATCACAGAAGGCGCAGCGACGCGTGCACACCTCGCCGAGAATCATGAAGGTGGCGGTGCCCTTGCTGAAGCACTCGTGGATATTGGGGCAGGACGCCTCTTCGCACACCGTCACCAGCGCATTCTCGCGCAGCTTCGCCTTGAGCGTCGCGACTGCATTGCCGGAGGGAATGCGCACCCGGATCCACGATGGCTTGCGGGCCGCCGGCCGCGCTGGATCGAACACCACCGGATTGCGCGCGATCTTGTCGGCGCCAAGCTGTTTCTCGCCTTCGACGAGGATGGGAATGGCGCGCTGTGCTGCGCTGTCTCGATTCATGCTTGGGGTTCCACTGGCAGGCCATGCTGCGTTTCGACGGGCTCGGGCGCAAGTCCCAGCGCGCTGCAAAGGCGTGGCAGCAGCGCCTCGGCCACCTCGTCAAGCGTGGACGGTCCGCCCAAGTCTAGCACCTGGGTTACCGCCAGCCCCTGGAAGCCGCAGGGATTGATCCGCGAAAACGGTTCGAGATCCATATTGACGTTGAAGGCGAGCCCGTGGAAGGTGCAGCCGCGACGGACGCGAAGTCCGAGCGCCATGATCTTGCCCTGCTTGGCGTAGACACCCGGTGCACCAGGCCGCCGCGCGGCCGCGATGTCCCAGCTCGCGAGGGTGTCGATCACCGCGCCCTCGATGCGTTCGACCAGTTCGCGCACGCCAAGGCCCAGCCGGCGCAGATCGATCAGCGGATAGATCACCAGCTGGCCCGGCCCGTGATAGGTCACCTGACCACCACGGTCCACGGGCAGCACCGGAATATCGCCAGGCATCAGCACATGCTCCCAACGCCCGGCCTGGCCCAGCGTGAACACCGGATCGTGCTCGACGCGCCAGATCTGGTCCGCAGTGCCGGAATCGCGGCCATCGGTGAAGGCCTGCATGGCGCGCCATACGGGTTCATAGGCGCTGCGACCAAGGTCGACGAGGCCGGCTCTCATCAAAGCGTCCAGCGAATCGCCGCATGGGCGCGGAGATGGGTGTGCGCAGCCTCGAGATCGGCGCGCTGCTGGCAGCGGATGCGAACGGTCACCGACAGGTACCTGCTGCCCGAAGACGCGCGGCTGGACAGGACCGCCACGTCGGCGTGACCAAGCTCGGCGAGCAGCGCGGGAACCAGGCCGGCAAGATCCGCCGCCATGTCGCCCATGACCTTGATCTCGAACTCGCCGGGAAACCGGAAGCCTCGGGCTTCGGGCTCCGCCACGCTCAGTATCCGGCCCACCACAGGCGCACGCCATCGCTCATGCGCCGGAAGAAGCCACCTTCAGGGCGCTGCTGAAGCACCAACAGTGGCCTCTCCACCAGGATTTCGTCGTCCAGTCTGATTACCAGTTCGCCGACACGCTGCCCCTCTTCGAGTGGGGCCACCAGTTGACCGGACACCTGGAGATTGGCAGCCAGCCGCTCATAGGCGCCACGCGGCAGGGTCACCAGCACGTCTTTCTCGACACCGAGCGGTACGCTGTCGTGTTTGCCCTTCCACAGTGCAGGTTCGGCCAGCGCCACTCCGCCGCCATAGAGGCGATGCGATTCGAAGAAGCGGAAACCGTAGTTCAGCAAGGCCTGGCTTTCGTCTGCCCGCGAGCGCTCGCTTGCCGAACCCATGACCACTGTGATCAGTCGCATGTCGGCGCGCTGCGCGGACGCAATCAGGCAATAGCCGGCCGCCTCGGTGTGCCCGGTCTTCAACCCGTCGACGCTCTCATCTCGCCACAGGAGGCTGTTGCGATTGTGCTGCTTGATGCCGTTGAAGGTGAACTCACGCTCGGAGTACCAGGCGTAGTACTCGGGGTAGTTGGCCACCATGGCGCGTGCCAGGAGCGCCATGTCGTGGGCGCTTGACAGGTGGCCGTCGCCCGGCAGCCCGTCCACGGTAACGAAATGCGTGTTGCTCATGCCCAGCGCGTCAGCCTGCCGGTTCATCAGGTCGGCAAAGGCTTCCTCGCTGCCGGCGATATGCTCGGCCAGCGCCACCGTGGCGTCGTTGCCGGACTGCACGATCATGCCCTTCAGCAGATCCTGTACGGAGATCTGCTTGCCGACCTCGATGAACATGCGCGAGCCTGGTCGACGCCAGGCCTTCTCGCTCACCGTGACCATGTCCGACAGCCCGAGGCGTCCGGCACCGAGCTCCGAGAACGCCACATAGGCGGTCATCACCTTGGTCAGGCTGGCCGGCGGCAGCGCCTCGTCGGGGCTGCGGCTGGCGAGGATGCGCCCGCTCTGGAAGTCGAGCAGTACATAGCTGGTGGCGGCAAGGCCGGGCACGGCCGGGACAGGCGCTGTTGCAGAAGGCGCTTGCGCGACGACCGCGAACGGGGTGACAAGAAGGCCGAGCAGGGTGAGCAGGATTCGCGGCATGGGGAATGCAGAGGTGGGGTGTCAGAGACTCAGGATTTGCGCTGCACCGAAACCAAGGCGGCGCACTGTGGCGAGCTTGCCCTCGGCCTCGGTTCGACCAGACAGCGGCCCGAGCCGTACGCGCCAGAAGGTGCGGCTGTTGGCGCGCACGCGCGTCAAGCGCACACCCTCGATGCCTGCCTCGCGCAGCCGGTCACGCGCGCGGCGCGCGTTGTCGCGCTCGGAAAAGGCTCCAACCTGGACGAAAATTCGCGCATCTGGATCATGGACCGCGACGGTCGGACCGGGTTCCGCACGCTCTGGATCAAGGGCGCGCACCTCCACCCTCGCGGTCCCGCGCTGGTGCATGTCAAGACGCAGCGCCGCCACGTACGACAGATCGATGATGCGATCATCCTTGAAGGGCCCACGATCGTTGACCCTGACGACCACACTCTTGCCGTTGTCGAGATTGGTCACCTTCACGTAGCTGGGCAACGGCAGGCTCTTGTGCGCCGCCGTGTACTGGTACATGTCATAAGGCTCGAAGCTCGAAGTCGGGCGACCATGGAACTTGGTGCCATACCAGGAAGCGATTCCGCGCTCCAGGTAGCCGTCGCTGCTGTCCATCACCCGATAGGTGCGGCCGAGCACGGTGTAGGGCGAGTGATTTCCGTAGCGGCTGCGCGGCTCGGCACGCGGCACCGGCTCGGGAATCGCGTCGAGATCTACGGGCAAGGGGCCGGAGGGGGTCCCGTCGGCCACCTGATCCACTGTGGCTGCCGGAGTTTCGTCCGCCAGCGGCGCCCCCTTCCTGGGCTTGCCTGCGCACGCTGCCAGGGTCACGGCAAGTACGACCGTCAGGGACACGCGCAGCATCAAGGGCTCTCTGCAGCAGCCTGCTCGGCGATCGCCTGCGCCAGCTGAAACACCGCCATGGCGTACAGCGGGCTGCGGTTGTAGCGCGTGATCACGTAGAAGTTGCGGAAGGCAATCCAGTATTCAGGGCCATCGACATCATCCAGACGCACCAGCGTCACTTTTCGCGGATCATCCTGTCCCAACGCCGCGCTGCTGTAGCCCTTGGCCATCAGATCGGCCACGCTCAGCTTCGGTTCGAGTTCGGGGCGCCCAAGGTCTGCGGCATCGTCTGCAACGTCGGCGGGCACCGCAACCGGCTCGCCATTCTTCCAGCCATGCGCGTGAAAATAGTTGGCGACGCTGGCAAAGATGTCCGCTTTGGAATTCCACAGATCGATGCGGCCATCGCCGTCGCCATCACGGGCGTAGGCGCGATAGCTGGAAGGCATGAACTGGCCCCAGCCCATGGCACCTGCGTACGAACCACTCAAGGATTCGATGTCGAGGTCCTGCTCGCCCGCCAGCGCGAACAGCTGCCCGAGTTCGCGCGAGAAGAATGCCTGCCGCGGCGGGTAGTAGAAGCCCAGCGTGACCAGTGCGTCGAGCACGCGATGGCGGCCGATATTGGCCCCGTAGCTGGTTTCGACCCCGATGATGGCCACCACCATTTCTGCGGGTACGCCAAAACGGGTCTCGGTGGCGGCGAGCGCCTCACGGTTCTCGCGCAGGAACGCGACGCCGTCGTCGATGCGCTTGCGGGTCATGAAGATCGGGCGGTACTGATGCCACGGCTTGGCCTCGGCAGGACGGGTCATCAGGTCAATGATGTCCTGGCGGAAATGACCGCTCGATAGCAGTTTGTCGATCTTGGCAGGGTCGAGGCCGTGTTCTTCGGCGACGGCGCGTACAAAGGCATCCTGACCCGGATGGGTCTGGGATTCGCCGGCAAGAACCGCGAACGGGCCAACTATCAGCAGGACCAGGGTCCAGAAACGAAAAGGGAGGCGCATGGGAGAGGTCATGAAATCGCGGTTTGGCGCAACAACATCTTACACCAGCCTCAACGTCGGCCCGGCGCCATGCGGCGGTGCCCGTAAATCGACATGAGGATGCCGAAAGCGGCCAGAAGACTGACCGCCGAGGTACCGCCATAGCTGAGCAGCGGCATCGGCACTCCAACGACGGGGAGCAGCCCGCTGATCATGCCGGCGTTCACCGCCACATAAGTGAAGAACGCGAGGCAAATGGCGCCACCGAGCAGGCGGGCGAAGGTGTCCGATCCCTGCATTGCCAGCCACAGTCCGCGACCGATGATCGCTGCATAGAGCAGCAGCAGCAGCGCCACGCCAATCAGACCGAACTCCTCGGCGAGTACGGCAAAGATGAAATCGGTGGTGTGCTCGGGAAGAAATTCGAGACGGGACTGTGTGCCTTGCTGCCACCCCTTGCCCCAAAGCCCTCCGGAACCCACGGCGATCTTCGACTGGATGATGTTCCAGCCATCGCCGAGAGGGTCCTTTTCCGGATCGAAAAGCATGAGGATCCGGTTGCGCTGGTAATCGTGGAGATACCGCCAGGCGACGGGCAGAGCCGCCGCGACCAGCGCACCGACAGCCAGTATCCGCCACCAGGAGAGACCGGCGAGAAACACCACGAACATGCCGCTGACGGCGACCAGCACGGCGGTTCCCAGGTCGGGCTGACGAAGAATGAGAGTCGCCGGCAAGGCAATCACCACGGCAGCCACCGCCAACGCGATCCACCCCGGGGGCAATCGCGAACGGTGCAGATACCAGGCAAGCATCATCGGCACTGCGAGCTTCGCCAGCTCGGACGGCTGGAATCGAATGGGCCCCAGGCTCAGCCAGCGGGCGGCGCCACGACCTTCGCCTATCAGCATGACTGCCAGCAGGAGCAGCATGGTAGCCAGGTAAAACCACGGCGCCGCGCGCTGCAGCCATGGCATCGGCACTCGAGCCAGAAGCAACAGCGCGGCGAAGCCAATTCCCAAGCGCAGCGCCTGTCGATTGACCATCCTTGCATTGCCGTCCGCGGCGGCATACAGCACGGCAAGGCCGACGGAGGCAAGAACCAGCAGCATCAACAGGAGCGACAGATCGAGGTGCGGAAGCCTGGCCAGCCGACGCCACAATCGCGCAACACGGTCTGCAAGCTGGACATCGAGCATCAGGGTTGCTCCGACAGCCAGGCGTCGATGATGCTGCGCGCCAGCGGAGCGGCTGCACGTGCCCCGCTGGACCCGGCCTCCACCACGACAGCAAGAGCAATGCGCGGCTCATCGGCAGGCGCAAAGGCGATGAAGAGCGCATGGTGCCTCAAATGCTCGGGTACGCTGTCCTCGTCGTATTCGGTGTCTCCGCGCCGCACGCGTTGTGCGGTACCGGTCTTTCCGGCGATGCGGTAGAGGCTGTCGGCACCGATGTCGCGCGCAGTGCCGGTCGGACCGTGCATGACCGCCACCAGCCCATCCCGAACCAGCGTCCAGTGGGCCGGGCTCGGTGAAACCGGCCGGTCGATCGGGGCGAGCTCACGCTCCAGCGGCGGCTCGTTGAAGCCTTCCTTTACGGCACGCAGCAGGTGCACCTGGGCGCGTTCTCCGCCGGCCGCGAGGATGGCCGTCGCGGCGGCGAGCTGCAGGGGGGTGACTACCCAGAAGCCCTGACCGATACCAGCGATCACGGTTTCGCCGGGATACCAGGGCTGATTGATGGTTGCGCGCTTCCATTCGCGGGTCGGCAGCACCCCGGACCCTTCTCCCAGCAGATCGATGCCGACGGGAGAGCCGAATCCGAAGCGGGCCATGTACTCGCTCATCCGATCAATGCCCATGTCGGCAGCCAGCGAGTAGAAATAGGTGTTTACCGACTGGGCGATGGATTCGTGCAGGTTGACTCGGCCGTGACCGCCACGTCGCCAGTCGCGGTACCCCTGCTGCTGACCGGGAAGTCGAAACTCACCGACTGACAATACGGTGTCGTCGACGCCACGAACACCCAACTCGAGGCCCGCCAGTCCCAGGAACGGTTTGAGCGTCGAGCCCGGCTCGTAGCCACCCTGCAGGGCGCGGTTGAACAGCGGTCGACGCGGTGAGGCCAGCAACGCGGAGTAGTCGGCCTGACCAATGCCATTGACGAAGGCGTTTGGGTCAAACCCGGGCATGCTGAGCATGATCAGCACCTCGCCGTTTCGCGGATCGATGGCGACCACCGCACCATTTTCCCCGACAAATGCCTGCTCCGCGATCTCCTGGAGGTCGCTGTCGAGGCTCAGGAACAGGTGTCGGCCTGGAACCGGGGCTTGCCTCTCGACTACCCGCAGCACGCGACCTTCGGCATTGGTCTCGACGCGTTCGAAGCCGGCTTCGCCGTGAAGCAAATCCTCGTAAAACCGCTCGATTCCTGTCTTGCCGATATGGCTCGTTGCGGCGTAGCGGCTGAGATCGAGTCGTTCGCGATCGCGCACGTCGACACGACCCACGTAGCCGACCACGTGCGCGAAGGCCTCGCCGCGGGGATAGTGGCGGGTGAGGTACGGCACCACGTCGACTCCAGGGAAGAGATGGCGCCTGACCGAAAGGGTCGCGACTTCCGACTCGCTCAAGCGGAACTTGAGGGGAATGCTCTGGAACCTGCGGCGCACGGCACGCAGTTCCTGGAAACGTGCAATGTCGTCGTCGGCGATCGGCAACAGCTTGCGCAGTTCACTGAGTGTCGTGTCAAGATCCGCGACCCGTTCCGGAACCAGCTCGAGGCGATAGGCGGGTACGTTATCCGCAAGCAGGCGGCCGTTGCGATCAAAAATGAGTCCGCGGCTGGGTGCAATCGGTTGAACCTTCAGGCGATTGTCTTCGGAGCGCGTCAGGAATGTTTCATGTTCGATCACCTGAAGCCACATGAAGCGGGCGGCCAGGGCCAGCAGCACGATCGCGACGAAAAGGAGCGCCTGCGCAGCGCGCCGGTGAAACAGCACCAGCTCAGTGCGCGGGTCTCGCAGCAGCTCGTGCGATGCGCGCCAGCTTCTTTTCATCGGCGACCGCGCCGCCACTGCCCGAGTGCATCCAGCAGCAGGAACAGCCAAGGCCAGATCAGCATGCCCGCCAGCGGCGCAAGCCAGAACGCCGCCGGCGGCAAACCCTCCCCGGCGAAGGCCCGAATGCCGAGCAGGACCACCCGGTCATTGAGAAGCATGATGAGAACCGCCAGCGCCTGCTGCCACATCGGAAAGAAGCGTATGCGGGAGCGGAACCGCGCGCCGAGGAACGCAATGATGGCAAGCCGCAGCGCCTGTTCACCAAACAAGGTGCCGAACAGCAGATCGGCCAGCAGCCCGAACAGAAACGCGAAACCGAGCCCGACGGCTTCCGGCGCCTCGAGTATCCAGTACAGAAGAACAAGCGCCGGCCAATAGGGTTTGAGTGCCTGCAGCGGCGGCGGCAGCGGCAGCAGCGCGAGCATCAGCGCCGCCAGCAGCGACATCCAGAACAGCAGCGAGGTATGACGAGCGCCGCTCATGGCCCGGGCTCAGGCGGGCTCTCGTCGCCACTCGCGGCCGTACCCTGCAGCGACATCGGCTCATCCCACAAGATCAGAACTTCACCACTTCGCTCGAGACCTGCTTCCGGGAGCGCATGCGCGACGGCGAAATTTCCGGTTTCATCGGTTCGGATTTCAACAATGCGCGCTACCGGCAGC
Organism: uncultured Gammaproteobacteria bacterium; assembly: GCA_964526035.1. Lineage (GTDB taxonomy): Bacteria > Pseudomonadota > Gammaproteobacteria > Xanthomonadales > BPKI01 > DAOMOD01. The sequence continues at coordinate 3,104 of CAZGKE010000006.1, read as the reverse complement.
CCGGCAGGAAATACGCCACCGAGACCCGAGGTATAGAGGCGGTCGCCGACTTCGAGATCGGCGCTGATCGGGATGTTGGGGAGGATCAAGCGGTCCGTGCGACCGGTCCCATAGGCTATGGTTCGCAGCGCGTTTCGAGATACCTGCACGGGAAGCGCATGACTGGGATCGGTGATGAGGATGGCCTGGCTGCTGAACGGCCCGACGCTCACCACCTGTCCCATGACGCCGCGCGCATCGATGACGGCCTGCCCTGGGGTCACGCCTTCCCTGGATCCCAGTCCAATGGCGATGCGATGCCTGAAGGGATCGAGATCAATGTCCAGAAGCTCGGCAAACTGGACCTTGAGGCCCAGAGAACGCTTGGCGCCGAGCAACTCGCGCAGGCGGAGGTTCTGCTGCTGGACCGCCTGCAGTCGATTGAGGCGGGCCTCGGCAAGCAGCAGCGCCTGTGCCTTCTCGCGATTTTCCACGACCAACGCCTGGCGCTCACTGAAACCCTCCGCGAGCCAACGAGTCATGCGCGCCGGACTGGATGCAACAAGGTACATGGGGTGGGCCAGCACCGAGAAGGTCGAGCGGACCTTGTCGAGATACCCACCGCGGAAGTCGATCACCATCAGCACCACGCCGAGCAGCAGGTAGCCCGCGAGGCGCAGTGTTGCCGATGCCTCCGGATCGAACAGCGTAGATTTTTCCGGATTGTCGTAAACCACGTTTCAGGACCGCGCTGCGCCAAGCCCTGCCGTCGCCAGGGTCACTCCGAAGCGAAGAAGTCGTTGCCGTGCAGATCCACCAGCTCAAGGGCGCGCCCGCCTCCACGAGCCACGCACGTCAGCGGATCCTCGGCCACCTGCACGTGGAGACCCGTCTCTTCCGAAAGCAGGCGATCAAGGCCGCGCAGGAGCGCGCCTCCACCGGTCAGCACGATGCCGCGCTCGGCGACGTCTGCGCACAGTTCCGGAGGCGTTTGCTCAAGGGCGGCCTTGACTGCGCTGACGATTCCGGAAAGTGGTTCGTGCAGCGCTTCCAGGACTTCGTTGGAGCTGATGTTGAACATTCGCGGAACACCTTCGGCGAGATTGCGCCCGGAGACTTCCATGGACTGCGGTTCGACCAGCGGGTAGGCACAGCCAATTTCGACCTTGATCCGTTCGGCCGTCACCTCGCCGATCAGGGTGCCATGATTGCGCCGCACATAGTTGACGATGGATTCGTCGAAGCGGTCGCCGCCGATGCGTACCGACTGGGAATAGACCACGCCGTTGAGGGATATCACCGCCACTTCCGAGGTGCCGCCACCAATATCCAACACCATCGAACCACGCGCCTCGTGGACCGGAATCCCGGCACCGATCGCTGCCGCCATCGGCTCTTCGATCAGGTAGACATCTCGGGCGCCCGCGCGCTCCGCGGATTCCTTGATCGCGCGTCGCTCGACCTGGGTCGACCCGCACGGCACGCAGATCAGCACGCGCGGTGACGGGCGCAGGAAGCGCGAGCGGTGCACCTTCTTGATGAAGTGCTGCAGCATCGCCTCGGTCATCGTGAAGTCGGCAATGACGCCATCCTTCATCGGCCGGATGGTCACGATATTGCCAGGCGTGCGACCAAGCATGCGCTTGGCCTCCACGCCTACTGCCGCGACCGAGCGCGGACCGCCGGGGCCACGGTCCTGGCGGATCGCAACTACCGAGGGCTCGTTGAGAACGATGCCCTGACCGCGCACGTAGATCAGCGTATTGGCCGTGCCCAGGTCAATGGACAGGTCATTGGAAAAGAATCCGCGAAGGCTCTTGAACATGAGTAAGTGGGGGCAGCCGTGTATGGCGGAAAAGCGGGCTAGCGTAGCAACCGTGTGGGGCCCCAGCAAGCCGGCATTGTGCCGGGGAGCGGGCATTCTCGACCAGGCGCGGTAGTCAGGAAGTCTGCCAGACAGTACGCTTCGAGGGTTTGCGCATCCCCAATTGCAGCTGAAGGAACTCCACGCTCATGTCGGCACTGATCTGCGGGTCCCTGGCCTACGACACCATCATGGTGTTCCAGGATCACTTCAAGAACCACATTCTTCCAGACAAGGTGCACATGCTGAACGTCGCCTTCCTGGTGCCAGACATGCGCCGAGAATTCGGGGGCTGTGCTGGCAACATCAGCTACAACCTGAAACTTCTCGGCGGCGATCCACTGCCCATGGCCACGGTCGGTGTCGATTTTGCGCCATACCGCAACCATATGATGCAGAGCGGCATCTCTCTCGACTGCGTTGCAGAGATTCCTGACACCTACACCGCACAGGCGTTCATTACCACGGACCTTTCCGACAATCAGATCACCGCGTTCCATCCTGGTGCGATGATGCATTCCCACCGAAATCATGTGCGCGACGTCGCCCAGGCCACTTTCGGGATCGTTGCTCCCGACGGACGCGACGCCATGCTCCAACACGCGCGGGAGTTCTCCGAGCGCGGCATCCCCTTCATTTTTGATCCCGGGCAGGCCATGCCGCTGTTCAACGGCGAGGAGTTCCGCGCCTTCATCGAGCAGGCCACCTGGGTCACCGTAAACGACTACGAGTGCCAGCTTCTCAAGGAGCGCACCGGATGGACCGAGGCACAGATTGCCGAACGTGTAGAGGGCTACATCGTCACCCGAGGCGCTGAAGGCTCGATGGTTCATGCCCGCGGCGGGTGCGTACAGGTTCCGGCCGCCAAGGCGGAGAAGATCATTGATCCCACCGGCTGCGGTGATGCCTACCGGGCCGGGCTGATCTTCGGACTGATGAAGGGCATGGACATCCAGTTGAGCGGTCGCATTGCTTCGCTGATGGGGGCCATCAAGGTGGCCCACGCCGGCACCCAGAACCAGCGCTTCGACTACAGTGAATTCAGCGAGCGTTTCAAGGACGCCTACGGAATGCGCCTCGACTAGGATTCTCATTGCAGCGACTCGGCTTACGCCGCGCGGTTTCCAGCCGCGGGGCGTTCCGCGCCGATTCCCGGTCGGACATGAACCAGACGGATGCGGAGCTCGCGGTCCCTCAAGTCGGCGCCAAAGAAAACGCCCCGCTCGACTGAGCGGGGCGTTTCGTTTTGGATAAGGCCCCT
>CAZGKE010000005.1:0-47570 GCA_964526035.1 uncultured Gammaproteobacteria bacterium | reverse complement strand
CCCTAGGCCCTAGGCCCTGTACCACCCACCAGCGCAGCCATCACCGCCTTCTGCACGTGCAGCCGGTTCTCGGCCTCGTCGACGGCGAAGCAATACGGTGCGTCCATCACGCCATCGCTGGCCTTGATGTTGCGGCGAAGCGGCAGACAATGGCTGAACAGGCCGCCCTCGGTCAGCGCCATCTTGCGCTCGTCGACCATGAAATGGCGGTGCGCCTCGCGGATCGGCTTTTCATCTTCCCAACGGCCGAAGTACGGCAACGCACCCCAACTCTTGGCGTAGACCACCTCGGCGCCGGCGTAGGCCTCATCGGGTTCATGGCTCACCCGTAGCCGGCCGCCGTTCTCGTCTGCGTTCTGCACGCTGAGCGCCATATAGCGTGGGTCGAGCACGTATTCGGGAGTTGGACACAGCAGGGTCACGTCCATCCCCATGCGGGTGGCGATCAGCAGCGCCGAGTTGGCCACGGCGGTGTTCAGCGGCTTGGGGTGATAGGTCCAGGTCAGCACGTACTTGCGACCCCTCAGGTCACCGAGACGCTCGCGCATCGCCAGCGCGTGCGCCAGCTCCTGACAGGGATGGGTGATGGTCTCCATGTTGATCACCGGCACCGTGGCGTGGCGAGCGAAGGCCTTGATCACCCTGTCCTGGCGGTCGACCTGCCAGTCCTGGAACCTCGGGAACGCGCGTACGCCGATCAGGTCGACGTAGCGGCTGAGCACGCGCGCCACCTCGGCGATGTGCTCCTCGGCCTCGCCATCCATCACCACGCCTTCCTCAAACTCGATGCCCCATGCGCTCTTGCCGGGCTCCAGCACCACCGCGTGGCCGCCGAGCTGCCAGACGCCGACGTCGAAACTGGTGCGCGTGCGCATGGAAGGATTCAGAAACAGCAGCGCCACCGCCCTGCCCTTCAGCGCATCGCCGAAAGGCTCGCGCTTCATCCGCGCGGCCTCCTCAAGGAACGCGTCCAGCTCGGCGCGGCTGAAGTCCTGGGTGGTGAGGAAATGTCGCATGGTCATCGAAGGATCGAACCCCTGAAACGAAAAAACCCGGCGCGGGCCGGGTGGAAGAACGTATGCGAAACGCTGCCGGCCCGGACTAGATCGATCCGATACGGCGCGCGCGCGAGGTCATGCCCGAAGCCAGTCGGGCGCCGGACACGCCAGCGGGGACACAAGTATCGGTGGCGGCCTTGGTTGGCATGGGGCGGAGTGTGGCACAAGGTCGGGAAACGGAAAAGGGGCGCGCGGGCAAGTCCCTGACGCATGGACGGACGGTGGTCTTTCCCGGGTCTGGCGGCCTTGACGCGATTGGGGTGGCAGCTAGCATGGTCGGCGACCGAACCGGTCCTTCGCTCAGGGGGCGTCGCGCCGGGAGGGCAACAGAGCGTGCCGCAGGTGGCCGGTCTGAACGCCAACCCGGGTTGTAACCAGGCACGTCACTCTTCGAGGGAGCCATGCTCATGAAACGACCGATGCGCCCGGCCGCCCTGGCCGCGCTCTTCCTCCTCTGCACGGCCGAAGCATCGGCCCAGGGCCTGCCCACCCAGACCTGGCCCGCCGGCACCCAGGTCTCGATGTGGAACCACGGTGGCCGCATCACCACGTTCCATCGCGGCTATCTCTATCTCGGCGGCACCGATGGTCAGGGCACCTGGACGTACAACATCGCCAACGCCGCCTCGCCGCAACTGGTGCGCACCGTCGCCACCGGCGTCAACGGACACTCCTGGGTCAAGGTCGGCGACGTGTTCTGGCGCGCCTACTGGATTCCGGAAATCGGTGACTCCAGCTCGCGTCCGTTCCAGAACCTGTCCAACATGCTGGCGCCCACTCAGCAGACCACCAATGTCGGCAGCTTTCCCTCGGGGCAACCGCCGCTGGGCTGGCCGGGCAACTGGGTCGATACCTATCCCTACCATTTCGGCGACAACATCGTCGACGCACGGGTGGGCTGGTGGCCTCACGTATCCCAGATCAGCGTCCGAGAACTGGCGAGCATGACCAACGGCGCCAACCAGTGGCGCCTGGGCAACCTGCTGTTCCTGACCCCTTCCGACAGCCAGGACGGCGTGGCGGTGTTCGACATCAGCAATCCGGCAGCCCCGGTGCTGCTGGACCGGCTCATCGGCAACTACCGGCAGTACACCAATGCCTGGCAGGTCTGGCGTCACTATCTGGTGCTGATGTTCGGCGACAACACCAACGGCCCCCAGGGCAACGCCAATACCCTGGTCATCGATTTCAGCGACCCGACCAATCTGCAGCTCACCTTCACCATTCCCTACGACGACCTGCCGGGACGCTACGTGCACTTCCAGGACCAGTACGCGTTTGCGGGTCGCTTCCACCAAGGCAGGAAGTACAACATGGAAACGCGTCAGGTTGCGCAGGTGTTCACGCCGAACCCTTGCTGCGCGGGTGACTTTCAGTGGATACCGCTCGGCCACCTGGTGCTCGCATCGTCCTCCGAAACCGACGGCTCGCGTTCCTACCTGTTCTCCCATCAGGCCGGCCTCGACACCACCCGACCCACGGTCGGCTATCACCTGCCGCTGAACAACGACACCCACCAGTCGCTGCACACCGTGGTGGGTCTGGTCATCAACGAGACGCTTGATTCGACGACAGTGACGTCGCAGAACATCGTGCTGCGCCCGGTGGGCGGCGCACCGCTGGCGACCACGGTGATCCACACCAGCTATCAGGTGGTCAACATCATTCCCGACGCGCTGCTTCAAGCCGACACCACCTATGAGGTCAGTCTGATTCAGGACGGCGTTCGCGATGTCGCCGGCAACGGCTTCAACGCCTACAGCTTCCGCTTCTCCACCGGCGCCACCGTGATCCAGCCGGACGACCTGTTCCGCAACGGCTTCGAGCCCTGAGGCGGCGACCGGGAATGCGCACTCTGCGGATGCTGCTGACGCTGCTGTACCTGGCTGCCGCCACGCCTGCGCTGGCGCAGGTGCAGATCCAGGGCATCGACAGCGTGCCGGCGTCGCCGCTGGTGCTTGGCCAGCCGGTGCAGTTCACCGCGCAGGCAAGCGTGCCCGGCGGTGGTGCCCTTGAGTACCGCTGGGAGTTCGGTGACGGTACGCCGCGCACCGAATGGCTTCCGAGCAACAGCATCTCCTACACGTACCAGGGTGCCGGCGTGCTCACCCTGCTGGTGCAGGTGCGCCATGCCACCCAGGGGCTCGCCAGCGCCACCGCAGTGCTGGTGGTGCGCATGCCGCCGGCATCACCTTCGGTCGCGTCCGGACCGATCCTGCTGCAGCCGGCGCGGCGCGAAGTCTGGGTGGCCAACCCCGACCACGGCAGCATCGGCGTTCTCGATGCCGATCTCCTGGAACTCGTCGCGGAAGTGGATGTCGGCGACCATCCCTCGTCGCTGGCGCTGGATGGCGCAGGCCAAGTCTGGGTGAACAGCCCCGGCACGGACACGATACATCGCGTCGATCCGGCAACGCGAACGGTCACCGCCAGCATCGATCTCGGCTACGGATCGCGCCCAGTCGCGCTGCTGTTCGACAGCGCCGGCAACGGCTACGTCGCGATGGCGGGCGCGGGTGCAGTGCGCCGCTTCAATCCGGTGACTGCCGAACCCGGCGCAGCGCTGCAACTCGGCGGGCCGGTCGAAGCCATGGCAATCCGCGCCGACGGCGGCGCGCTCTTCGTCAGCCGCCTGGTCAGCGAAGGCGAGAACGGCAGCATCTGGCGTATCGCACTGCCGGCCCTCGACGAAGCCGAAGACATCTCGTTGGCGCTGGACACCACCTCGCCTGATTCGGGTACGGCTGCACGTGGCCTGCCCAACTACATCGCCAGCCTTGCGCTCAGCGCCGACGGCGCCCATCTCTGGTACGGCGGCAAGAAGGACAACATCCTGCGCGGGCTGTTCCGCGAGGGACAGCCGCTTACTTTCGAGAGCTCACTGCGCTCGCTGGTCGGCCGGGTCGATGCAGACGCTGCGGTCGAACTGGTCCCCAACCGCATGGACCTCGACGATGCCGGGCGGGTTTCCGCCCTGCTCCTGGCGCCCGGTTCGAGCCACCTGTTCGCGGCCCAGGAAACCAACAACCGCGTGCTCGTACTGGATCCCTGGAATCGACGCCAGCTGACCGAGCTCGAAGTCGGACGCGCGCCGCGTGGCCTTGCGTACGACCCGGTTCTCCGACGGCTGTTCGTACAGAACTTCCTGTCGCGCGCCGTCAGCGTGCTCGCGGTCGGCGACCAGCTCGACGACGGCACCAGCCCGATCGAATCGCTGGGCAGCGTCCCCAGCACATCCAGCGAACCGCTGGATGCCGAGGTGCTGCACGGCAAGCGCATCTTCTACAACGCCATGGACACACGCATGGGGCAGGACGGCTACTTCTCATGTGCAGCCTGTCACCTCGATGGGCGCAGCGATGGTCAGGTCTGGGACTTCAGCCAACTCGGTGAAGGCCTGCGCAACACCACCAGCCTGCTCGGCAACGCCGGCATGGGGCGCGGCCTGGTGCACTGGACAGGCAACTTCGACGAGATCCAGGACTTCGAGACACCGATCCGCAATCTTTTCGGCGGCCTTGGCTTCATCGACGACGCCGACTACTTCGCAGACGGTCGCGATCACCCGCTGGGACCGCCCAAGGCAGGATTTTCCGACGACCTCGATGCGCTGGCAGCCTTCGTCGCCAGCCTCGGCAGCGACGACCGCTCCCCGTTCCGCGACAGCAACGGAACCCTGACTGCCGACGGGGCCGCCGGCCGCGCGCTGTTCCAGCAGCTGTCATGCCATCGCTGCCATGCCGGCCCGGCCTTCACCGACAGCCCGCAGGGCTACCGCCACGACGTCAGCACGCTGAGTGCAGCGAGTGGACAGCGTCTTGGTGAGGAACTGCTGGCGCTGGATACGCCCAGCCTGCGCGGCCTCTTCGGGTCCGCGCCGTATCTTCACGACGGCTCCGCAGCCACCTTGTCCGAAGTCCTTGTCGAACGCAACCCGTCCGGCGCGCACGGCGACATAGCCACGCTCACGCCGCCGGAGCGTGACCAGCTGGTCGCTTTTCTGCTGCAGATCGACGCCTCGGAGCCTGCTCTGGCCAGCGCGGCGCAGCTCGCGATCACCACGCCCGGCGCAGCTATCGAAGTCATCGCCGGCCAACCAGTGGCGTTCGGCATCGACAGCGACCTCCCGCAGATCGTCCGGGTCGACTACCGGGTAAATCGCCAGATCGTGGCGACAGGATCAACCAAGCCCTGGGCGGCGACCTGGATCGCCGACGGCCACGGTACGGTTACCCTGCATGCCGACGTGCTGCACGACGATGGACGCTTCCAGACGCTGTCGCCGCCACGCGCGTTCCAGGTCTGGAACGAGGCAATACACGGCGACGGATTCGAGACGCCGGTCGATTGAGTGCAGCTGACCGGGCAGGGGCGGCGGGCGCGCCCGCGGCCTACTCCTCTGGCGTCACTGACACGCGGATGCGCAGACGCTCACCCGGGTCGTAGGGCAGCCGTGACATGTAAATCTGACCGCGATAGCTGTATTCGACATCGAACGCGGCAATGCGGCGCTCGTCTTCCCAGCCGTCGACGATACGACAGCGGGTCTGCACCGATTCGCTGTAGCGCTCGGGGTTGTTGCGACGCTGGCTTTCGCTGCCGATCGCGCCTCCGACCAGGGCGCCCGCGACTGTAGCGGCGTCGCGACCGCTGCCCTTGCCGACCTGGTTGCCGAGCACGCCGCCGATGATGGCGCCGACCACGGCACCGCCGGCGCCGCTCGATCCTTCGCGGTGCACCACGGTGTCCTCATGACACTCTTCACGGGGTCGGCTGACGCGGACCGTTTCGTAGACCGCGTCGGATCGCAAAACGTCCGCATACGCGTAGCTTACGTTCTCGATGGCCCGGGACAGACCGGGCAAAGCAATTGCAACAAATGCCACGACAGCGATGAAGCTTCTCATCGGGACTTCCTCGGTGGCCGGGGGCGGGCCAGTTTCTTGTGTGGACAAGATTAGACCACCCGCATCCTTAACGCCGACTCAAGGGATCGCCGCCGCAGCGCGAATTCGGCAACTTGTTTCCCGAGCACCGCACCAGGTATCCACTGAACGAGTCCGGCTACAATGTTGCGGAGCACAACCCAACGACGCGCATGGACATCCGCCTCTACAACACCCTCAGCCGCCAGACCGAGACCTTCGTACCCCAGGACCCCGACCGGGTCACCATGTACGTCTGCGGTCCGACGGTCTACAACTTCGCGCATATCGGCAACGCCCGCCCCTACGTGGTGTTCGGGCTGCTGGCACGGCTCCTGCGGCGTCGCTACCCGGGTGTGGTCTACGCGCGCAACATCACCGACGTCGACGACAAGATCAATGCCGCCGCTGCAGCGGGCGGCGTGCCGATCGGCGACATCACCGCGCGATTCACCAAAGCGTTCCACGCCGACATGGCCGCACTGGGTGCCGACCAGCCCGATGTCGAGCCGCGCGCCACCGGACATATCGACGAAATCGTGGCCATGATCGAGACCCTGATCGAGCGCGGCCACGCCTATGCCGCTGAGGGTCATGTGCTGTTCGACGTCGCCAGCTACGGTGACTACGGCGGCCTGTCGAGGCGTCCGCTGGACGAAATGGTGGCCGGCGCTCGCGTCGAAGTGGCGCCGTACAAGCGCAATCCGGCGGACTTCGTGCTGTGGAAACCGTCCACGCCCGACCTGCCCGGCTGGGCCAGCCCCTGGGGCGTGGGTCGCCCGGGTTGGCACATCGAATGCTCGGCGATGAGCGCCACCCATCTGGGCGAGACGCTGGACATCCACGCCGGAGGTGTCGACCTGGTGTTCCCGCACCACGAGAACGAGGTCGCGCAGAGCACCTGCGCGCATGGCGGTCAAACCTTTGCGCGCTTCTGGCTGCACAACGGCTTCGTCACCATGGAAGGCGGCAAGATGTCGAAGTCGCTTGGCAACACCCTGCTGATCGACGAACTGCGTCGGCATGCGCCCGCCGAGGCCTTGCGCTATCTGCTGCTCAAGGCCCACTACCGGCAGCCGCTGGACTGGTCGGAGTCCGCGCTTGACCAGGCGGTGCGGACGCTCGACGGCATCTACGGGACGCTGCGCGAACTGACCGACCTGGAGGCCGCGGATGCGCCGCTTCCGGAAACCGTCGAAGCCGCACTTTGCGACGACTTGAACACACCGCGCGCGCTCGCCGAACTGGCCGCGCTGGCCGACCGTGCCGCGCGTGAACGTACGGCCGCGGCCAAGGGCACGTTGCTTGCCGCTGGTTCGATGCTGGGCTTGCTGCAGCAGGATCCCGAGGCGTGGTTCCAGCAGGAGCGCGGCGGCGGACGCAGCGTCGACGCGGCTGCTGTCGAGCAGCTCATTGAAGCGCGCGCAGAGGCGCGCCGGACGCGCGATTTTGCCGCCGCGGATCGGATACGCGACGAACTGACCGCGATGGGCGTCGAACTCGAGGACGGCGCCCAGGGTACGCGCTGGAAACTGGCAGGATGACCACGTCCCCACCCGAGCCCACTGCCGCCGAAGCGCAGCGCGCGATCGCCGAGGAGTTCGCCTACTTCAGCGACTGGTCGGAGCGCTATCAGTACCTGATCGACCTCGGGCGCAAGCTGCCGCCGTTCCCGGACGAGTGGAAGAGCGAGGACAGGCGGCTGCACGGCTGTCAGTCGCAGGTTTGGGTGGTTCCGCAGGGCGACGCCAGGGCACTGCACATCCAGGCGATCAGCGATTCGGCCATCGTGTCCGGCCTGATCGCGCTGGTACTGCGCGTGTACTCGGGGCGCAGCGCGTGCGAAATCCTTGATACCGAGCCGGCGTTCGTCGAAAAGATCGGGCTCAAGGCGCACCTGTCAGCGACGCGAAGCAATGGCCTTGCATCGCTCTTGGCAAAGATCAAGGCGATCGCCGCCGAACACATCGAAGCCGACGCGTGAATATCGAGGCCGGACCCAACCTCGCTCTGATACTGATCACCTGCCTGGTCTCGCTGGCCGCTTTCGGCAACCCGCGAATCATCGGCACGCTGATCTTCTGGCCGCCGGCGGTGAATCGCGGCGAGTACCACCGCTTCGTCACCCACGGCTTCATCCACGCCGACGGCGGACACCTGCTGTTCAACATGATCACGCTGTACTTCTTCGGCTCGATCATGGAGCAGCTGTTCGAGCCCTACATCGGCGCTTGGGGCTATGTCGCCTTCTATCTCGGCGGCATCATCGTCGCCATGCTGCCGAGCTTCCTGAAGCACCGCCACGATACCGGCTACCGCAGCCTGGGCGCCTCGGGCGCGGTGTCTGCGGTGCTGTTCGCCTTCATCCTGATCCAGCCGTGGACGCTGATCTTCGTGTTCTTCATCCCGGTGCCGGCCATCGTGTTTGCCGCCTTGTATGTGGCCTACTCGATCTGGAGCGAGCGCCGCGGCCGCGACAACACCAACCACAGCGCGCACCTGTGGGGTGCAGGCTATGGTGTACTGTTTACCCTGATCCTGGAGCCGCGCGTGGCCGGCCAGTTCCTGGAGCGTCTTTTCAATCCGTTTGGTTGAGCCCGCAGAGCCCCTGCAGGAGAGGCCCAGCCCCGACACGGACACGGCCACGAAGCGAAACCACGGTCGCGACTGAGGCTGCTCCCACGGGCGCCTCGCGCTGAAGCGCACCCTCGGGGCGACCCTGGTCCCGCCTGAAACGCGCGATCCCACCTAAAGCAGCTTCTCCTGCGCCTCGAACGGGAAGCCCTTGGCCGGGCCGAGCGCCTCGGCATCGCGGGCGACGACCGGCGGGCACTGCGCGTACAGCGCCAACAGCCGCACCAGGCTTTCCAGCGCATCGAGGTGGATGCGCTCATAGCCGTGGCTGGCGTCGATGCCGAAAGTGAGCAGCGCCGTGCGGATGTCATTGCCGGCCTCGACCGCCGATGCCGAGTCACAGCGGTAGTAGCGGAACACGTCGCGCTGATGGCCGATGTCGTGCGCACTCGCCAGCTCCAGCAGCATCCGCGTCAGGTGAAAATCGAAAGGACCGACCTGATCGGCCATGGCCACGGTGACGCCGAACTCGCGACTGGCCTGCCCCGGCGCCTGTGTGCCGTTGTCGATGGCGACCAGTTCGGCGACGTGGCCATGCAGGATGGCCGACGCGCCCGAGCCGACTTCTTCGGAGATGCTGAACAGCAGGTGGCAATCCAGCGGCAGCTCCACCTTCGACTCGGTGACCAGCTGGGCCAGCTCCAGCAGCACGGCGACGCCCGCCTTGTCATCGAGATGGCGGGAAACGATGTAGCCGTTGTCCTGCACTTCCGGCTGCGGATCGACGGCCACGAAGTCACCTACCTGCACGCCCAGTGCGTCCAGTCCCGCGCGGTCGAACACCGCTTCGTCGATGCGCAGCTCGACGTGATCCCAGCCCACCGGCTGGGTATCGATTTCCTCGTTGTAGACGTGGCCGGACGCTTTCAGCGGCAGGATGGTGCCGCGATGACGGCCACTGTCGGTGAACAGGGTGACGCGCGCGCCTTCGGCGAAGCGCGCCGACCAGTGGCCGATCATGGCCAGCTCGAGCCGACCATTGTCCTTGAGTCGGCGCACCAGCGCGCCCAGGGTATCGAGGTGCGCGATGATGCCCCGCGACGGCGCCTGACTGCGTCCCGGCAGGGTCGCGCGGATGGCGCCGCGTCGGGTCAGTTCATGCTTGACTCCGAGCCGACTCAGCTCCTCGCAGACGTGGTGCACGATGGTATCGGTGAATCCCGAGGGGCTGGCGATGTCGAGAAGCGACAACAGGCGCTTGATGATGCGCTCGCCGTCGGGCTTCAGGGGCGTGGGTTTTCTGGTCATCGGTTCATGCCTCACGGCTGTTCGAGTCTCTCACTTCGAAGTCACGTCCGGCGCCGGGTTCCTGGCGCCCTCGCGCCGGGTCTGCGGGAACAGGAGGTCGATGAATCGTTCCGCGGTCGGAAGCGGCTCGTGATTGGCGAGCCCGGGGCGCTCGTTCGCCTCGATGATCACGTGCACCGCCGCGCGGTGATCGGGCACCAGCAGATCCAGTCCCACCACCGGTATCTCCAGAACCTGAGACGCCTTCAGCGCAGCGTTGCGCAAGGCATCGCAGAGTTCTGCGGTGACGTCCTGCAATGTGCCACCGGTATGCAGATTGGCGGTACGGCGCACCTTGAGCCGCTTGCCCTCGCCAAGCACATCAGCCAGCTGGTGCTCCGCAAGAGCCACGCAGCGCAATGTCTCTTCATCCAGCGGAATGCGGCTTTCACCGCCGGTGGCCGCGGCTCGTCGCCGGCTCTGTGCTTCGATCAGTCGCTCGATGCTGTCGCGACCGTTGCCGACGATTTCAGCGGGGTGCCGAAGCGCGGCGGCCACCACCTCACCGCCGATCACCACGATGCGCAGATCCCCGCCAGGACAAAAGCGCTCCATCAGCACCTGCTCGCAGTGCTCGCGGGCCGCCACGATGGCGCTCTCCAAAGACGCCTCGTCGCGCAGGTCCACACTGATCCCCCTGCCCTGTTCGCCGCGCGCCGGTTTCACTACCACGCTGCCGTGTCGCTTCAGAAATTCCCGTTCGGTTTCTCCCACGGACGTGCCGACGTCGATCTGCTCAGGCACCGACAACCCCGCGCGAGACAGCAGGCGGTGGGTCAGGGACTTGTCGTCGCAACGCGTCATGGCCACCGCCGAAGTCAATTCCGAAAGCGATTCCCGACAGACGATGCCCCGCCCGCCGAGGGTGAGTCGGAACAGATTCGCCTCCTCGTCCTCGACGTCGACCGCGATGCCTCGTCGTCGCGCCTCGTTGATGATGATCCGGGCATACGGGTTGAGACGCGCCTCCGGCTGCGGGGCGATGAACAGCTGCTCGTTGATCAGGTTGCGCTTCTTCAGGGTGAACCACGCCACACGCTCGAATCCGATGCGCTCATAGAGCTTCAGAGCGGGCGCGTTGTCATGCTTCACCGACAGATCCAGGAAGGCGCGACCGCGCGCCTGGTAATGCTCGGCGAGCGCGCGCACCAGGGCTTCGCCCACCCCGGGAAGCGAACACTCCGGATCGACCGCCAGGCACCAGAGGCTGGCGCCCTGCTCGGGGTCGTCGTAGGCACGCACATGATCGACCCCGGTGACGCTGCCCAACACCTGACCCCCATCGTCTGCCGCAACCAGGTAGATCAGCCGCCGCGAGTTGAGGTTCTTGGCAAAGAAGTCGAGCGGCACCTGCACCATGTCGAGGCGCGCGTAGATGCGGTTCGACGCCAGCGCGTCGGCCTTGTCGCGCATGCGTCGTACCTGGAACCCGCGCGGGCGGTCGCTGGCGGGCCGGTAGTGGCTCATCCACAGGCGCAGCGTGTGCGAAGGGTCGAGGAACACTTCCTGCGGCGCCATGGAAAGCACCACGTGCGGATCAGCCACATAGACGGCGATATCGCGCTCGTCCGGTTCCTCCTCGGCCAGACTGGCGACCAGTTTCGTCGCGTCCGCAAAGGTGTGCGCGAAAAGCAGTCGGCCCCAGCCGCAGTGAAGCCATGCTTCGCTGTCGGGCTCACGGGTGTGTGCGTCACTCGGCAGCAGATGACGATCGCGCCTGCGCGGATGGCGCGCCTCGCGTCGGGTTCGCTCAGACGTCATGCGTCTGCAGCCACAGCTCCAGCAGGGCGAGCTGCCAGAGCTTGTTGCCGCGCAGCGGCGTCAGCTGGTCATTGGGGCTGGCCAGCAGGCTGTCGACGTACTGCGGCCGGAACAGACCGCGCTGTCTGGCGCGCGGATCGGCGAGCACACCTCGCACCATGTCGAGCACGTCGCCCTCCAGGTACTTGAGCGCAGGCACTGGGAAATAGCCCTTGGGGCGGTCGATGACCTCGGCAGGAATGACCTTGCGAGCCGCTTCCTTCAGCACATGCTTGCCGCCATGGTCGATCTTCATTTCCGCCGGGATGCGCGCTGCCAGCTCCACCAGCTCGTGGTCGAGGAACGGCACCCGCGCTTCCAGGCCGAAGGCCATGGTCATGCTGTCGACGCGCTTGACCGGGTCGTCGACCAGCATCACATGGGTGTCAATGCGCAGCGCCTTGTCCGCCGCCGCGGGCGCGCCCGGCGCCGCGAAATGCTGGGCGACATGGGACTCCGCCAGCCCTTCCACACGCCATTCCTCCATCACCGTAGCGCGGTAGTCGGCAGCGTCGCGGTCGAAGAAGCCACGCTGGTAGTCGGCCAGCGGATTGCGGCTGTCCAGCATCGGCGGATACCAGTGGTATCCGCCGAACACTTCATCGGCACCCTGCCCGCTCTGCACCACCTTGACGTGTTTCGACACCTCCTCGCTGAGCAGATAGAAGCCGATGGCGTCGTGGCTCACCATCGGCTCGTTCATCGCGCGCACGCAGCCAGGCAGCTCCGGCAGCAGGCGCGAACGGCTGTCGACGGTGATCTTGTGGTGCCGGGTGTCGAAACGGTGGGCGATGATGTCGGAATACTGGAACTCATCGCCGACCTCGCCGCCCACGCTCTCGAAGCCCACCGAAAAGGTTTCCAGTCCGTGCTGTCCCGCTTCGGCCAGCAAACCCACGATCAGGCTGGAATCGACGCCGCCGGATAGCAGCACGCCGACCGGCACGTCGGCGACCAGCCGTCGCTCGACCGCCAGCCGCAGTGCGCCCAGCACGCGCTCCTGCCAATCCTCGAAACCCAGGCCGCGCTCGTCTTCGGGCGTTCCGTAGGGCGGGTTCCAGTACACGCGGTCGCGATGCTGGCCGTTGGCCTCGATGATGCGCAGCGTCGCCGGCGGCAGCTTGCGCACCCCACGCAGGATGGTCCACGGCGCCGGCACGACGGCGTGCCAGTGCAGGTAGAAATGCAGCGCCTCCGGATCAATGGTGGTGTCCACGTCGCCGCCGGCCAGCAGCGCCGGCAGCGAAGATGCAAAGCGCAGCCCGCCGCGCTGCTCGGCCAGGTACAGCGGCTTGATGCCGAGCCGGTCGCGGGCCAGCACCATGCGACCGGAATCGCGCTCGTGCACGGCAAAGGCGAACATGCCCATGAAGCGGTCGACGCAGTGTTCGCCCCAGGCATGCCAGGCCTTGAGAATCACTTCAGAGTCGGCGCGCGAGTGGAAGTGATAGCCGGCCTTCTCCAGCTCGCCGCGCAGCTCGCGGTGGTTGTAGATGCAGCCGTTGAAGACCAGGCTCAGGCCCAGCTCGGCGTCCACCATCGGCTGCGCGCCGCGCGCCGAAAGGTCGATGATGCTGAGCCGACGGTGACCCAGCGCCACCGCACCATGCAGATGCACACCCGCATGATCAGGCCCGCGCGGACGCAGCACCTCGAGCATCCGCTCAAGGGAAGAAAGTGACGGGGACAGGCCATCGAACCGGATTTCTCCAGCGATTCCACACATTGGGATGGGTATTGCAGCGGGTGGCCCTTTACCCTACCGGCTTGGGGTGCGGGGGGCAACGGCAGGCGTGTCCATGGGCCGAGGGCTTAGGGCTTAGGGATGACGAGGCCCGACAGCATTCGCGTTCGCATACCCATCGGCGCACGAAGTGACACAAACTACGACTGCGGATTGGGGCTGCAGGCTGTCCCCTAGGCCCCGAGCCAAAGGCCCTAGGCCCTAGGCCCCAAGCCCTGACCCCTACATCGTATGCGTCGGTCGATCCGCAGTCAGGGTGCCGGCGAGGATGGCTTCGATCTTGGTCTTGACGGTTTCACCGTCGGAGTTGTCGCTGAACTGCACGCCGATGCCGGCGGTACGGTTGCCCTGCGCGCCGGCAGGAGTGATCCACACCACCTTGCCGGCGACCGGCAGGCGATCCTTCTCTTCCATCAGGGTGAGCAGCAGGAACACCTCGTCGCCGATGCTGTAGCGCCGCGGCGTGGGCACGAACAGCCCGCCGCCCTTGATGAAGGGCATGTAGGCGTTGTAAAGCGCGCCCTTGTCCTTGATGGTCAGCGCCAGGATGCCCTGGCGGGAAAAACCTCCGGCGGCGCCGGGAATTGCAACCATGTTCGAGTCCCCTGTGCGGCTCAGGTCCCGGACTGCGGCCATTCGACCAGCAATTCCGTCAACAGCAAGTCGGTTCGCAGCGGTGTCGGCACCCATTCACGGACCCGGCCTGCGCTGTCGAACCACCTCTCTAGCTTGTTGAAAAGCGCCGGGTCGGTCAAGGCATCTTCGCGAGCGCGACGACAAGCCAGCTCGGCGGCGAACGCCAGGCGCTGCTCCGGGCGGTCGTCGGTCCACGCCTTCGCTACTGCCGAAGCCAGCGCGCGGCCGCTGGCCAGGGCCTCAAGGTCTTCGACCACCGCGGCGTGCAGATCGAGCAGACCTTCCTCCAGCATCTCGCGCGCCAGCCCGGGATTGCCGGCCGCGCACGCCAGCGCGCGGGCCGCCGCCGCGGCGTCCACGCCCTGCCCCTGCAGCCAGTCGAGCGCCTCCTGCCGGGCGGGCAGACGGAACTCGAAGCGCATGCAACGGCTGCGCACCGTGGCGGGCAAACGCGCAGGCTGATCGGCAACCAGTACCAGAAAGCGCCCCGCGGCCGGTTCTTCCAAAGTCTTGAGCAGCGCGTTGGCGGCATTCACGTTGAGACGGTCGGCAGGCGCCAGCAGCACCACCTGGGCACCGCCACGCTGGCTGGTCAGCGACAGCCACTCACATACCTGACGCACCTGCTCGATCACGATCTCGGTGCGTGGGCGGCCATCATCGCGGACGCCGAGCGTCACCCGCTGCAGGTCGGGATGACTGCCGGCGGCGCGCAGAACGCAGTCTCGGCACGCGCCACAGGCCTCGCCATCGACTTCCCGGTCGCGGCACAGCAGGGCGCCTGCCAGACGTTCGGCAAAATCGAGCTTGCCGAGCCCCCCCGGTCCGGCCAGCAGCAGCGCATGGGACAAGGCGCCCGCGGCGAGACGTTCAGACAGCGCCTGCCACGGAGCAGCGTGCCAGGGTCGCGCCAGCGTCATCGGCCTGTATCCACCAATTGCTGCAGACGTCGGGTCACGGCCGCAGCCACCGATTCGCGCTCGGCGCCGGCGTCTATCAGGCAGAAGCGCTCCGGCTCAGCGGCAGCGCGCGCGAGGTAAGAGGCACGCACGCGCTCGAAGAAGGCCTCCTGCTCGCCTTCAATGCGATCGCTGTCGCCGCGGCCGCCAGCGCGCGCGAGGCCCTCGGCTACGCCGATATCGAGCAGGAAAGTGAGATCCGGTTTCAGCCCGACGGCGCGCCGCTCCAGCTCGGCGATCCAGTTCGGATCGAGGCCGCGACCGCCGCCTTGATAGGCGAAGCTGGCATCTGTGAATCGATCGGCAAGTATCCAGCGGCCCTCCGCAAGCGACGGAAGGATACGTTCGGCGACCAGCTGCGCGCGGCTGGCGAACATGAGTAGAAGCTCCGTTTCGGCGCGCATGTCGTCGATCGCGGCATCCAGAAGCACCTCACGAAGGCGCTCGCCGATCCCGGTGCCGCCGGGCTCGCGCACCAGCAGGGGCTGGATGCCCGAGGCTTCCAGAAACGCCTGCGCGGCTGCGATCACGGTGCTCTTGCCGGCGCCCTCGCCGCCCTCGAAACTGATCAGGCGGCCGCTCACGGACTGGCTTCATCGCCGCAGTCGCCGCTGCTGCAGGCGGGCTCGGCGGGTTCGCTGCGTTGAGCATTGCGCCCGCGGCCGAGTATGTAGCGGGAAACGGCGCGATTGTGTTCGGCCAGCGTGCGCGAGAACTGGTGGCTGCCGTCTCCGCGCGAGACGAAATAGAGGGTGTCGCCGTCCAGCGGATCCACTGCAGCCAGCAGCGCTGCGCGTCCCGGCAGGGCGATGGGCGTCGGCGGCAAACCGTGCCGGGTGTAGGTGTTGTAGGGCGTATCGGTGATCAGGTCGACCCGGCGCAGGCGACCGCTGAAGTCCGGTCCGCGACCGTAGATCACTGTCGGATCGGTCTGCAGCCTCATGCCGGTGCGCAGGCGTCTGGCGAACACGCCGGCGATCTCGCCGCGTTCATGCGCGACGCCGGTTTCGCGCTCGATGATCGAGGCGAGAATCAAGGCTTCATAGGCGTTCTGGATCGGCAGACCTTCGGCGCGTGCCTCCCAGACCTCATCCAGGGCCAGACGCATGGCCAGATGCGCGCGTCGCAGCAGGTGCAGGTCCGTGGTGCCACGGGTGAACTGGTAGGTTTCTGGCAGGAACCAGCCCTCGGGATGCGCGTCAGGCATGTCGAGCAGGGCCATGATCTCCGCATCCGGCAGATCGGCAACGGTCTGCTCGACGGCGTCATGGGCCGCCAGCGCCGCCCGCAGCTCACGGAAATTCCAGCCCTCGACGATGGTGAATCGGTACTGGATCACCCGACCCGATTCGAGCTTGCTCAGCAGCTCGCGCGGGGTGATGCCGTGTCCGACGGTGTATTCGCCGACCTGCAATCGACGCGCAACGTCGGTCTCCCAGGCCAGTGTCTGCCACTGCCAGTCGGCGCCTTCGGCTATACCAAGCCGCCGCAGGTTGCGCAGCACTCGGTGAAACGAGTCGCCGCGCTCGACTTCGAGCACGCGCTCGCTGGCCACCGACGCAATCGGCGCATCGCGGAACACCTGGTAGTCCTGCCAACCGAACCATCCGACCACGCCGGCAGCAGCCAGCGCCAGCAGCAGCAGAGCGCTGCTGGCCAGGAAAACCTTGGAGCGTCTTGGTTTGCGTTCGGTCATTGCACTCAGGGCTGGGGCTGCAGGGAAGGCTCATCCCTGTGGAGGTCGGCCATCAGGCCTCGGGTCACCGCACCGCGATGGTACCTGCGCGATCCGATCTCGGCCACGGGCAGGATGCCGCGAACGCTGTTGCAGATGAAGACCTCATCGGCAGTCTCGACATCGCCAACGCCCAGTCGCCGCTCGATGCATGCCGTTGCCTGCATGATCCATGCACGGCAGGTTCCCGCGACCCCTGCCTGGTCCAGTCGTGGTGTCAACAGCCTGCCGTTGCGCACCAGAAAGACGTTGGCTGCAGTGGCGCAGGTCAGCGCACCCCTGGAATCGACGAGCAGCCCCTCATCGAAATCGGGATCCGACCACTCGGCGCGCGCCATGACCTGCTCCAGGCGATTGAGGTGCTTGATGCCCGCGAGCCGCGGCTGACGCGCCAGTCGAAGGGTGCACCAGCGCAGGGTTGCGCCACGCAGATAGGTGGAAGCCGGAACCTCGGGCGCGGGAAAGGCGGCCACGATGCGCGTGGCGGGACCCTGCGAAGGCCCATAGCCGCGTCCGCCTTCGCCCCGGGTCAGGCTCAGGCGCACAACGCAGCGTGGTCGCGCGTGGGCGACTTCCGCCACTTCTCGCACCAAAGTTTGATCGTCCTGCAGCGGCAGACCGAGTCGCCGGCAACCATCGTTGAACCGCGCCAGGTGCTGCGCCCACAGCGCCACGTGGCCGCGATCGACAAGGAGAGTCTCGAACAGGCCGTCGCCGTACAGCAGCCCGCGGTCACTCACGGAGACCGCGCTGGCCGACTCCCCGTTCACCAGCACGTGCCAGCTCACGGCATGCCGAACGCGCGCAGCAGGCCGCGCGCCTTGGCGCGGGTCTCGGCGAGCTCACGATGCGCATCGGAATCGGCCACGATGCCGCTCCCGGCACGGAACAGCACTTGCCCGCGGTCGGTCCACAGCGTGCGGATGAGAATGTTCATGTCCATGCGGCCGTCGCGTCCGATGTAGCCCAGGGCTCCGGTATACGGACCGCGCCCGGTCATTTCCAGTTCGGCGATGATCTGCATGCAGCGGACTTTGGGGCAACCGGTGATCGTGCCCCCTGGAAACACCGCAGCAATGATCTGCATCGGCGTAACCCCGCTGCGCAGCGCACCGCGCACGTTGGACACGATGTGGTGCACGTGGGCGTAGCTCTCCACCGCCATCAGTTCGCTGACCTGCACGCTTCCCGGCACGCACACGCGGCCAAGGTCGTTGCGTTCGAGATCAATCAGCATGATGTGCTCGGCGCGCTCCTTCGGGTTTCCGATGAGCTCCGCAATCAGGGCGCGGTCAGTGTCGGCGTCGTCGCCGCGCGGCCGGGTTCCGGCGATGGGACGCGTCTGCACCATGCCCGCGGCGGCTTGCACCAGCCGCTCTGGAGAAGAGCTGACCAGAGCCTCGCCCCGCCACTGCAGCAGTCCGGCGAACGGCGCGGGGTTGGCCGCGCGAAGGGCGCTGTACAGATCCACCGGGCGCAGCCCGTCCACGGGCCGCAGCGACCAGCCGCGCGACAAATTGACCTGGAAGGCATCGCCTGCACGCAGGTAGTCGAGCACTGTTTCGACGCCCGCGAGGAAACGCTCGGCGGGATCCTCTTCGACTGTGGTGGCAAGGCATTCGCGTCGACGCATCGGAGGCGTGGAAGCGAGGTCGGCGGCCATGTCGTCAAGCCAATGGGCGGCGCTCGACTCGGCGACCAGCACGGTCTGGTCGCGCCGGTGATCGACCAGCACTGCGGCGGGACAACGCAGCGCCAGAGCGACCGGGAATGGCGATGCCGCCGCTTGCAATCGCAGCGTTGGTTCGATGGCCTGGACGTACTCGTAGGCGAGAAACACGCACCAGCCGCCGACGAAGAGCGGGGCCGCATCATCCTCCGCGATGGCAACGGCCGCATGGGCGCTGTCGAAGCGCGCGGCGAAGCTGGTATCGCCGTGGGCCGCCTCGATGGCTTCGCCGTTCCAGGCCAGCAGCAGGTCATGCTGTCCGAGCGGGCCGCGACCCGCACTTTCGAGAAGCAGCGGATAGCGCTGTGGAAAGGCGGCCGCCAGCGGCGCCAGGTCGCGGGCGCCGTCAAGGACTCGATGCAGCGTGTTTACGGGTGCGCTCAGATGCGGCGGAAGATCAGCGAGGCATTGGTTCCACCAAAGCCGAAGCCGTTGGACAAGACGGCATCGACCTGCGCGGCGCGCGCGGTATTGGGCACGAAATCGAGGTCGCAGCCCTCGCCCGGCTGGTCGAGGTTGATGGTTGGCGGGATCACGCCATGGTAAAGGCCCAGAATCGAGAAGATGGCCTCGACGCCGCCCGCGGCGCCCAGCAGGTGCCCGGTCATCGACTTGGTCGAACTCACCATCAGCTTGCGTGCGTGATCCCCGAAGCAGGACTTGAGCGCCTGCACTTCGGCGAGATCACCCAAGGGCGTGGACGTGCCGTGCGCGTTCACGTAGCCGACCGCATCCGGCGCGAGCCTTGCATCGCGCAGTGCGTTCGTCATGCAGCGCGCCGCGCCCTCGCCGTTCTCGCTGGGCGCGGTCATGTGGTAAGCGTCTCCACTCATGCCGAAGCCGACTAGCTCGCAGTAGATGCGGGCGCCGCGCGCCCGGGCATGATCGTACTCCTCGAGGATCAGCACCCCGGCGCCGTCAGCAAGGACGAAACCGTCGCGATCCTTGTCCCAGGGCCGACTGGCACGCGTCGGCTCATCGTTGCGCGTGGACATCGCGCGCGCCGAACAGAAGCCGCCCATCGCCACGCCGGTGGTCGCATACTCGGTCCCGCCGGCCACCATGGCGTCGGCATCACCGTACTGGATCATGCGCATGGCCAGCCCGATGTTGTGGTTGGCGGTGGCGCAGGCCGACACCGCGGCCAGATTGGGCCCCTTGATGCCGGTCATGATCGACAGGTTCCCCGAAACCATGTTGATGATCGAACTCGGTACGAAGAACGGCGAGATCTTGCGCACGCCGGACTCGGCGAACTGGATCGAGGTCTTTTCGATCGCCGCGATACCGCCGATTCCGGCGCCGACAGCTACGCCGATTCGCTCGGCATTGGACTCGCTCACCTCCATCCCGGCATCACGCAGGGCCTGCACCGAAGCCGACAGGCCGTAGTGCATGAAGGGATCCATTTTCTTGACATCCTTCGGCGGCATCCATGCTGCCGCATCGAAGTCACGAATTTCTCCCGCGATACGGGTCGGGAAAGTGCTGGCATCGAAGTGGGTCACCGGGCCTATGCCGGAAACACCGTTGGCGATGCTTTCCCAGGCGTTGGGCACGTCATTGCCCACGGGCGAGACGATGCCGAGGCCGGTAACGACAACGCGTCGCTTGCTCATGAGGTCACCTCGGAAACGATGCAAGGGGTACGCAGAGCGCCGCGACGCAAGCCAGCATGCATTGCGTCACGACCGGCGGACACGGCGGGAACCCGCCGTGTCGCCATGGAAGCCTCAGGACTTCACGTGGGCCTTGATGTAATCGATGGCCTGCTGGACGCTGGTGATCTTCTCGGCTTCCTCATCGGGAATCTCACACTCGAACTCTTCCTCGAGCGCCATCACCAGTTCCACCGTATCGAGCGAATCCGCGCCCAGATCGTCCACGAAGGAAGCAGTCGGGGTGACTTCCTCTTCCTTCACGCCAAGCTGTTCGACGACGATCTTCTTGACGCGTTCTTCAATGCTGCTCATGGGTACCAAGACCTCCCGGTTGAAAGCGCGCGGATTGTAGATGAAGGCCACGCACCACGCCACAAATCGTTCAATATTCCCCCGCGCCGCGAACGGCGTCAGGGCATGTACATGCCGCCATTGACGTGCAGGGTCTCGCCGGTGATATAGGACGCAGCGGACGAGGCCAGGAACGCCACGGCGCGCGCAATATCAGCGGATTCCCCCAACCGGCCAAGTGCAATCTGCCCAAGCATGGACTGCCGCTGCGCCTCCGGCAAGGCCCGCGTCATGTCGGTATCGATGAATCCCGGCGCCACCACGTTTACGGTGATGCCGCGGCTGCCTACTTCGCGGGCCAGCGACTTGGAAAAACCGATGATGCCGGCCTTGGCCGCCGCATAGTTGGCCTGTCCTGCGTTGCCGGTCAGGCCGATCACCGAGGCGATGCTGACGATGCGACCCTTGCGCGCTTTCATCATGCCTCGCAGTACCGCCTTCGAGGTTCGAAACACCGACGACAGGTTGGTGTCGAGAATGGCCTGCCAGTCGTCTTCCTTCATGCGCAGCAGCAGCTGGTCGCGGGTAATCCCGGCATTGTTGACCAGGATACTGATCGCTCCGAGTTCGCCGGCCACAGCCTCGATCAGGGCTTCGATCGCCGCGCCGTCGGTCACGTCCAGCACTCGGCCCTGACCGCCATGGGCAGCAAGCCGTTCAGCAATGGCCGCCGCACCGGCCTCACTGGTGGCGGTGCCGACGACGCGCGCACCCTGCGCCGCCAGTTCGTCGGCAATCGCCGCGCCGATGCCACGGCTGGCTCCAGTGACCAGTGCGATATCGCCGTCGAGGGGTCGTTTCGTGCTCATGCGCTCATTATCGATGGATGGAGAAGTTCAGGCCCAGGCAGCCAGGGCAGCATCCATGTCTTCAGGGTGACCCAGCACCCGCGCATCGAGGCTCTTGTCGATGCGCTTCACCAGCCCCGCCAGCACCTTGCCGGGTCCGCATTCTGCAATTCGGTCGGCCCCTCCGGAAGCGAGCGCCTGCACGCATTCAGTCCAGCGCACCGGCCGGTGGAGCTGGGCCGCCAAGGCTGCGCGGATTGACACCACATCACTTGAGGTTTTTGCCTCAACATTATGAATAACAGGTATTTTTGGCATAGATATATCGGTGCCCGCGAGCGCTTCCGCTAGCCGATCAGCGGCCTCGCGCATCAGCCCGCAGTGCGAGGGAACGCTGACCGGAAGCCTGACCGCCTTGCGAACGCCGCGGCCCGCCAGCGCCGAAAGCGCGCGGTCAACTGCTGCAGAATGACCGGCGATCACGATCTGGCCAGGCGAATTGTAGTTCGCCGGCTGCACGACCTCGTCACCCGCGACTTCGGCGCAGACCTGCTCGACCAGCGCATCTTCGGTCCCCAGTACGGCCGCCATCGCGCCCTGGCCCTCAGCCACGGCCGCCTGCATCAGCTGTCCGCGGGTACGCACCAGGCGCGCGGCCTGGCCAAACGCGAGTGCCCCGGCGCACACCAGCGCCGTGTATTCGCCGAGACTGTGCCCCGACAGCAGCGACGGCTGCGCCCCACCGCGCGCCAGCCAGCAGCGCCATACGGCCATGCCCGCGGCCAGCAGCGCTGGCTGGGTGTTCTCGGTGCGGTTGAGATCCTCCTGCGGGCCTTCCTGGGACAACTTCCACAGGTCGAAGCCGACCGCCTCGGAGGCTTCGGCGAACGTTTCGCGGACTTCAGGCTGCGCTTCAGACAGCGCCGTCAGCATGCCGACCGATTGGGAGCCCTGGCCGGGGAAGACGAAAGCAAGCCGGGACGTGTTGTTCGGGACCCGGGATTCGGGTGTCGAGGTAGTCATGCGAGGTTTCCTGCCACTTCAATGCTCTTCTTCACCGGGACTCTCACCACTCTCCTATGCTGAACGGGAGCGCAAACCCGAAACCTGCACGCTGGAGATTCCCCATCGCACTCGCCGAACCGCCTTTCCGGGTCCCGGGTCCCGCGGTCCCGAGGTCCCGGCTCTCTAGTACCGCACCAGCGCCGAGCCCCAGGTAAAGCCTCCGCCGAAGGCCTCCAGCAGAAGCAGTTCTCCGCGCTTGATCCTGCCCGAACGTACCGCCTCATCAAGCGCCATCGGCACCGAAGCGGCCGAAGTATTGCCGTGGCGATCGACGGTGACGATCACACGGTCCATCGACATGGACAGTCGTTTGGCGGTGGCGGTGATGATGCGCAGATTGGCCTGGTGCGGGATCAGCCAGTCGATGTCGCTCTTTTCCAGGCCGTTGGCCTCAAGGGTTTCGCCGACCACCGAATCCAGCGTCTTGACCGCAACCTTGAACACCTCGTTGCCGGTCATCAGCACCCGAACGCCGTGGTTCTTCTCGTCCTTGAAGCCGACCGACACGCCGACCGGGTTGTACAGCAATTCCTTGTAGCCGCCGTCGGCGTGCAGATGGGTGGAGACCACGCCCGGCGCTTCGTCGGGCTGCAGCACCACCGCACCGGCGCCATCGCCGAACAGCACGCAGGTGCCGCGATCGGACCAGTCGAGCATGCGCGAAAGCGTTTCGGCGCCGATCACCAGGGCGTTGCGCACGCCGCCAGCGCGCACGAACTTGTCGGCGACCGCCAGCGCGTAGATGAAACCCGTGCAGGCCGCGTTGACGTCCATCGCGGCGCAGCCATTGGCGCCCAGCCGATGCTGCAGCAGACACGCGGTACTCGGGAAAATGAGGTCGGGCGTCGTCGTGCCGACCACGATCAGATCGATCTCGGCCGCACTGATACCCGCGGCTTCCATGGCGCGCAGCGCCGCGCCGTAGGCGAGATCTCCGGTGGTCTGCCCGTCGGCGGCGATGTGGCGCTGGCGGATACCGGTGCGATCACGGATCCACTCGTCGGTGGTGTCGACGAGCTTTTCCATCTCGGCATTGGTGACGATGCGTTCCGGCAGGAAACTGCCGGTGCCCGCTATTCGTGAGTGAATCAGAGCCCTTCCTCCCCGAACGAGGGCCGCCCCTCATGGGGGAATGCCGGTATGCCCCGGCGCCGCGAGACCAGCGCACCCGATGGGCGAATCAAACATGCAGACGACCGACAGGGTGCAAAGAGCAACTCACGTGAGCCGTATTCACGAATCCGAAGACGGCTCAGAAGAAGTCCCTCCGACACGCTGCCGATCGCCGAACGCATGCAACGGGCGCCGTTCAGGACGACGCCGATGGATACGGTTCAGTCCTCGTCGTCTTCCGCGACGGCGCTCTTCACTTCGATGACCTTGCGACCACGATAGAAGCCATCGGCGGTGATGTGGTGACGCAGATGGGTTTCACCGGTGGTCGGGTCGGTCGACAGCTGCGCCGACTTCAGCGCGTCATGGGAACGACGCATGCCGCGCTTCGACGGCGATTTACGACTTTTCTGGACAGCCATTTCATTACTCCGAAAAACAATAGTCTAAAGCTTCTTCCAGTCCTTGAGGGCTGTGAAGGGATTCTCGCGCCCGCCGTCTTCAGCCTCGCCGGTGCTCCACACCGCCTGTCCATCCTCCGGCCCACCCGGCGACAGGGGTGCCACCGGCACCTGCAACAGCAGCTCGTCCTCGATCAGGTCGAGCGGCGCCAGGTGGCCGTCCTCCGGCACCAGCAGGGCTTCGTAGCCCGGCGGCAGCGCGGCTTCTTCGCGCTCGTCGCGAATCAGACCCAGGCGACTGTCCAGTTCTATCGGCAGCGCAAACACCTCGAACGTACGCTGGCACGTCAGATGCAGCTCGGTGGTGACCCTCACCGCCGCGAACGGCCACGAAAACTCGTCGGTGCCGAACTCGATTTCATAGCGGGCGTCGCCGACAGCATCGGCGAGGAGGTCGCGAAGCCTGGACATCTGCGCCAGCGGCGCTGCGCCCGAGAACAATCTGCGCTGCGCCACCATCCGCCAGGCGTCCACTCGATCGGGCAGGCCGGCAGACATGGGCGCGCGATGATAGGGTCGGCGCCGACAAGCGTCAAGGAATAAGTCCCTGCTCGTGTTTTCGCGCAGGCTTTGCGGGCGCGCGCCGCGTCGGGCAGACTGGCGAATCCCGGCCCGCCGACGACCCGAACCCGCCCATTTGGAACTGCTGCTCGCCCTGCTCGTCGGCGTGACCCTGCTGCTGCTGGTCTGGTGGCTGCGCCATCGTGGGTGGATGCGCCGGCAGACCACGCTGGCCAGTCTGCTCGACGAAATCGACGGCTTGGAGGCCCAGCTGCATGAATGCCGCCGACGCATGCATTCCCTGCAGGACGTGGTGGGCCAGGTTCCAGCCGACATCAGCGCCGTGGCGATGGCCTCGCTGGATTCCGGCGAACAGGTACGGCTGGCGCTGCGCGACGTGCTCGAACATCGCCTGTGGATCCAGCGCCACGGTACCGAGGCCACCCAGCAGGCGCTTGACGAGGCGCTGACATCGGTGGCTCGTTCGCGCGAACGCCTGGCCACGCATCTGGCGCAGCTGGTCGCCGCCGGACGCGACCTGGAACAGGCCTGCGAAGCCACCTCTGGTCTGGTCGAGGCGCCGCCTGAAGCGCGCCGCCCGGGCAACCATGACTGACATGGATCTGATTCTGGCCTCGGGATCGCCGTATCGTGCGGCACTTCTCAAGCGCCTCGGCCTGCCGTTCCGCGCGCTCAGTCCGGACATCGACGAAAGCCAGCATCCCGACGAAGCGCCGGGGCAGCTCGCGCTGCGGCTCGCCGAAGCCAAGGCCGACGCCGTTGCTGCCCGCTTTCCCGAAGCTTGCGTGATCGGCTCCGACCAGACCGCTGACCTTGGCGGGCGCGCCCTGGGCAAACCCGGAAGCGTGGAGCGTGCCGCCGAACAGCTCAGGCTGTGCGCCGGCCAACGCATTGCGTTCCACACCTCGGTCAGCGTCGTGCGCGTCAGCGACGGCTTCCGCGCTTCCTGGAGCGACCGTACCGAGGTGCTGTTGCGCCCCCTCGACGGTGAAGAGATAGAACGCTATCTGGCGCGGGAACCGGCGGTCGACTGCGCCGGCAGCTTCAAGGTCGAGAGCCTCGGCATCAGCCTCTTCGATGCCGTGCAAAGCGAAGACCCCACCGCGCTGATCGGCCTGCCCTTGATCGGCCTGTGCCGTCTGCTGCGCCAGGCGGGCATCGCTGTACCCTGATCGACCCGACCCGCGACGCAGCTGTATGTGCTGGCAGCCTCCGATCTTTGCGGGTCGGCGACCTATTCGAAGCCGTCGGCAAAGACGCTGTCGAGGTCGCGGTTGGCGAGCCAGGCAAACAGGTTGAGCGCGTAGGTCATGTTGTCGAAACGATGGATGCTGGTCCCGGCGCCGTTGAGGTTGAAAAAGGTGTTGCGGTCGAAGTGCCCGGCAAGGCGTCCGGCATCCGCTTCAAGCACCAGAAGTGCAGCGTCCAGCGGCGTGACCGCACGGCTCTGGCCCTGGTTGTTGGCACCGAAAGGGGGCTCGTTGACGCGGGTGTTGTCCTTGGCACCCACCAGCACCGTTCCCTGATCGACGGCAACAACAGGCGAAACGCCTTCGCCATCGAATTCGTCCACGCCGACCAGGATCGGGTGGTCGGGCACTGCGAAGTCCCCGCTGCTGCGGCGCAGCGAATAAGTCCCCTGATCCTGGTTCATCACCAGACCGAATCGATCCAGGAACTGCTGGTCGGAATCAGGCGCATCGGCCCAGTCGCTGCCGAAGTTGGCATCCGAAATGAACAGGGCGCCGCCGCCGGCGCGAATCCAGTTTTCCAGCGCGTCGATGCCGGCCGTGTCATAGACGGCATTGTTGGAGCCGAGCACGATGACGTCATATTGCGAGAGATCCATCTGCTCGAACGATACCGCGATTCCCTGCGAAGGACCGCTCTGGTTCTCGGCCTGCTCGGTGATCTGCTCAACCGTGTAACCGTCGGCCTCCAGCGCCTGGCGGAGTTCGCCCCAGCCGTGGTTTCCACCGGACGTGCTCATGTTGAAGATGTCGGCGAGCTGTTCGGTGCGCTCGGCGTCGTTGCCCGCTTCAAGGAATCCGCCGGAGCGATCGGCGCCCCGGACGAACAGGACGTTCTGTTGTGCCACGGAAGGAGTCCACGCCAGGACCAGGAGAGCCGGCAACAGATGCATCCGGAGGCAACGGGAAGTCATGAGTCTTGCCTTGAAGCGGTCCGTGGTTGCTCCGATACTAGATGCGAGCAATGTGGAGCAGATGTCAACCGGCGCACCGTCAGGAGAACGCCCTGAATGTGAACGCCCGGATGCTGACTGGAATACGATCCCATCGCTATCGGACCACCAGAGATTCCTCGGGGAACTCACGCACCGAGCCATCCCTTCCGGTCAGCCGCAGCGCGATACGGTAGCGACCTGGCGCCAGCGATGACAGGTCGAGGTCTGCGGTGAAACCAACATCGGGGTGATTGGGGTCGGTGGAGAACGGCCACTGTGCATGCACACCGGGGGTCGGCACTCCGTAGTCCGCGACCGCAACCTCTTTCCCATCAATCAGCACCTGCACCGAGCGGATTCCAACGCCGTCCTGGATCGCCCAGCCACTCAGACGCAAGGGCCTGGAGCGAAGCACCTCGTGTTTCTCGGGAAGGTCGATATAGGCAAGCGCCGGAATCTCGCAGTGTCCGTCCGCCGCGTCGCTGGACTGCTCGACGAGAAAGTAAAGGAACCGCCGCCGGCCGGCGAACAGAGACCGCTCGCCGAGCAGACGCATGTTGCCGAGTCGCGCACACAGTTCGTGGTACCAGGACGGTCGATCCTTGAGACCCACCGCGGTGTCTTCAACGACCAGCAATGCGCGGCTGGCACCATGTTCACGCCATCCACGCTCATCGCGCCCCCACTGCGCGAGCTGCGCAGCACGACCATGGTGGTGATTGCGAGCGTGATCGAGCACATACACCGGCCACACGCCACCCAGTTCGAACTCCAGCTGGGCGCCGATCATGAAGTTGTCGGCCAACAGGTCGGCTCCGGCGAGTTCCGGACGCTCGAGCTGGCGCCATGCCGATTCGGCGGCCTCGCGCCAGCCGGTCAGATTGGAGGGGAAAGCCTTGTAATTGGCGAGCGCCGCGGTCCAGGGTGATCGCGCGGCCAGCGCCAGGTAGCCAAGTGCCACGGCGGACCCGGCCAGCGCCATGCCCAGTGTCGCGGCAAGCACGCCGCCACGCACGGCCGCCGGCCATGCCGCTGTGGCCGAACGCCACCACAGCGGCAGCACCGGCAGCAGCGGCAGGTAGCCGATGAGAGGCCAGTGGAAGTTGGTGCGCGCATTGTCGGCAAACAGCGCGCCCACCATGTAGATCAGAATCGGCAGGCCGGCAAACGCCAGCAGAAGGTCACGGGGGGCCGCGGAAGGGCGACCGCGAAGTACGGCAAACAACGACAGCAGCAGTCCCAGATAGAGGAGAGGTGTGGTCACCAGCGCCTGCACCGGCAGATGCAGAAGGCCCTGCCACTGGAACGACCAGGGGTGCCGCTCGACGAACTGGAAGCCCAGCGCCACGCCGCGGCTATCGATGTGGTAAAGCACCTGCGGCACCAGTCCCATTGCAGCGATAAAAAAGGCGAGCCACAGGCCGGGCGAGCGCCATGCGGGGCGCGCCCTGGGACTGAACAACAGCACCAGCAGCGCCGCCGCCACCGGGACCAGAAAGCGGAAATGCACGTTGAGGCCCAACGCCACCCAGAAACCGGTCGCCAGCCACCAGCGGATGCTGTTGTCGCGCAGCGAACGGTCGAAACTGTCCAGGGCGAGCAGCGCGAGCACCAGCAGGGCCGCATCGGGAAGCGCCAGCACCCCCAGACTGGCGCACAGCGGCAGCAGCAGCGCCAGCAGCGCTGCGCGCCACGCATCCTCCTCGCCCGCCCAGCGACGACCCAGGCGCAGCACCAGGAACGGCAGCAGCGCCGCAAGCGCCAGGAACGGCACGCGGATTCCCAGTACGTGGTCGCCCAGCAGTTCTCGACCCGCCGCGATCAGCCATGCGGTCAGAGCAGGCAGGTCGCTGTAGGCGGCCGCCAGGTGCCGACTTTCCCAAGTGTAGAAGGCCTCGTCACCGAACAGCTCCAGCGTGGCCGCCAGCCCCAGCTTGACTGCCAGCAGCGCCGCCCACAGCCACCAGAAGGTGCTGCGGGCAGTCATGCCGTGATCAAAGGCTTCATCGATTCAATCCTCACCAATGGAAGGCTACACTGCCCGTTGGTTCACATTCTGTTTCGACTCCATGGCTGATTCGCCGCATCCCGACTCCCGACAGCTCGAAGCGCTCGCTGGCGCCATCGAGCAGACCAATCGCATCGTGCTCGGCAAGCCGCACGAGGTGCGCCTCGCGTTCACGTCGCTGCTGGCTGGCGGGCACCTGCTGATCGAGGATCTGCCTGGTGTCGGCAAGACCACGCTTGCCCACGCGCTGGCCGCCAGCGTCGGACTCAGCTTCCAGCGCGTGCAGTTTACGTCCGACCTGCTGCCCTCGGACATTCTCGGAGTGTCCGTCTACGATCGCGATCAGGTCGGCTTCAACTTTCATCCTGGCCCGATCTTCGCCCAGCTCGTGCTCGGCGATGAAATCAATCGGGCAACGCCGAAGACCCAGAGCGCGCTGCTCGAAGCCATGGCCGAAGGCCAGGTGACGGTGGACGGTATCAGCCACCCGCTGCCGCAGCCCTTTTTCGTGGTGGCTACGCAGAATCCAGTGGATCTGGCCGGGACCTTCCCTCTTCCCGACTCGCAGCTCGACCGATTCCTGCTGCGCATCGGCCTCGGGTACCCGGACCGCAAGGCCGAACACCTCATGCTGACCCAGCCGGACAGGCGACGCATGCTGGTCGGCCTGCAGCCGTTCCTTGACGCCGAACGCGTGCGCGCGCTTCAGGAATCGGTCGCCGGAATCACCACCAGCAACGCGCTGGTCGATTACGTCCTGAATCTGCTTGAAGCGAGCAGACGCCACCCGGAAATCCGTGTCGGCCTGTCGCCGCGCGCCGGACTGGCCCTGCTTGCCGCCGCGCGTGCCTGGGCGCTCACCGCGGGGCGCGGTTTCGTCCTGCCCGAAGACGTGCAGGCGGTGTTCGTGGCGGTCGCCGCGCATCGGCTGATTCCCGGCGGCGAAACCGGCGCCGATCGCGACACCCTCGCCCGGCGCCTGCTGGACGATGTCGCCGTGGACTGAGGTGAAGACGAGGAACAGTCATTGGCGGGTACGCCTGCTGGCCTGGGTCGAGCGGCGTCTGCCAGCGCTGACCCGCCTGCGCGCGCCGGAACCGCTGCCACTGACCCTGCATCGCAAGCGCATCTATATCCTCCCCACCGGGTTCGGCATGTTCTTCAGCGTGGTTGCGGTGGGCATGCTGCTGGCCGGGCTGAACTACACCAACAACCCGGCGCTGCTTCTGACCTTCCTGATAGCGGCGATCGCCCACGTCAGTCTGCACCAGACGTTTCGCAACCTGAATCGCCTGACTGTCCATCGCGTTGACGCTGACGCGGTTCACGCCGGTCATCCCATGCGCGTCAAGGTCAGTCTCGGTGCCGCGGACGGCAGGTCGCGGCAGGGCGTGAGAATCTCGCGCGGTATTTCCCGCGACGAGATTCATGTCGCCGCCGACGGTGTTTCGGCTGCGCATCTCGAAGTGGCCACCTCGCGTCGCGGCTGGCTGAAGCTGGGGCGACTGCGGGTCGACACCGAAATCCCCTTTGGACTGTTCGTGGCCTGGAGCTGGGTGCACCCGGACTGCTCGCTGCTGGTCTATCCGCGCGCCGAGGCCGGAGCCCCGCCGCTGCCGGACGGCGCCGGCAGCGGCGCCGCGCTGCGGCGCCGCGAAGGGGAGGAGCTGGAGGGCATCCGCGATCACCAGCGTTCCGACCCGCTGCGCCTGGTGGCGTGGAAGGCGAGCGCCCGGGCCGATCGACTGCTCAGCAAGGACTTCCGTGATACCCGTGGTGATCTGCTCGTGTTCGATTTCGATCGCCTGCAGGGGCTCGATCACGAAGCGCGCATCGCCAGGCTCACGCGCTGGGTACTCGATGCGCGAAGCAGTGATTCCGCGTTTCTGCTGCGCCTCCCCGACCAGGTGATCGGACCCGGGCACGGGCAGCAATTCTGTGAGCAGTGCCTGCGCGCGCTGGCATTGATGCCACGCGCAGGAGGCGACGATGACTGAGACCCGTCTCAGCCACCGCGGATTCCTGTGGGCGGCGATCATCCTGCTGGCCTGCCTGGCGCCCCATTTCGCCCGCCTTCCCTGGTGGCTTGGGGTCGGCCTGGTGGCCATGGTGCTCTTGCGACTGCTGCAGCGTCAGCGCATGGGAGTGGCCATTCCCAAACTGGTTCGGCTTGGGCTGGTGCTCGGGATGACGCTGCTGATCGGCTGGTACTACGGCAGCCTGGTGGGACGCAATGCCGGCAGCGCCCTCCTCGCTACCATGCTGGTGCTGAAGCTGATGGAGAGCGAGCGACGCCGCGACGCCCGCCTGGTGGCTGTTTTCAGCCTGTTCGTGCTGCTCACGCAGTTTCTGTTCTCCGAGAGCCTCACGCTCACGCTCTACGTCGGATTCTGCGCAGTGCTGATCTTCGCCGGTCTGCGCGAGTTCACCGAGCCGCGTGGCGAAGTGCAGGGATGGCGCGTCCAGGGCGCTCTCGCCTGGCGCCAGCGGCTGCGCCCTGCGCTGGCAGCCGCGCTTCTCGCCCTGCCGCTTACAGTGTTTCTGTTCGCGCTGGTCCCGCGGCTGAGTGCGCCACTGTGGGGCACCCCGCTCGACCCGGCCGCGGGACGCACCGGCGTCAGCGACCGCATGGCGCCTGGCGACATGAGTCTGCTGCTCGCCGACGAGTCTCCGGCGTTCCGGGTCAGCATGATCGAGGGGCGAATGCCGCCACCGGAGCAGCGCTTCTGGCGGGGACCGGTTCTCTGGGAGTTCGACGGCCGCGCCTGGACCCGGCTCAACTACCTGGTGAGGAACATCGAGGCCGGAGAACTCGAACCCCAGGGAACGCCCGTGCGTTACCAGATCACGCTGGAGCCTACTGAACAGTCATGGGTGATGGCGCTGGACGTGCCGCTCGAGGCGCCACAGGGACTGCGTCTGAGCTCGGACCGCGTGATGCGCTCTGTGCATCCCTTGAGCCGGGTGGAGCGCTACGAACTGGTTTCAGCCATCAACTATCGGATGGAGCCGGAACTGCGCACCACCTGGCGCCAGCTGGCCCTGGATCTGCCGCCCGATTTCAACCCGCGCAGCGTGGCGCTTGGACAGCAATGGCGAAGCGAACACGGCGGCGACGATCGCGCCATCATCGGGCGCGCGCTCACGTGGTTCAACGAGGTCTTCATCTACTCGCTGGCCCCGCCCCTGCTGGGCCGCAACTCGGTCGACGATTTCCTGTTCGAGACCCGCGACGGCTTCTGCGAACACTATGCGTCGGCGTTTGCCGTGTTGATGCGCGCTGCGGGCATACCCACTCGCGTGGTCACCGGCTATCTCGGCGGTCAGTACAACGCACTCGGCGACTACTGGCTGGTGCTGCATTCGGATGCCCACGCCTGGAATGAGGTGTGGCTGGACGGCGAGGGATGGGTGCGTATCGATCCGACCGCGGCGGTCGCACCGGAGCGCGTATTCAGCGACCTCGGCGCGGCAAGCCGCGCTGCAGGTGAACGCACTCGCGCCTGGTGGGCGCAGCTGGGCGAGGTCGGCGACTGGATCGGTCATCGTTGGGTAAGTGCGGTGTTGCAGTTCAATGCGCTGCGCCAGCGCGAGGTGTTGCGCCCGTTCGGCGTGCCAGACGCAAACTGGCGTGATCTGGGGCTGGCGCTGGTGGCAGCATTCGCGACCCTGTCCCTGGCCTGGGTGGCGCTGGCGCTGCGCGGCACGCACCGCAGCGAGGATCCGCTGCTGCGCCACTGGCGGCTGCTCGGCAAGCGCCTGGCCGCGGCGGGCGTACCGCGGCGGCACAACGAAGGGCCGGAAGAATGGCTGGGGCGCGCAGCGCGCAGTCTCCCGCATGAAGCATCGACCCTTGACGAACTTCGTAAACGGTTTATCGGTCTCAGGTACGCAACCAGCGATCCATCGGCGGAAGCCGTCGCTGAACTGCGCCAGAAGATTCGGGGCTACCGGCCGCGACGCGCAGTCACCCCGGAGTGAATTGTCTCCCGCAACCTCGAGGTCAATCGTGAACACATCCCCGTTCGTTTCCACCAGCCTGGCCATTGTTCTGGCGCTCGGGCTTGCGGCCTGCGCCAGCGCGCCGAAACCGCTGCAGGGACAGTTTGCCGCTAGCTTGCCGGACCAGGCTGGCCCCACAGGCGAACGAGTGCGCTGGGGCGGCAGCATTGTCTCGGTGGTGCCGGAGGCAGAACGGACCTGCTTTGAAATCCTTGGACGTCCGCTCGACATGGTGGCGCGGCCACGCTGGGACTACGAACCGCTGGGGCGCTTCCTTGCCTGTCGCGACCGCTTCTACGATCCAGCCATCTTCGAGCAGGGCCGTGACATCACCATTGCCGGCACGCTGGTCGGATTCGAGACAGGCAAGGTCGGTGAATACGAATATCGCTATCCGGCAGTCGAGGCCGATACCGTCTACCTGTGGTCGGAACGGGTGCCCGACCGCGGCTACCGCTGGCACGCGCGTGCGCACTTCGTGCCCGGCATCTGGGGGCCGCGCATCATCCACTGGTAGCTTCAACCCGGAGGCCACTCCAGGCGGCGACCGGCAAGCAGGTGCAAATGCAGGTGGTAGACGGTCTGGCCACCGTCATCGCCACAGTTGATCACGGTGCGATAGCCCGTGTCCGCCAGGCCTTCGCGACGCGCGTACTCTGCCGCCGCGCGGACCAGCCGACCCACCAGTGGGTCATCGGCCACGATCAGATCGTCAAGCGTGGCGATCGGCTTCTTCGGAATGAACAGCACGTGCACCGGCGCCTGTGGGTTGATGTCGCGGAATGCCAGCACCTCATCATCTTCAAAGACGATATCCGCGGGAATCTCGCGGCGGATGATCTTGGCAAAGAGCGTATTGGACATGGGGTTCCTCAGACTTCGACCTGGTGGCGGGTTCCAAAGGCGTGCGCAAGAGTGCCGCGATCGACGAACTCGAGTTCACCGCCGATGGGCACTCCGTGGGCGATGCGGGTGGCCTGGACTCCGGCGCCGCGGGCAATCTGCGCGAGATAGTGCGCGGTGGCTTCGCCTTCGACGGTGGGATTGGTGGCGATGATCATTTCCCGGGTTTCGCCCTCGGCGAGGCGCCGCGCGAGAAGGTCCATGCCCAGTTCGGCCGGCCCAAGTCCATCCAGCGGCGACAGGCGACCCAGCAGCACGAAGTAGCGACCGCGGTAGCCGGTCGCGGTTTCGATGGCGAGCTGGTCGACCGGCGTCTCCACCACGCAGAGCATGGCTTCATCGCGACCTGAAGCCTGGCAGGTGGCGCACAGGCGGTTCTCGCTGAAAGTGCGGCAGCGCTCGCAATGCCCGATGCGGTCAGCCGCGGCGACCAGCGCCGAGGCCAGCCGCCGCGCCCCATGGCGATCACGCTCGATCAGCTGGAACGCCATGCGCTGAGCGGTCTTTTGACCCACCCCTGGAAGCGCGCGAAGCGCCTCGATCAGCTCGGATAGCAGCGGTGAAAAGCTCAATGTTTCATATTCTTAGAATGGCAACTTCATGCCAGGTGGAAGGTTCATGCCCGCGCCGAGACCGGCCATGCGCTCGCGGCTGAGCTCGGCAACCCGGTTCACCGCATCGTTGATGGCTGCAGCGACCAGGTCTTCCGCCATCTCGGCGTCGTCGGCGAACAGCTGACGATCAATCTCGACCCTGCGCACTTCGTGGCGACCGTTCATGGTGACCGTGACCATGCCTCCTCCCGCCTGGCCCACAACCTCGGCCCGCGCCAGCTCCTCCTGGGCCTTCTCCATGGCCTCCTGCATCTTCTTGGCCTGCTGCATGAGACCGGCAATCTGTGCTTTCATCATGGCGTTAATCCAAAGGCTTCACGGATTGGGGAATGACCCGGGCGCCAAGATTCCGTTTGAGCGCGGCGACCACGGGGTCCGAATCGACGGCATCCAGAGCGGCGCGGTGGCGGTTGTCGGAAAGGCGCGCCTCGCGCTCGGCAAGGGTTTCACCCTCGCCTTCGGCAAGTTCGACGCTGAGCTTGAGCGGCCGACCCAGTCGTGTGCTCAAGGCCTTCGCAAGCGCCGCTTCCGCACGCGGGCTGCGCAGGTGCGCATCGTCGGCGCGCAAGGCCACCGCAAGTCGATCACCTTGCAGCGACAGGAACAGCGTGTGGGATGCAAACACCCGATTGGGCCCGGCCAGCTCGCAAGACTCCAGTAGACTCGGCCAGCTGTCCTGATCGACTTCGAGGGACTCGGCCAGCGGTGCGTGCACCTCGCGGATCATGGCGGCTGGAGTCGCTACAGCGGTCTTCGGCACCTGTGTCGGTCCGGCATGGTTGCGCAGCGGCGCTGCAGTGGGGGTCTTGCGCTCCGGCGTTGCACCGCCCGGCCGGAACGCGAGCATACGCAACAGCGCCATCTCGAAACCGGTGCGCGGCGTCGGCGCCAGGGAAAGATCGCGGCGCCCGGCGATCGCCATCTGGTACCAAAGCTGGACTTCCTCGGGACTCGCGCGAGCAGCGAGCGCGCTGATGGCCGGTGCCAGCGCGTCGCTGCGGGCACGCTCCGGCATCAGCTGGGCGAGCTGCATACGATGCAGCGCCTCGGCAATTCCGCTCAGCACGGCGGCGAAATCAGGCGACAGCTCGGCCAGCGATTCCACCTCGTCGAGCAGCTTGCCGCCGTCGCCTGCGGCGAGATGGTCGATCAGCACCAGGACACGGTCGCGATCGATGCTGCCAAGCATGTCCCGCACCTGCGCTTCCAGCACCCGGCCGCCACCGTGCACGATGGCCTGGTCGAGCAGGGAAAGGCCATCGCGCAGGCTGCCGTCGGCGCCCTCAGCCAGCACCGCGACGGCGCCGTTTTCCGACTCGATGCCTTCGGCAGCGAGGATGGACTGCATCTGTCCAGCAATCTGCTCCAGGCTCAACCGCTTGAGGTTGAACTGCAGGCATCGCGACAGCACCGTCACCGGCAGCTTGTCCGGGTCGGTCGTGGCGAGCAGGAACTTGACGTGTCCGGGCGGCTCCTCAAGCGTCTTCAACAGCGCGTTGAAGGCGGGCTTGGAAAGCATGTGCACCTCGTCAATCAGGTAGACCTTGGTGCGGCCACGACTCGGTGAGTACTGCGCCTTCTCGATGAGATCGCGAACATTGTCCACGCCGGTGTTGCTGGCAGCATCAATTTCGATCAGGTCGACGTAGCGTCCGGCGTCGACTTCGACACAGGTACTGCACTCACCGCATGGCTCCGACGACACGCCGCGCTCGCAGTTCAGTGACTTGGCGAAGATCCGCGCGATGGTGGTCTTGCCGACGCCACGGGTACCGGTGAACAGGAAGGCGTGGTGCAGTCGACCGCTGTCCAGCGCATTGCCCAGCGCCCGCACAACGTGTTCCTGGCCGACCAGTTCGGCGAACCGCCGCGGCCGCCATTTTCTGGCGAGAGCTAGGTAGGACATCGACTCGGCATTCCGCGGAACAGGCCGACGATTGTGCCAAGCCAGGCCGACGATCACCACCATCGGCTGCGCCGGCAGCCGTCGGGCAGCATCCGGAACGGTCCGCTGGCAGGGAACGCATCGTCGCCGCTATACTTCCGCGCCTTGCCGCGGCTGCCGGCGCCCTCCTTTCACCGAATCCCATTCAACGACGCTCTCAAATGATGCGACCGAACGTCACACCCAGTTTGCTCGTGCTTCTCCTCGCGCTGTCCGGCCTGGCGACAGCCAACGAGGGCGACATCGAGCAGGGCCGGATCAAGGCCTACACCTGCACCGGCTGTCACGGCGTTCCCGGCTACAAGAACGTCTATCCGCACTACCACGTGCCGAAGATCGCCGGCCAGAACTACCGGTATCTTGTCGATTCACTGAACCTTTACCGCGACGGGCTGCGCCCGCACCCGACCATGCGGGCACAGGGCGAGTCGCTCAGCGATGAGGATATCGCCGACATTTCCGCCTTCCTGTCCAGCCTGAAGGAGGCCGCAGAATGAAGTTCGCTCCCCTGCTGGCGTTCACCCTGTTTGCTTCTGTCGGTGCGGTTCATGCCGGTGACCCGGTAGCCGGTCAGCAGAAATCCCAGATCTGCCAGGCCTGCCACGGTACCGACGGCAATACCTCCACCGATCCCAGCTACCCCAAACTCGCCGGTCAGTACGAGGACTATCTCGTGCACACCCTGCGGGCATACAAGTCCGGCGAGCGCGACAACGCCATCATGGCCGGTTTCATGGCCACCCTGAGCGACCGCGACATCCGCGACCTGGCTGCGTTCTATGCGCGCCAGAAGGGCGATCTGAAGGATCTTCGCGAGTTCAAGTGAACGGTGTGGCGGCGGCCCTCCGGGTCGCCTGTATCGACATCGCCAACCCACGCGCCAAAGAACGGCACCATGGGTTGCCGCACTACGAGCTCATGCGTCCCTCCTGACATGCCTCGCGGCGTCACGCCGCGAGCTGTTGCTGATGGCTGATAGCCGATACCAACCTACCCCACCCGCGCCACATACGGATTGGCGCCGGTGCTGTGATCGGTGGCGTCCACTACTGCAGTGATTTCCGGGATGCGCGTCATCAGGGTCTTCTCGATGCCCTGCTTGAGCGTTACGTCAGCCATGCCGCAACCGTGGCAACCGCCGCCGAAGCGCAGCACCACGGTGCCGTCCGCACGGACTTCTTCGAGGTGAACGCGGCCGCCGTGCGAGGCGACGCCGGGATTGATCTCGGCGTCCATCACGTAGCGAACGCGCTCCACCAGGCTGGCCTCGGCGCCGGGCACATCGCCCTTGAGCCGCGGCGCCCGGATACTCAGGGCGCTGCCCGCACCTTCTTCGCGCAGATCGATTTCGGCGCCGTCGAGAAAACTCACGCTGCCCGCCTCGACCCAGAGCGTGAAGCCTTCGCAGTCGAGCGCCCATTCGTCACCGGCAAGGTCAGCAGCGCCGCAGAACTCCAGATGGCAGTCGGCGGCCGGCGTCCCGCCCCGCAGGGCGCTCAGGCGGATGCCGAGACCGGGTTCGTCCTGCTGCTCGATCAGACGCTGGAAGTGTTGCTGGGCGACGGGGCTGATATTGATCATGTCTGTGGTTTCGTTGGCATGGTCGCCATTGTAGCGGCTCATCCCTGCTGCCCAGTGAACGACGTCATGGCCTGGCCAGGATGGGCCAAGTAGACTCGCGTACCCAACTGTCGACGGAGATCTGACAATGCCTACCCTTGAAGCGATGGCCGCACTACGCTGCTCCCCACGCCGCGGCGAAGAGCATCGTGTCGACGAAGCACGCGCTGACGACATGCTCGCGTTGCTGTCCGGTTGGGAGCGCAGCGGCGACGGCATCACCAAGACCTTCGAGTTCAAGGACTACCACCACACCATGGCGTTCGTGAACGCAGTGGCGTGGGTAGCCCATCGCGAAGACCACCACCCCGATCTGGCAGTTGGCTACAACCGCTGCAGGGTGTTCTTCAGCACCCATGACGTCGGCGGCTTGTCCGAGAATGACTTCATCTGCGCCGCGCGCGTGGAGACGCTCTGACTCTGCCCCCGACGCGCAACGCATCGAACCACCCGAACGGTCGCGGCTGAGGCCGCTCCCACAAGGGGCTCCGGGCCTTCTTGCCTCCGGGAAGCCAGCCCTCGGGGCATCGGACCTTCTTGCCTGTGGGAGGGCTTCAGTCCTCCAGTTGCTCCCTGGCATAAGCCACATCAAGGGCCTGCATGGCGTCAATCGGCTTGATCGCCGCAGCCTTGGCGTATGCCTTCTCCGCCTCGCCCAGCTTCTTGTCACCGTGCAACATGATCAACCCGTTGCCGAACTCGATCCAGGCGATCGGTGCCTTCGGAGTGAGCTTCAGCGCCTTCTCGAGATGTTCCATCGAGGTTGCCGCCTTGGCGCCGTAGGTCAGGCCACCGATCATGGCGCCGACCTTGTCGATGATCTCGGCGTGGTACAGGCCAAGTGCGATATGCGCCTCGGCGTGCTTCGGGGCGAGCTTCA
Organism: uncultured Gammaproteobacteria bacterium; assembly: GCA_964526035.1. Classification (GTDB taxonomy): domain Bacteria; phylum Pseudomonadota; class Gammaproteobacteria; order Xanthomonadales; family BPKI01; genus DAOMOD01. The sequence continues at coordinate 8,945 of CAZGKE010000005.1, read as the reverse complement.
GGACCAGGTCGAGGCTTTCCTTGACCTTGCCGGCCAGCCCCTGCGACAGCGCCTTGGTGATGGAGATGCCCTGGCTGTAGCGACCCAGCGCAAAGGCCCGGAAGTAGTGCGCGTTGGCGTCCTTCGGCAGCGCCGCCATGGCAGCCTCGGCGCGCTCCACGCAGTTCATGAAATGCTTGAGCTTCGTCTTGTCGTCGTCGACCAGGTAAACGGCGTGAATGCCCTCGGCCTTGTTGGCGACCGTGGCGCCTGCCACGCCCAGGGACTCACCCAGTTCCACCGCCTGCTGGAAGTCGCCGCGGTGGAAGGCACGCCAGGCATCCTGCAGCGTTTCCGCAGCCCTGCCCGAAGCCGGCGCCTTCCCGCCCTTCCCGGCTGCAGCGAGCAACTCCTGCAGTCGCGCCTCGTCTGGAAAAGGCTCCTGGTCGCCGCAATGCAGTTCGCCCCAGGCCTTCTGCAGTTTCGTGCCGCTGTAGTCGAAGGCCTTGTCCGGGTGAGGAAAGGCCGTCCAGGATCTGCCCATGTCGCGCACTCCGCTGTGGTCCGGCGCCAAGCATCCGCAATGGCGCGACGCGAGGCAAGCGTAGTGTGATTGTTCTAGAGGCCGTGGCTAGTGTTCGCGGCGAGCGCCACGCAGCGCGAACCCAGACCGGAGAGACTCCATGAGCAAGCAGACCCGCACCCGCAGCACCCCGAACCGCAACGGCACCGACCTCGCCCGCGACATGTGGCTGGCCGGACTCGGCGCCGTATCCATCGCCCAGCAGAAGGGCCGCTCCACCTTCGGAAGTCTGGTCAGCGAGGGCAAGACCTTGCAGAACCGATCGGAGAAGATGGCCAGGACCGTCGCGAAGGACGTCAACAAGGGCTTCAAGGACATCCTGGTGCCGGTGCGCAAGCGCGTCGAAAAGGGCTTCGAGCGTGCCGGCAGCACGGTCGAGAACGTGGTCGGCGGCGTTCTGAACAGGTTCGGCGTTCCGTCGCGCGCCGAAATCCAGGAGCTCACCGTGCGCGTCACCGAGCTCAATCGGCAGATCAAGTCGCTGAGCAGGTAAGTCACGTGAAACGAAACGCCCCGGCATGCCCGGGGCGTTTTCATTTCCGGTAGGCGGCGGCGAGGCGGTGCAGATGCACGCGCTCGGCGTCGCGCAACAGCGGCGCCAGCAGCATCATCACCTGGAAGATGCCGCCGCGCAGGTCGATGTCGACGTGGCCGATGCGGCCCTGGCGAACGGCGTCGAAGTTGAGCCAGAAGGTGGAGATGAGCAGGATGTTGTCGGCGGTGGCGTCGATCTCCGCCGCACTGGCGCGCAGGATCTCGGCTTTCGCAAGACCGCTCAGGACCCCACGCGCGTTGACCGAGGCGCGCCGCAGAATGCGGCCGAAGTGCGCCCGCAGCTTGCGGTTGCGGCTGAGGATGTCGACCAGGTCGCGGTAGACGAAGCGATAGTCCCACATGCATTCGAACACCATGTGAAGCTGCAGCCAGATGTCCTCGAGGTCCGGCAGACGCTCGCCCGGCAGCACCAGCACCTCGTCCATGCGCGCCTCGAACCGGGCGAACAGGTGCTCGACGATGTCGTCCTTGTTGCGGTAATGGTAGTAAAGGTTGCCTGGACTGATTTCCAGTTCGTCGGCGATATGGTTGGTGGTGACATTGGGCTCACCCTGCTCGTTGAACAGGACGAGGCTGGTATCCAGGATACGCTGGCGGGTATTGGTGGCCACACGCGGGGCCCGCGGCCTCAGCCCGTGAGCTTGTTGACCAGGTCGACGTATTTCTTCATCGCCTCGTCCTCGGAGGTCCCGGCCAGCTTGGCCCAGGCCTCGTACTTGGCGGTGCCGACGAAATCGAAAAAGCCGGGCTTGGGGCCGGATACGTCCCCGGCAGAACCCTGCTTGTAGAGCGCATACATTCGCAGCAGGGTGTCGTTGTCCGGACGTTCGGCCAGGTTCATGGCCTTCTTCGCCGCTTCTTCGAATTCGGTCTTGAGGTCCGCCATTGCCCGCTCTCCAGACTGCCAAAGGGCGCCCGCTGCGCCGGAGCCGTTTCTAGCACGCGGCCGCTGCGGGGGTCAACGCAATGTCGATGGGGCCAAACGGCATGCGCCGAGGAGCTTTCCAGACCGCCCCCGGCGCAGGGCGCGAGGACTTGTCAGGAGCTTCCCTAGGCATGGGCAGTCCACGCGGCTATCTTATGGTCCGGACCAAGCGCTGCATTCATTCCCGGGGGAGCCTCAATGAATTACTTCGTCACCGGCGGCACCGGCTTCATCGGACGTCATCTGATCGCCAACCTGCTGAAGCGCAAGGGCACCATCTATGTGCTGGTGCGGCGCGGCTCCCAGAAAAAGCTCGATGCCCTGCGCCAGCGATTGGGCGTCGACTCCAAGCGCCTGGTCGGCATCAGCGGTGACCTGAGCAAGCCGAAGCTGGGGTTGACTGCAGCCAGCCTGAAGTCGCTGAAGGGCAAGATCCGTCATTTCTTCCATCTGGCAGCCATCTACGACATGGAGGCTGACGCCGAAAGTCAGATGGTGGCCAACGTCGACGGCACCCGCAACGCAGTGCAGCTGGCCGAAGCGCTGAACGCGGGCTGTTTTCACCACGTCAGCTCGATCGCCGCCGCCGGCCTCTACCCCGGCATGTTCCGCGAGGACATGTTCAACGAAGCAGAAGGCCTGGATCACCCCTACTTCCGCACCAAGCACGATTCCGAAGGCATCGTGCGCAACGAATGCAAGCGGCCGTTTCGCATCTATCGCCCGGGCATCGTCGTCGGCCACTCAAAGACCGGCGAGATGGACAAGATCGACGGACCCTATTATTTCTTCACCCTGATCAAGCGCATGCGCGAAATGCTGCCGCCGTGGATGCCGACCATCGGCATCGAGGGCAGCCGCATCAATGTGGTGCCGGTCGACTTCGTCGCCGACGCCATGGATCACATCGCCCACAAGCCGGGCCTCGACGGCGGCTGCTTCCATCTCGTGGATCCGCAGCCAATGCGCGTCGGCGAGGTGCTGAACATTTTCGCCAGCGCCGGTCATGCGCCGCTGATGACCATGCGCGTCGACGCCCGAATGTTCGCCTTCGTGCCGCCGATGGTGAAGCAGGCAGTCGGAAATCTGCCGCCGGTGCGACGCCTGATCGCGGTGCTGCTGCGCGAATATCGCATCCCCCGCGACGTGCTGAAGTTCGTCACCTACCCGACCCGCTTCGACACCCGCGAGGTGGAGCGAGCCCTGAAGGGTTCGAAGATCTCGGTACCGAGGCTTGAAGACTATGCCTGGCGGCTCTGGGACTACTGGGAACGCCACCTCGACCCCGACCTGCACGTCGACCGCTCTCTTGCCGGTCGGGTCAAGGGCAAGGTGGTCATCGTCACCGGCGGCACCAGCGGCATCGGCAAGGCCACCGTGCTCAAGCTGGCACAGGCCGGCGCCAAGACCATCGTGGTGGCACGCAAGCAGGAAGAGCTCGACGCCACCAAGGCCGAGATCGAGGCGCTCGGCGGCGAGGCCTACACCTACAGCGCCGACCTCGCCGAACTGTCGAGCTGCGATGACCTCATTGCGCAGGTGATGAAGGACCACGGCCATGTCGATATCCTGATCAACAATGCCGGCCGCTCGATCCGACGATCGATCGCGTTGAGCTATGACCGCTTCCATGACTTCGAGCGCACCATGCAGCTCAACTACTTCGGCTCGCTGCGACTGATCATGGGTTGCCTGCCGTCGATGACCGAACGTCGTGCCGGGCACGTCATCAACATCTCCTCCATCGGGGTCCTGTCGAACGCACCGCGCTTTTCCGCCTATGTCGCCTCCAAGGCGGCGCTGGATGCGTTTTCTCGCTGCGCGCAGGCGGAGTTCTCCGACAACAACATCGTGTTCACCACCATCAACATGCCCCTGGTGCGCACGCCCATGATCGCGCCCACCAAGATCTACCAGAGCGTGCCCACCCTGAGTCCGGACGAAGCCGCCGACCTGGTGGTGCGCGCCATCATCGAACGACCGGGGCGCATCGCCACCCGCCTCGGCATCTTCGGCGCCGTGCTGTATGCGCTGGCACCGAAAGTCTGGGAGGTGATGATGAACACCGCTTTCCGCCTGTTCCCGGACTCCTCCGCCGCGAAGGGTGAAAAGGGCGCGGAGCCGGTGCAGCCGTCGAACGAGCAGATGGCGTTTGCGGCGCTGATGCGCGGAATCCACTGGTAGGAATACCGCGAGCAGCACCGCAAACAGTCGCGAACGCTGCGCAACGTAGTTCCGCGGTCCTGCCCGACAGAGCGGCCTTGGGCACTACGGGGCAGAATCGGGGAATGCGAACAGGTCGCGAGCATTGCGCCACAGCTGCTCGGCGAGCGCCTCCTGGGTCGTGCCGCGCAGCTCCGCGACCTCTGCCAACACTTCCGGCAGGCGGCAGGGCTCGTTGCGCTGCCCTCGATGAACCGCAAGCGGCTGATCCGGCGCGTCGGTTTCCAAAAGCAGGCTCTCCGCCGGAATCGAGGCCACCAAGGAGCGAAGCCGCTTGGCCCGCGGGTAGGTCACCGGCCCGCCGATGCCGATATGAAAGTCCATGCGCCACAGCTGCTCCGCCTGTTGCGCGCTGCCGCCGAAGCTGTGCACCACGCCGCGCAGCCCGCCGATCCGACGCAGCGAAGCGATCACTGCATCGATCGCGCGTCGCGCGTGCAGGATCACCGGCAGGCCGAACTCGCGGGCGACGGCGAGTTGCCCCTCGAACAGCGAGTGCTGACGGTCGAGCCGCGGGTGGTCGATGTAGTTGTCCAGTCCGCACTCACCCACGGCTACAGCAGGGGATTCCCGCAGCCAGTCGGCGAGCGCATCGACGTCCCCATCGCAATGCTCATCGAGAAACATCGGATGCATTCCGTAGGCGGCAAACAGGCCAGACTCGGCCGCGCACAGCGCGCGCAGCGCAGGCCATGAAGCGCGGCAAATGGCGGGGATAACCTGCACATGCACACCGGCCGCGCGCGCCCGCGCCAGCACCTCCAGGCGATCGGCGTCGAACTCCGGCACGTCCAGATGGCAATGACTGTCGACCAGCGGAACCATGGCGCGAGTGTAGCCCGATGCAGAAAAACCAGGGCAGTCGGCAGACACGCGCAGCAGGTCGGAGCGGGCACCTCCTGGTCCTTTGCAGCGTAACCGTCCATCGCTGCTCACCGGCCATGCGCTAGCCCGCATGCTTCATGAATCTCACACGCTCTCGCGGTCATCGCGCGAGCTCATGAAATTTCCGGGCTAAGATGACCGGCACACAAGCCGAAAACCCATCGATGCGCTCCTGCACCCTGTTTCACAACCCACGCTGCTCCAAATCGCGCGCCGCACTCGAAATTCTGCGCGAATACGGCATCGAACCGAGGATCATCGAGTACCTGACATTTCCGCCGGATCTCGACACATTGCGATCCCTGCATGCCGCGCTGGGCCGACCCGCGCGCGAGATGTTGCGCAGTGACAGTCCGGAGTATCTGGCACTGCAACTGGACGACCCTTCGTGCCCGGACTCTCGCATCCTCGAAGCGATCGCCGCCCATCCGCATCTGTTGCAGCGCCCGATCGTGAAAGTCGGGACGGACGCCGTGATTGGACGACCACCCGAAGCTGTTCTCGAATGGGTGGCATCGCTGCCGTCGCAGGACGCTACTTGAGATCGCTTCGCTGGCTGGCTGTGCTGATCCTGGGCTGGGCCGCCGGGGCAGCGCTTGCCCAACCCCTGGACGCTGACCAGACCCTGCAGCGCCTGCGTGTCCTGCCCGATGCCGAAGCGTCGCTGCAGGCGCATGCACTTCCTCGTCGACCGCCGGCGCACAGCGTGGTTCCGTTTTCGCTGCAGCGCGCCGAACAGAACCGGATCTGGTGGGCATGGCTGGACCTTGACGGCCTCGATCAGGGCGAACCGCTGCTGCTCAGACCCGGCCGCTTCTGGCATCAGGTGGAGGTATTCGCCACCGACGGCAGCGTCTTCTCGCGCACCGGCACCAGCCTCACCATCGGCGAACGCAGCGTGCCCAGCGACTTCCTCTCGCTGCCGTTGCCCAGCCACGACGGCTACCCGCTGCTGCTGCGTTTCGATGGCCGCTTCGACGGCTATCTGGCCCCCGTTCGTTTCGTTGACGGCCTGCAGAGTGAGCGCGACTTCAGCGATTGGCTGCGCCGCTTCAGCTTGTTGAACGGCATTTACGGCGGGCTCATCCTCGCGCTGGCACTGTTCCACCTGTTCCTTGGCTTCGTCGTGCGCGATCGCGTGTATTTCTGGTACGTGCTGTACGCCGGGAGCTTTGGAATGATCTGGGTGGCGCGCGCCGGCATCGGCTTCGAGTTGCTCTGGCCCAACGCGACGGGATGGAACATCCACAGCAGCTTCGTTCTGATCGTCGCCGCGCTGCTTACCGGCAATCGCTTTGTGCAGGTGTTTCTCGAGCTCAAGCGCAACAGCCCCCCGTTTCACTACGCGCTGCACGGCATTTCCGCACTCGCGTTGACGGCTGCAACGTCGGGCGCACTGGGACAGTGGTGGCTGGCCAGCAACCTGCTCGCGCTGGCTGCGCTGTTCGCCAGCCTGATCTACCTGCCGGCGGGCATCGTGGCGTTGCGGCGGGGCTATCTGCCTGCGCGCTTCTACCTGATCGCCTGCTCGGCGCTGGTCCTGGGCGTCATCGCCTACGTGATGACCTTTTTTGGTCTACTGCCCCGCGTGTTCGTCACGCTGTACGGCGCACAGATCGGCTCAGCACTGGAAATGCTGCTGCTGGCCTTTGCGCTGGGCGACAGGATCAATCTGCTCAGGCGCGAGAAGCTCGACATTGAAACCCGCTCGCGCGAACAGCTCGAGCAGCAGGTGCAGGCGCGCACTGCCGAGCTGGGCGCAGAAACCAGACGCGTCGAGTTGGCGCACGAAGCGGCCGAGGCTGCCAACAGGCAGCTGCGCGAAGCGAACCGGCAGCTTGAGGAGATCAGTCAACTCGACAGCCTCACAGGCATCGCCAACCGACGCCGCTTCGAAGAGGTGCTGGACGCCGAATGGCGGCGCATGCAGCGCCTTGAGGAACCGCTGTCGGTGATCCTCCTCGACGTTGACCATTTCAAGGACTTCAACGACGTCCACGGCCACCTGGCCGGCGACGCGTGTCTGCGCGAGATTGCCACCGCTCTGGCTGGGTGCACGCAGCGCAGCAGCGATCTGCTGGCTCGCTTCGGCGGAGAGGAGTTTGCCGCGGTCCTGCCTCGGACCGACCTTGCCAGCGCACTGTTGCTGGCCGAGTCGATGCGCGCGGCAATCGAGCGTCTGGCGCTGCCAGCGGGCCCGCCGCAGAACGCAAACGTCATGACCATCAGCGCTGGTGCCGCCTGCATCACGCCCGCCACAGCGACCGACGCCACCGATCTGGTCAAGCGCGCGGATGTCGCCCTTTATGAGGCAAAGCGGAAAGGACGCAATCGCGTTGAGTCCGACGTTGCGGGCAGCCCATGACGCAGCGCCTATAATCGGCACCCCGACGCCCGAGGAACAAGGCATGACCGAGACCGCACCGCGAAGACTTTCGCTGAGCGCACAGATCATCATCGGCCTGGTGGCGGGTGCCGTGGTCGGTGCCCTGGTCAATCTCGCCGGTCAGGCAGAGCCGTCGGTGCACGCGTGGCTGACCGACGGCCTGTTCCGTGCGGTCGGACAGATCTTCATCGCTGGACTGATGATGCTGGTGGTGCCTCTGGTGTTCGTGTCGCTGGTGACCGGCACCAGCAAACTCAGCGACCCGGCCCGCCTTGGCCGACTGGCCCTGCGCACGCTTGCCCTGTATCTCGCCACTACCGCGCTCGCGGTCACCTTCGCGCTCACACTCGCCCTGCTGGTCGGCCCTGGAAAGGACACGGAACTTGCGGTCGGCGAGTTCGCGGCGCCGGTGGCTCCTTCCATCCAGGATGTGCTCATCAACATGGTGCCGCGCAACCCGGTGCAGGCCATGGCCGAAGGCAACATGCTGCAGATCATCGTCTTCGCCATTCTGGTCGGGCTGGCGTTGGTACTGACCGGCGAGACCGGGCGCCGTCTGTCGGCCCAGTTCGAGGACTGGAACGAAGTGGTGATGAAGCTGGTCGACATCGTGATGAAGCTCGCGCCATACGGCGTGTTCGCGTTGATCGCAAAACTTGCCGCAGAAACGGGCCTGTCCGCGTTTGCCCCGTTGGCCTGGTACTTCCTGCTGGTGCTGGTGGCCTTGCTGCTGCATGCCTTCATCACCTATCCGCTGCTGCTCAAGGCCCTCACCGGGCTGAACCCGTTCATTTTCCTGCGCAAGATGCGCACGCCGCAGCTGTTCGCGTTCTCCACTGCCAGCAGCAACGCCACCATCCCGGTCACCCTGCGCACCGTGGAGAAGAAGATCGGCGTGAACAACTCAGTGGCCAGCTTCACGGTACCGCTGGGCGCCACCATCAACATGGATGGTACCGCGATCATGCAGGGTGTCGCCGTGGTGTTCATCGCCCAGGTCTACGGACTCGACCTCAATCTGGCCCAGATTCTCACCGTGGTGCTGATGGCAACCCTGGCATCGATCGGTACCGCCGGGGTGCCCGGCGTCGGCCTGATCATGCTGGCCATGGTGCTGAATCAGGTCGGTCTGCCGGTGGAGGCGATCAGCCTGATCATAGGCATCGACCGCCTTCTTGACATGGTGCGAACTGCGGTCAACATCACCGGAGATGCGATGGTCACCACGGTGGTGGCCAAATGGGAGGGCGAGCTCGACGAAATCGTCTTCGAGGATCCGAATGCGGGGACCGAAGGCGTCGCGACCTCACGAGGTGGGACAGCCGACCTGCAGGGCTGAGCGGCGCGCGCCCTGCTTCGTTGTCGCGCCCCGACCAGCCTGCCATCGCGTGCAGTGTGGGTGCCTGCGG
>CAZGKE010000004.1:45580-53098 GCA_964526035.1 uncultured Gammaproteobacteria bacterium | reverse complement strand
CCCGAGCTCGCCACGTTGCGCACCCGCACCGACACGATGCCGGAATCCAGGACCGCGCCATTGAGCTGGTCGAATGACTCCGCGATGCGCATGTTGAGCTGGGTCTGGTCCACGCCCGGAAGCTGCAGCACGTTCGGCGTATGCAGCACCAGCACGTCGATCTGGTCAGTGTATTTGGGTCGCACCGGCAAGGTGCCAGGCTTCCACGACGGCTCGATTTCCCCTAGCAGGCGATCCAGATGGTGGTGCTTTGCGTGCAGCGATTTGTCGTCCACCGATTCGTAGGCACACAGACTGGGCGGGAACAGGTCCGGGTCGAGCTGGCGGAACAGCGTGCCCACGGGCGTCTCCACGAGGCTGTAGATCTTGTCGGCAGTTCGGATGGTGGCGGACACCTTGCCTTCGCGGACCGTCAGCGTCATCTGCGCCCCATCGCCGCCGCCCGACCAACTGTAGCTCAAGGCAGAGTCTGGCGCTTCCGGATCGGGGATCACGCCTACGCCCTCGACGACAAAGCCGCTGATGGGCTCGAAACGCCGCGCACTCAGAACGAACTCCGGACCGTCCGGCACGCTCACCACGATGGTGTCCTGCACTTCGGCAATGCCGCGAACATTGGGGCCAATCAACCACTGTTCTTCGACCGCCAGGGCCGGCGGCAAATCGCCGGGCGGCGCGCAGTCGGGGCATGGCGGTGGCTCGCCGAACAAAGGCGCCTGCGCCGACGTGGGCAGACTTCCAAGCATCGCGATCACCGCGACCAGCACGCGCATCATGGCGTGTCCTCCCTCTCCGCTGTCGTTCTCGACGCTTCAAACCTACCCCCCCGGGTGCGATGGTCAAGGTGGGACCGGTCGCGTGGGTGGCGCAATGCAGCACATCGCTCGGCACCGTACGCGTGAATGCGCTTCACCGATCACGGGGCGCAGCCACGAAGGCTGTGGCAGGCCTGTCGCCCCGTGCTCCGGCCAGATTCTCACTCCAACCCCGCTCCCGTCAGGAGAGGGGAGGAAGCCCGCTCGACATGAGGCTTCCTCCCCTCCAGCACGCCACGCCATAAGGTGCCGCGCGACGATCCGGCATCTCCATTTCGCTCCTGAACATGCCGGAATGTCGCCAGACATTCCGGCAGGGGGTTGACAAGCGCTCGTGTTGCAGTACAGCATCGGCCCCATGTTCAATGCCCCCGCCAACGCGCAGCACTCCATCGCCGAGCTTCCGCTCGTCGGCGCGCTGGCGTCCGGCCTTATTCTCGTACTCGTACTTATTAGCCGCTCAAGGTGCGGGATGGCGACCTAGGTCCGGAAACAACGAACCCACAGGAAACCACAAACCCCGCGCCGGGCAACCAGCGCGGGGTTTTTCGTTTTCGGGGTTCGCAAATCCGGGCCGTCGCCACCTGCGACGGAGATGAAGTGAAAAGCGACCGCATCAAATCAGGCTTCGATCGAGCCCCCGCCCGCGCCATGCTGCGCGCCACCGGGCTCGACGATGCGGCGCTGAAGCGGCCAATGATCGCGGTGGTGCATTCGTGGTCGGACGTGTCGCCGTGCAATCTCAACCTGCGCGATCTCGCGCAGCACGTTCGCCGCGGCATCGAGGACGCAGGCGGTACCGCAGTCGAGTTCAACACCATCGCCGTGACCGACGGCATTGCCATGGGCACGCCCGGCATGCGCGCCTCGCTGGTGTCGCGGGAGGTGATCGCCGATTCAATCGAGCTGGCGGTGTCCGGCCATTGCCTCGACGGCCTGGTCGTCCTGTGCGGCTGCGACAAGACCATCCCCGCCGCGGCCATGGCGCTGGCGCGCCTCGACCTGCCGGGGCTGATGCTCTACGGCGGCAGCATCCTGCCGGGGCGCCACTGCGAGAAGAACATCACCATCCAGGACGTGTTCGAGGCGGTCGGCGCGCACGCCGCCGGACGCATCGACGACGCTGAGCTCGACACCATCGAGCGCGAAGCCTGCCCCGGGGCCGGGGCCTGCGGCGGCCAGTTCACCGCCAACACCATGGCGCTGGCCACCGCGTTCCTGGGATTGGCACCGATGGCGGGCAACGATATCCCGGCGCCGGATCCAGCCAAGGCGCAGGCCGCCTTCGAGTGCGGCCGGCGGGTGATGGCGCTGCTCGCCGACGACATCAGCGCGCGCCGCTACGTGACGCCCGCCTCGATCAGGAACGCCGCGGTCGCAGTCAGCGCCACCGCCGGCTCCACCAACGCCCTGCTGCACCTGATCGCCATCGGGCGCGAGGCAGGCATCGACACGTCGCTCGATCTGTTCGACGAAGTCAGCCGGTCCACGCCGGTCATCGCCGACCTGAAGCCCGGCGGCCGCTACATGGCACCGGACATGCATCTGGCCGGCGGCTCGCGGCTTCTCGGCGCACGCCTGAGCGCCGGCGGGCATCTTGCCGATGCGCCGACGGTGAGCGGCCGATCGCTGTTCGAGGAGATCGGACTGGCCAACGAAACCGCGGGCCAGAAGGTGATCCTCGACTGCGCGGCGCCGCTGAAGAGTCGCGGCGGGTTTGGCGTGCTCTACGGCAATCTTGCGCCGGAAGGCTGTGTGGTGAAGCTGGCTGGTCACGAGCGTCTGCGCTTTTCGGGAACCGCGCGCGTGTTCGACTGCGAGGAAGCGGCGTTCGCCGCAGTGCAGGCGCGCGCGATCCGCGCCGGCGACGTGGTGGTGATCCGCGGTGAAGGCCCGGTCGGCGGTCCCGGCATGCGCGAGATGCTGGCCGTCACCGCCGCCCTGGTCGGCCAGGGTCTCGGCAACGAGGTCGCGCTGATCACCGACGGTCGCTTTTCCGGCGCCACCCACGGCTTCATGGTCGGGCACATCTGTCCTGAAGCCGCGCTGGGTGGACCACTGGCGCGGCTGCGCGATGGCGATCCCGTCGTGATCGATGTCGAGACGCGGACGATCTCGACAACCGCAGACATCGACAGCCGCGCGCCCGACTGGAAGCCGGCCGAGCCGCCGCCGGCGAGCGGGGCGCTGGCCAAGTATGCGGCGACGGTCAGCTCCGCCTCGACCGGCGCCTGCACCGCTTTTCCGGTATTTCGAGCGGCTGCAGGGATTCCGGCCGGCCACGGTGCGCGCGCCGCCGAACAGGACCTCGAACCGTCTATCGCGGCTTTCGCCGCTCCTACCGAAGACCCAAGCCCCATCGACAGCCCTGGAGAACCCGCATGAAGCACTACAGCATCGACGACGCCAACCCCGCCGCGCTTGCCGAAAAGACCATCGTCATCTTCGGCTATGGCAGCCAGGGCCGCGCCCATGCCCGCAACCTTCACGACGCCGGCTTCAACGTCATCGTCGCCGCGCGACCGGGCAAGAGCTTCGACCTGGCGCGCGCCGACGGCCTCACGGCCGACTCGCCCGAAGCGGCGGTGGCCGGCGCCGACGTGATCGCCATGCTCACCCCGGACATGGCGCAGCCACAGCTCTATCGCGACATCGTCGAGAAGCACGCGCGCGAAGGCGCAGCGCTGCTGTTCGCGCACGGCTTCAACGTGCACTTCGGCGAGATCAAGCCGCGCGCGGATCTCGATGTGATCCTGGTCGCGCCCAAGGGCCCCGGCGCGCTGGTGCGCCGCCAGTACGAGGAAGGTCGCGGCGTGCCCTGCCTGATGGCGGTGCACCAGGATGCGACCGGGAAGGCCCACGAGATCGCGCTGGCCTATGCGCACGGCATCGGCGGCACCCGCGGCGGCGTCATGGAAACCACCTTCGGCGAGGAGACCGAGACCGACCTGTTCGGCGAGCAGGCGGTGCTCTGCGGCGGCGCCACCGAGCTGGTGATGATGGGCTTCGAGACCTTGGTGGAAGCCGGCTACCAGCCCGAGGTCGCCTACTTCGAATGCCTGCATGAGTTGAAACTCATCGTCGACCTGCTGCACGAAGGCGGCATGGCCAAGATGCACAAGTTCATTTCCGAGACCGCGCAGTATGGCGACCTCACGCGCGGCCCGCGGGTGATCGATGCGCATACCCGCGAGCGCATGCGCGCCATCCTGCGCGAGATCCAGGACGGCACCTTTGCCCGCGAGTGGGTCGGCGAACACAAGGCCGGACGCGGCCGCTACCAGCAGCTCAAGCAACGTGACCTCGACCACCCGATCGAGAGCGTCGGCCGCGGCCTGCGCGCGCGCATGCCGTGGCTCGATGACGGCGATGCCGCACCGGCAGCGCAGCCCGCCCTGGCGAAAGCGAGCTGAGCCGTGTCCGCAATCCGTAGGTCGGCACCCCCGTGCCGACATCGACAGCTGCAAGCCCACGAACGGCGGCATGGAGATGCCGCCCTACGGAGTGTCCGCGCATGACTTCCGCCGCCGCCCGCACCGCGCCACTGCCTGTCGCCGCGCCCGTCACGATCCGCGCGGCGGACGCGCTGATGCTGGCGCTCGAAGCCGAGGGCGTCGATCTGATCTTTGGCTATCCGGGCGGCGCCATCATGCCGGTGTACGACGCCCTGGTGGACTCGCACATCCGCCACATCCTGGTGCGCCACGAGCAGGGTGCGGCGCTGGCGGCGAACGGCTACGCGCGCCACACCGGCCGCGTCGGCGTGTGCATGGCCACCAGCGGTCCCGGCGCCACCAACCTGGTCACAGGCATCGCCGATGCCTACCTCGACTCGGTGCCGATGGTGATCATCACCGGCCAGGTGGCGACCAGCCTGATGGGCACCGACGCCTTCCAGGAGGTGGACACCTACGGCATCACGCTGCCGATCGTGAAGCACAGCTTCCTGGTGCGCGACGCCGAGGCTCTGTCCGGCATCGTCCACGAAGCCTTCCGCATCGCCCGCAGCGGCCGACCCGGACCAGTGCTGATCGACCTGCCGAAGGACGTCGCCAACACCCCGGTCGCGCGGCCGCTCTGCGCGCCATCCATCGATGCCGAAGCACCGAAAGCCGAACGCTCTGCGCTGGAGCGTGCGCGCGCCCTGATCGCCGGCAGCGCGCGCCCGGTGCTGTACACCGGCTACGGCGTCGGACTGGCGCAGGCCGAAGGCGCGCTGCGTTCACTGGTGGACGCCACGGGCATCCCGACGGTGAGCACGCTCAAGGGCCTCGGTGGCATTCCAACCAACCATCCCGACTTCCTCGGCATGCTCGGCATGCACGGCACGCGCGCCGCCAACCTGGCGGTGCAGGAAGCCGACCTGCTGATCTGCATCGGCGCGCGCTTCGACGACCGCGCCACCGGCAAGCTCGACGGCTTCGCGCCGGGCGCGCGCGTCATCCATATCGACGCCGACCCCAGCGAGGTGTCGAAGCTGCGCTACGCCAACGTGCACCTGATCGGTGACTTCAAGGCGATCCTCCCAGAGCTTGCGGTGAAACCGGCGATCGACCTGTGGCGCAGCCGCTGCCGCCAGCTGCGCGAGGCGTCGCAGCCGCGCTACGACGCACCCGGCGAAGGCGTCTACGCACCGGCCATGCTGCGCCGCCTGAGCGAGCTGGCATCGGCCGAGACGGTGATCGCCTGCGACGTCGGCCAGCACCAGATGTGGGTCGCGCAGCACTGCATCCACCGCCGCATCAACCGCCATCTCACCAGCGGGGGCTTGGGCACCATGGGCTTCGGACTGCCCGCCGCCATCGGCGTCAAGCTGGCCTGCCCGGACACGCCAGTGGTGTGCGTCTCCGGCGACGGCTCGATCATGATGAACATCCAGGAACTCGCCACCGCACGCCGCTATGGCGCGGCAGTGAAGATCCTGCTGATCGACAACGCCGCGCTCGGCATGGTGCGCCAGTGGCAGGAGCTGTTCTTCGCCGAGCGCTACAGCGAGATCGACCTCGCAGACAACCCCGACTTCGCCGCACTGGCCCGCGTGTTCGGTTTCCAGGCCATGAGCATCGAGCGCCGCGACCAGGTCGAGGACGGCCTCAAGGCCATGCTCGCCGCGCCGGGACCCTTCCTGCTTCACGCGCGTATCGACCGGCAGGCCAACGTCTGGCCGCTGGTTCCGCCCAACTGTTCCAACCACCAGCTGATCGAGGAGAACCCCCATGGCGTCTGAACTGACCATCCGCATGCGTCCCAGCGAAGGCGCCCTGCTGCGCGTGCTGGGCACCATCGAGCGTCGCGGCTTTGCGCTGAACGAGGTGCACACGCGCAGCGTGAGCGACGGCGTCGAACTCAGCATGCACATCGATGCCGACGCGCGCCCGGTTGAAGTGCTGGTGCGCCAGCTCAATCGCCTCTACGACGTGCGCGAGGCGTGGCTGGTCAGCGAGCGCGACGGCTACACCAGCGAGTGCATCCAGCAGACCTTCGGCGTCCCCGGGATGGCGCCGGCGTGAGGCAGCCTACCCCCGTAGCCTGGATGAAGCGCAGCGGAATCCGGGACACGCTCTCCCCGGATTCCACCTTCGGCTGCATCCGGGCCACGCCATCGCATGCTGCAGGGGCTCGCGCGCCATGACCGACCACGTGCGCATCTTCGACACCACGCTGCGCGATGGCGAACAATCGCCGGGCTGCTCGATGACCGCAGCGCAGAAGCGCGTGCTCGCGCACAGCCTCTCCGAACTTGGAGTCGACGTGATCGAGGCCGGCTTCCCGGCGGCGAGTCCCGACGATTTCGCATCGGTGGCAGCCATTGCCCGCGAAGTGCGTGGTGCCGGCGTGGCGGCACTCGCTCGCTGCCAGGCCAGCGATATCGAGCGCGCGGCCGCCGCGCTGGAGGATGCCGAAGCGCCGCGCATCCACGTCTTCATCGCCACCAGCGACATCCACATGCAGCACAAGCTGCGCATGAGTCGCGCGCAAGTCCTCGACGCCATCGCCGCGGGCGTGGCGCTGGCGCGTTCGCACTGCGCCGACGTCGAATTCTCTGCAGAGGACGCCAGTCGCTCCGATCGCGCCTTCCTCTCCGAGGCGTTCAGCGCCGCCATCGCGGCAGGCGCCAGCACCCTCAACGTCCCCGACACGGTGGGCTACGCGGTACCCGAGGAGTACGGAGCCCTGTTCGCGTACCTGCGCGAGCACGTGCGCGGCGTCGAGCGCGCGGTGCTTTCCAGCCACTGCCATGACGATCTTGGCCTCGCCGTGGCCAACAGCCTGGCTGCGGTCGCCAACGGCGCGCGTCAGGTCGAATGCACCATCAACGGTATCGGCGAACGCGCCGGCAACGCCGCGCTGGAAGAGATCGTCATGGCGCTGCGCACGCGCGCCGCGCATTTCGGGCTGGCCACGCGCATCCGCTCCGAGCGCCTCGCCCCGACCTCGCGCCAGCTGGTCGCCATCACCGGCAATCCGGTGGCGCGCCACAAGGCGATCGTCGGCGATAACGCCTTCGCCCACGAGAGCGGTATCCACCAGCACGGCATGCTGCGCCACCGCGAGACCTACGAAATCATGCGTCCCGAGGATGTCGGCGTGGAGCGCTCGCAGCTGGTGCTGGGCAAGCACAGCGGTCGCGCTGCGCTGGCCGAACGCCTGACCCAGCTCGGCTTCGTGCTCGAAGAGGCCGCGCTGAACCAGGTGTTCGCCG
>CAZGKE010000004.1:20022-45480 GCA_964526035.1 uncultured Gammaproteobacteria bacterium | reverse complement strand
GAACGCGCCAGTGGCACCCCGGTCACCCTGCGCCAATACCGCGTGCGCTCGCTCACCACCGGCGAGGACGCGCAGGGCGAGGCGCGCGTCGAGGTCGAGGTCGACGGTCGCGAATACCGCGGCCGCGCCGTCTCCACCGACATCATCGAGGCCAGCGCCCTGGCGCTGATCGAGGTGATCAACCGCATCGAACGACGACGCGCTGCCTGCGCCGAAGCCGTCCCGGCGCACGCCGCCGCCTGAACATTCCGAAAAGAGAATACACACGCATGCCCCAGCACCCCGAATTCATCTGGCTCGACGGCCGCCTGTGTCGCTGGCAGGACGCCAACATCCACATCAGCGCCCATGCCATCCACTACGGCTCGTCGGTGTTCGAGGGCATCCGCTGCTACGCCACGCCTGACGGACCGGCGATATTCCGGCTCAGCGATCACATCGAGCGTCTGTTCTATTCGGCATCGATCTATCGTCTGCCGATACCGTTTTCGGCGCGTGCGCTAACCAGCGCCTGCGATGAAGTGATCCGCGCCAACCACCTGGAGGCCGCCTACCTGCGCCCGATCGCCCTGCGCGGCGCCTGCGGTTTCGGACTCGCTGCGCCCAAGGACTCGCCCGTGCACGTCGCCATCATCGCCACGCCGTGGGGCGCCTATCTCGGCGAGGACGGCCTGCAGCACGGCATCGACGCCTGCGTGTCGAGCTGGAACCGCGCCGCGCCCAATACCTTTCCCGCCGGCGCCAAGGCCGGCGGCCAGTACCTCAACAGCCAGCTCATCGCCGAGGAGGCCAAGCGCCACGGCTACGGCGAAGGACTCGCACTCGGCGCCGACGGACTGCTCAGCGAAGGCAGCGGCGAGAACCTGTTCGTGGTGCGCAAGGGGGTGCTCTACACGCCGCCCGCCGCCGCCTCGATCCTCGTTGGCATCACCCGCGACAGCGTGTTCCAGCTCGCCGCCGATCTCGGTCACCGCATCGTCGAGCAGCCGCTGCCGCGCGAGTTTCTCTACGCCGCCGACGAAGTCTTCCTCACCGGAACCGCCGCCGAAATCACCCCGGTGCGCTCGGTCGACGGCCTGATCGTAGGCAACGGCTCCCGCGGCCCCATCACCGCCACCCTGCAGCAGCGTTTCTTCGGGCTGTTCGACGGCAGCACGGAGGATCGCTGGGGGTGGTTGCACCGAGTACCGGCCAGCGCCAGCGCGCTTGCGGATGTGGCGTGAAGGGGTATCGAAATGCATTCGCAAACAGCGTGGGTCCGCAAAGGACGCAAAGATCGCAAAGGAGAGCAAGAGACTCAGTTGTCTCGATCCATGTTCCATTCGTTCGTCCACCGATGATTCCTGTCTTTCCTTTGCGCCCTTTGCGTCCTTTGCGGACTGAAATCCAATGACTCGAACCTCCACACTCCTCGACAAACTCTGGCAAGCCCACCTGGTCCGCGAAGAAACCGGCGCCGCGCCTGCCGTCCTCTACATCGACCTGCACCTGGTGCACGAGGTCACCTCGCCGCAGGCGTTTGCGGAGATGAAGTCGCGGGGGCTGGCGGTGCGACGGCCGGAGCGGACGCTGGCGACGCTCGATCATGCGACGCCGACCTTGCCACGACGCGCCGACGGCTCGCTGCCGTTTGCCGATGCCGCCTGCGAAAAGCAGGCCGGTGCGCTGGAACGCAACTGTGCCGAGTTCGGCATCGAGCTGCTCGGTTTCGGCTCGGGCCAACGCGGCATCGTGCACGTGGTGGGACCGGAACAGGGCGCGACGCAGCCGGGCATGACCATCGTCTGCGGCGATTCGCACACCGCCACCCACGGCGCCTTCGGGGCGCTGGCCTTCGGCATCGGCACCAGCGAGGTCGGCCACGTGCTGGCCACCCAGTGCCTGCTGCAGCGCAAGCCGAAAGCGATGGCGGTGACGGTCAGCGGGCGGCTGCCCGAGGGCGTCAGCGCCAAGGATCTCACGCTGCACATCGTCGGCGCGGTCGGCGTCGACGGCGGCAGCGGTCACGTCATCGAGTTCCGCGGCGACACCATCCGCGCGCTCGATATGGACGGTCGCATGACCCTTTGCAACATGGCCATCGAAATGGGCGCGCGCGCCGGACTGATCGCGCCGGACGAGATCACGTTCGAATGGCTGCGCGACCGTCCGCGCGTACCGCAGGGGGCGGACTTCGACATCGCTGTCGAGCGCTGGCGTGGGCTGTCGAGCGACTCCGGTGCGCACTTCGATCGCGAAGTGGTGATCGACGCCACGCGCGTGCGTCCGACCATCACCTGGGGCACGCACCCCGGCCAGGTGGCGACGTTCGACGACGCGCTGCCCGCTACCGACGACCTGCGCGCACGCCGCGCGCTCGACTACATGGGTTTCGGTGCGGGCAAGTCGCTGCGCGGCCACCGGGTCGACGTGGTGTTCATCGGCAGCTGCACCAATGGCCGCCTCTCTGACCTTCGCGCCGCGGCCGACGTTCTGCGCGGACGCCGTGTCGCCCAGGGCTTGCGCATGCTGGTGGTCCCCGGTTCCGATGTCGTCAAGCGCGCCGCCGAGGACGAAGGACTGGATGCCGTGTTCCGCGCCGCCGGCGCCGAGTGGCGCGAACCCGGCTGTTCCATGTGCATCGCCATGAACGGCGACATCGTCGCCCCGGGCCAGCTCTGCGTCAGCACCTCGAACCGCAACTTCGAAGGGCGCCAGGGACCGGGTGCTCGCACCGTGCTGGCCAGCCCCGCGGTCGCCGCCGCCTGCGCTGTCGCCGGCCACCTCACCGATCCCGCCCAACTCGCATCGGAGCAAGCCGCATGAAGCCATTCCTCAGAGTCAACGCTCCGCTGGCCGTCCTGCCGCAGGAAAACATCGACACCGACCAGATCATCCCGGCGCGATTTCTCACCACCACCGAGCGCAGCGGTCTCGGCAGGCATGCCTTCAATGACTGGCGCTATGACGCCGATGGAAACGAACGCGAGGACTTTCCGTTGCGCGCCGCCCAGGCCCGCGGTGCCGGCATCCTGCTCGCCGGTCGCAACTTCGGCTGCGGCTCCTCGCGCGAGCATGCGCCCTGGTCGCTGCTCGACCTCGGCATCCGCGTCGTCATCAGCTCCCGCATTGCCGACATCTTCCGGAGCAACGCGCTGAAGAACGGCCTGCTGGCGATTGAAGTCGACCCAACCGACACCGCGCGCATCGCCGCCTTCGCCGGCAACGAGATCCTGGTCGACCTCGAAGACCGCGCCATCACCCTGCCAGATGGCGTGCGCATCGGCTTCGACATCGAACCCTTCGCTCGCCAGTGCCTGCTGCGCGGCATTGATGCGCTGGGCTATCTGCTTGAGGCAGATCGCGAGATCGAGGCGTTCGAGTTGCCTGAAAGGCAAGAAGCATGAGTCCGCAAAGAACGCAAAGTGCGCAAACGGAACGCAGAAGGTCGAGGAGAACGATCCCAGGCGCGGAGAGCTTCGACCGAAAACTGGAATCGCTCTTCTCGATCTCTTCCTTTGCGTGCTTTGCGTCCTTTGCGGACTGAAATCTTTCTTGCTCAAGGACATCCCATGACAACACACACCATTGCGTTGCTGCCCGGCGACGGCATCGGCCCCGAAGTGATCGCCGAAGGCCGTCGCTGCCTGCAGGCGGTGGCCGAGGCCTTCGGGCATCGCTTCGAGTTCGAGACCGGCCTGATCGGCGGCGCAGCGCTGGATGCCTGCGGCGAGCCCTTGCCTGAGGAAACGGCGGCGCTGTGCCAACGTGCCGATGCAGTGTTGCTGGGCGCTGTGGGTGGGCCGAAGTGGTCGGATCCGGCGCTGCCGAAGCGTCCCGAGCAGGGGCTGCTGGAGCTGCGCGCGCTTCTTGGCGTGTACGCCAACCTGCGACCGGTGAAACCGCACAAGTCTGCACTGGATCTGGCGCCGCTCAAGCGCGCCATCATCGAAGGCGTCGACATTCTGGTGGTGCGCGAGTTGACTGGCGGCATCTACTTTGGCGAGAAACGCCGCGACGCCGACAGCGCCTTCGATGGCTGTCGCTACAGCGTGACCGAGATCGAGCGCGTCACCCGCACCGCCGCGGCGCTGGCGCGTGGACGCAGCGGTCGTATCACGCATGTGGACAAGGCCAACGTACTGGAGACCTCGCGCCTGTGGCGCAGCACGGTGACCCGGGTGCTGTCGGATGAGTTTCCCGACATCGCCTTCGAACACGTGCTGGTGGACGCCATGGCCATGCACCTGCTGACCCGCCCGCGCGACTTCGACGTGATCCTCACCGAGAACCTGTTCGGCGACATCCTCACCGACGAGGCCTCGGTGCTGGCCGGCTCCATCGGCATGCTGCCTTCGGCTTCGCTGGGCGAGGGCAGCCGCGGACTGTACGAACCGATCCACGGCTCGGCGCCCGACATCGCCGGCCGCGGCATCGCCAATCCGATCGGCACCATCCTCTCCTGCGCCATGCTGCTTCGCCATTCGCTGGGAATGACCGAGGAAGCCGCCGCGCTGGAAGCCGCAGTCAACGCAACCCTGACTGCCGGGCTGCTGCCGCGCGATCTCGGCGGCAGCGCCAGTACGGCGGTCATCGGCAGCAGCATTGCCGCCACCGTGCTGGATCGGGGGAGGATGGCCGCTTGAAGCCGGTCGCTCCGAACACGCAGTGTCGTACCCTGGCAGGGTCCGGCATCGGTGAGCGATCCCGCGTCGGGACCCGGGACCCGGGACCCGGGTCCCGATCGTGGTTGTCCGACCTGTTCGCATTCAAACTGCGTTCCCAATCGCCATGACCGCCGCCCGCGCAGAAATCGCCCCCGACCCGTGGCTCTCCGCGATCCTGCGCGCCGATGTCTACGACCTGGCGCGGCGCACGCCGCTGGATCTTGCGCCGCGCCTGTCGGCGCGCCTGGATCAGCAGGTGCTTTTCAAGCGCGAGGACCAGCAGCCTGTCTTTTCATTCAAGCTGCGCGGCGCCTTCAATCGGCTGCGCACGCTGACGCAGGAGCAGCGGCGCCGCGGCGTGCTGGCGGTCTCGGCCGGCAATCACGCACAGGGGGTCGCGCTGGCCGCGCGCAAGCTGCGCATCGAGGCCACCATCGTGATGCCGATCACCACACCGGCGATCAAGGTCGACGCGGTGCGGGAACTCGGCGCTCGGGTGGTGCTGCACGGCGACAGCTACGACGAGGCCGCCGTGCACGGCCAGCACCTGGCTGTCCAGCGCGGCGCCACGCTCATCCATCCCTATGACGATGCCGACGTCATCGCCGGCCAGGGCACGGTGGCGATGGAGCTGCTGGCGCAGCATCCGGGTCCCCTCGATGCGGTGTTCATCCCGGTTGGCGGCGGCGGTCTCGCCGCCGGCATGGCGGCCTACATCAAGGCCGTGCGTCCCGACATCCGCGTGATCGCAGTCGAACCCGCCGACGCCGCCTGCCTGCAGGCCGCGCTCGAAGCCGGACACCCGGTGCCGTTGGATCGGGTCGGTCTGTTTGTCGACGGCTGCGCGGTGCGGCAGATCGGTGAGATCAATTTCGAGGTCTTGCGTGATCGCGTCGATGAAGTGGTCACGGTGGACTGCGACCAGGTGTGCGCCGCCATCCGCGACGTGTTCGAAGACACCCGCGGCATCGTCGAGCCGGCCGGCGCGCTGGCCGTGGCCGGACTCAAGAAATGGAGCCAGACGCAGAATCGCCGCGAGCTGCATCTGGCAGCCGTGCTTTCCGGCGCCAATATGGGCTTCGACCGTCTCGCCCATGTGGCCGAACGCGCCGAGATCGGGGAGCGCCACGAGGCCTTGTTCGGCGTCACCATTCCCGAGCAGCGCGGCGCCTTCCTTGATTTCTGCCGCGCGCTGGGGCGTCGCGCCGTGACCGAATTCAACTACCGCCACGGCGGTGGCGCGACGGCCGAAATATTCGTTGGCGTGCGCCTGCGCGAAGGGGAAGCCGAGCGCGCACTGATCGCTGCTGCGCTGTCTGCGGCCGGCTACCAGGTGCTCGATCTGTCCGACGACGAGGTCGCCAAGCTGCACGTGCGCCACATGGTCGGCGGACGCGCCGCGCTGGCGCGCGAGCGCATCATCCGCTTCGAGTTCCCCGAGCGTCCCGGCGCCCTGCTGCAGTTCCTGGAAGCGCTGGGCGGACGCTGGAACATCAGCCTGTTCCACTACCGCAACCACGGTGCGGCCTACGGTCGCGTGCTGGCGGGCTTCGAAATGTCGGCGATTGACGACGCGGAGTTCGACGCCGACCTCGCCCGGCTCGGCTTCGCCTGGCGCGAGGAAAGCGCGCATCCGGCGCTGCGTGCCTTCCTCGGTCAGTGAGCGCGGGGCCTACGCCTTCAGCGCCACTTGATCGAACACCCCATGGATGGCACTTGCTCGACGCCGGTGTCGCCGCTTTCGGAAATCTCGCGCATCGCGTCGACCAGCTCGCGGCGCATCGTCTCGTCGCGCGGACCGCGGTGTGCCGCGTCGAGACGGCCACGATAGCGCAGCTTGAGGTCACGGTCGTAGCCGAAGAAATCCGGCGTGCACACAGCGCCGTAGGTGCGCGCCACCTCCTGGGACTCGTCGATCAGGTAGGGGAAAGTGAACCCTTCGCGCGCGGCCTGGGCGCGCAGCTTCTCGGGACTGTCCTCCGGGTAGTGGGCGAAGTCGTTGCTGCAGATGGCAACCACGCCGATGCCGAACTCCTGAAGCTCGCGCATATCGGCGACCAGCCGCTCCTCGATGGCCTTGACGTACGGACAGTGCGCGCAGATGAACATCACCAGCAGGCCGCGCTCGCCGCGCACGGCATCGCGGCTGTATACACGTCCGTCAACGCCGGGCAGCTGGAAGTCGGGCGCGGCGCTGCCAATCGCGGGTTCAGGTGTATGCGTCAGGGCCACGGGTTCTTCTCCTCAGTTGCGTGACTTCAGTGTAACGTCTGACCATTACGGACGATCAGTGAAAATGCCTTCCATTTCGACCCAGTGGTGCCATGACTCGTCCTCCCTGCCGCGCTGCACTGTCCCTCCCTCTCTTCGTTCTGGCTGCATTTCTTCTGCCTGGCTGCAACGAAACTCCGGAATCGCGGAGCAACGCGCCCGTATCCGTACCCGAACGCGAATCGCTCGACGTGTTCTTCGATCGCGTGCACACGGAGCGTCGCGCAGACCAGCCACAGGCCATGGCTGCGGCCTTGGTCGGAACGGCCGGGGAAGCGGCGTATCTCGGTCGTCTCGACATTGCATCCGTGGAAGCCACACAGGCAGCACAGGCCTTGGCGTCGCGACACCTCGATGAGCTGACCGCCTTCGACAATACAACGCTCGATCGCAGACAGCGCCTGTCGCGCGACATCCTTGCCTGGACCCTGCAGCAGCAGGTGCTTGGTGAACCTTTCATCTGGCATGACTATCCGTTGAACCAGCTGATGGCGATTCACAGCACGTTGCCTGAGTTCCTCATCAATCAGCATCCGCTGCGCGACGAACGTGACATCGACTTCTACCTGCAGCGATTGAGCGCGGTTTCTGCAGCCTTCGCCGGGACCATCGAGGTGGTTCGGCATCGCGGCGACCGCGGCGTGTTGCCGCCGCGCTTCGCCATCGAAAAGACGCTGCGCGACGTCCGCCGGTTCGTGGCCGGGGCGCCTGAAGAAAATCCGCTGGTTCGCGAGTTCACCGCGCGCATGGCGACATCCGGGGTTGTCGGCGAGGCCGAAATGCGGGATCGGAAGGCGGCGATCGAAGCCGCCGTCGCCGACCACGTCTATCCGGCGTATCGCAACCTCGGCGATTTTCTGGAAACCCTGCTCGAGCTGCAGCCCGACAATCACGGCGTCTGGGCGCTGCCGGACGGAGACGCCTACTACCGCTGGCTGCTGCGCGGCCACACCACCACCGATCTGGGTCCCGAGGAAATCCACCAACTCGGACTCGCTGAAGTACAGCGCATCGAAGTGGCGATGCACAACATTCTCTGCGCGCAGCGACGTTGTCTGGGCAGCGTTGGCGAACGCATGGCGGCCCTCAATGAGGATCCACGATTCGTTTTCGAGGACTCCGAAGCGGGACGCCAGTCGATTCTCGACGCCTACCGCAACATCGTCGCCGATGCCGCGGCGCGAACCGATCCGTGGTTCCATCCCGGGCCCGACGTCGCCATCGAAGTGCTGCGCGTGCCCGAGTTCCGCGAGGCCAGCGCGTTCGGTGCGTACTACATGCGCCCGGCGCTGGACGGATCCCGACCCGGTCGCTTCTTCGTCAACCTGCGCAACGTCGCGGAGCATGCGCGTTTCGGTCTGCGCACCCTCGCCCACCACGAGTCCATCCCCGGGCACCACCTGCAGATCACCCGCCAGCAGGCCGCCGATGTCCCCGCTTTCCGACGCAACCTGTCCCTGCATGCCTACTCGGAGGGTTGGGCGCTGTACGCGGAGAAGCTGGCGCATGAAATGGGCTTGCTGGACGATCCCTTCGACGATCTCGGCCGACTGCAGGCCGAACTGTTCCGTGCGGTACGCCTGGTGGTCGACACCGGCATGCACCATCACCGCTGGACGCGCGAACGCGGCATCGATTACATGAGTTCAGTCACCGGCATGCCGATGACCGACGTCGAGGCCGAGATCGAACGCTATCTGGTGATCCCCGGACAGGCCTGCGCCTTCAAGGTCGGCATGCTTCGCATGGAGGCCATGCGAATGCGTGCCGAAGATGCCCTGGGCCAGGATTTCGACATCCGCGACTTCCACGCGGTCATCCTCGATGAGGGACCTATGCCGCTGGCGATTCTGGACGGGGTGGTGGACGGGTGGATTGCGGAGGTGCAAGGCGAAGTGGATTGATCTGGGTCGCAGGACGTTGGCTGTCTGTCTCTGCGATTCTTCTTTTTGTAGGAGCGCACTTGTGCGCGACCGCGGAGATGCGCATCTCCACGGTCGCGGCTTTCGGCGCTCCTACAGGATGCGAATATTGAAACGATCCGTCGGCCGCCCGGCCAGGAATTCCCTCCCCGCGTTATGCTGCGCATCCGGCCCGGCACGTGTATCATGTCCGCCCCCTAAATCCCTTCATCCGTATCAAAGGATATAACCCGCGATGAGCAGCACCCTTTTCACCTCCGAATCTGTCGGCGAAGGCCATCCGGACAAGGTTGCCGACCAGATTTCCGACGCCGTCCTCGACGCCATTCTGGCGAAGGATCCGCGCGCCCGCGTGGCCTGCGAGACGCTGGTGAAGACCGGCGTGGCCATCGTGGCCGGCGAGATCACCACCAGCGCCTGGATCGATCTCGAGGCGCTGACCCGCAAGGTGATCGTCGATATCGGATATGACTCGAGCGATGTCGGGTTCGACGGCGCCACCTGCGGGGTGCTCAACCTGATCGGCAAGCAGTCGCCCGACATCAACCAGGGCGTCGATCGCAAGAACCCCGAGGACCAGGGCGCCGGCGACCAGGGCCTGATGTTCGGCTATGCCACCAACGAGACCGCGGCAATGATGCCGGCCGCCATCCATCTGTCGCATCGGCTGGTGGAACAGCAGGCGAAGGTGCGCAAGCAGAAGAAGTCGCCGCTGCCCTGGCTGCGCCCCGACGCCAAGAGTCAGGTGACGCTGCGCTACGAGAATGGCAAGGCAGTCGCCATCGACGCCGTGGTGCTGTCCACGCAGCACGATCCGGACATCAAGCAGAAGCACCTGGTCGAGGCGGTGCGCGAGCACATCCTGAAGCCGATCCTGCCGTCCAAATGGCTGCACAAGGGCACCAAGTACCACATCAATCCGACCGGCAAGTTCGTCATCGGCGGTCCGGTGGGCGACGCCGGCCTCACCGGCCGCAAGATCATCGTCGACACCTACGGCGGCTGGGCCCGCCACGGCGGCGGCGCCTTCTCCGGCAAGGACCCGTCCAAGGTCGACCGTTCGGCTACCTACGCCGCACGCTACGTGGCCAAGAACGTGGTCGCCGCCGGCCTTGCCGATCGCTGCGAAGTGCAGGTGAGCTATGCCATCGGCGTGGCCAAGCCCACGTCGATATCGGTGACCACGTTTGGCACCGGCAAAATCAGCGACGACCGGATCGAGAAGCTCATCCGCAAGCACTTCGACCTGCGTCCCTACGGCATCCTGCAGATGCTCGACCTGATCCATCCGATGTATCAGCGCACCGCCGCGTACGGACATTTTGGACGCAAGTGCGAAGAGTTCAGCTACAGCGACGCGGCCGGCAAGACCCGCAAGGCCACCGCCTTCAGCTGGGAGAAGACCGACCGCGCCGAAGCGCTGCGCGCCGACGCGAAGCTCTGAGTGCGGTGTGGGCGGCCTGAGGGCGGCCCCTTCAGCCCATGGGTGCAAGCTGGTCGCTGGAAGTCCTGGCCGGGCCGGCGCTCGCTGACAAGCGCGTGCCGATTGCCGGCACGCTGGCCATCGGTCGCGGTCCCGACAACGACCTGGTGCTGCCCAAGCGTGCCGTCGGGCGACAGCATGCGCTGATCGAGGCGCGCCGCGATGGCAGCGTGTGGCTGACCGACCTCGGCAGCCGCGCCGGCACCGTGCGCAACCGGCGCAGCCTCATCGCACGTCATCCGGTGCGCCTGGAAGTGGGCGACGTGATCGGCATCGGCCCCTGGCGGTTGATGCTGGAAGACGACGCCGACACCCGGCGCCCGGTGACGCTCGACGATCCTGCGCAGGGAGACACCGTGGTCGCGGCGGCCGATGCACCGGATGCACTGGCGGCACAGCGACTCAATCTGCTGCTCGACTTTGCCGTGCGCCAAGCCTCGGCGACCTCGGCGCGCACGCTGCTGGAGCTGCTCGCCGAGTACGCGCTGGTCGGCTCCGGGTACACCCGCAGCCTGATCGTCTCGCGCCTGGAAGGCGCCGGTCCGCGCGTACTGTGCCAGCGGCCGGCGGTCTACGGCGGCAGCGCTTCGGTGCGCATCAGCGCTTCGTTGCTTGAGGCCGCCGAAGGTCAGGACCTGGCGCTGCTTGAGGCGCCCTCACGCGATCGGCTGAAGCGATCGCTGCTGGATGTGGAACTCAAGCGCGCCCTGTGTGTCGCACTGCCCGGCGACCACGACCCGCCGTTGTTCCTGTACCTCGATGCCGATTTCATGGACGCCGCGACACACGCCGATGCGCCGGCCCTGTGCCATGCCCTGGCGCGGCTGGCCGGGCTGGCGCTGGGCGCGGTCGAGCAGCGCGACAGCGAACAGCGCCGCCTGGCGCTTGAAGCTGAACTCGATGTCGCGCGCGAGATTCAGGCGCGTATCGCGCCGGCCAGGCATGGCGAACATGGCGAACTCGGCTATGCCGTGCTGATGCAGCCCGGTGGTGCGGTGGCCGGTGACCTCGCCGACGTGTTCGCGCTTCCCGATGGCAGCCTCGCAGTTCTGCTCGGAGACGTGTCAGGCACCGGTCTCGGCGCCGGCCTGCTGATGGCATCGGTGCAGGCCTACCTGCGGGCGGCGATGGAATTCGACGCCGATCCTGCGGCCGTGTTGACGCGCCTCAACGCGCACCTCCTGCGCCAGGCCTCGGGCGGCCGCTTCGTCACCCTGTGGCTTGGCGTGTTCAATGCTGCAGGTGGCGGCTACTACGTCGATGCCGGTCACGGCCACGCGCTCAGGATCGGCCGCGAGGTGCTGCCGCTCACCAGCGAAGGCGGCATTCCGTTGGGCGTGATGCCTGAACCGAACTACCGCAGCGAACCCATCGAACTCGCCGCCGGCGCCGGACTGCTGCTCTACAGCGACGGCGCGGTGGAGCAGGAGGACGCGGCCGGGCAAACGTTCGCGCGCAACGGTTTGATGCGGGCGATTGACCTCAGCCAGCCGCCCGCACCCTTGCTGCTGCGCATTGTCGCCGCGCTGGATGACCACCGCGGCGACGCGCCGGTCGAAGACGATGTCACGCTGCTCGTGATTCGGCGTGCGGGGTAGGTCGCGCAAGAGAAACAACAGCACGAAACGGCAATGACGTGCTCTCGTTGTCCGTTCCGACGATGACTGCAGACGGGTATCGGAGCAGTTGCTAACGGAATCGATCGAGTGGGATCGTCAGGTAGCGGTGGCCGTCGTCCTCCGGCTCAGGCAGACCTCCGGCGCGGATGTTGACCTGGATCGCCGGCAGGATCAGGCGCGGCATGGCGAGCGTGGCGTCGCGCTTTTCGCGGGTGGCGACGAACTCCGCTTCGCTGATGCCTTCGCGCAGGTGGATGTTGCTGCGCTTCTGTTCACCGATGGTGGTTTCAAAGCGCAGGTCGCGGCCGCCTGGCCGGTAGTCGTGGCAGACGAACACGCGCGTGGCGTCGGGCAGCTCGAAGAGTCGCTGCGCGGATGCATAAAGCAGTGCCGCACTGCCTCCGGGGAAATCACAGCGCGCCGACCCGCCATCGGGCATGAACAGGCTGTCGCCGACGAACACGGCGTCGCCGATCAGATAGCTCATGCTGTCGCTGGTGTGGCCGGGTGTGGGCATGGCGCGCGCTGCAATCGCGCCGACGCTGAACGCCTCGCCGTCTGCAAACAGATGATCGAACTGCGAGCCATCGACTGGAAACGCCGGACCCAGGTTGTAGATGTCGCGAAAAGTGGTCTGCACCACGCGGATGCCCGCGCCGATCGCGATCCGCCCGCCGCACTCGGCCTTGAGCAGGGGCGCGGCGCTCAGGTGATCGGCGTGGGCATGGGTTTCCAGGATCCACTGCAAGGACAGGTTGAGCGCACGCAGATGCGCGATCACCGCGTCGATGCTGTCGCGTCCGGTACGCGCCGCCGCGGCGTCGTAATCCAGCACCGGATCGATCACGGCGGCAACGCCCTCGACGACATCGGCCACGACGTAGGTAAAGGTTGCCGTGTCCTCGTGGAAGAAGGGTGTGACGTGCGTCGACATGCACACGATTCTAACGGTATTGGCAGGGACAGCATTGCGCAGCTGCGATGGACTGCCCAGCGTGCAGTACGAAACTTGCTTCGCTCAGCTCTCCATGGCGATGCCGAGCTGCTGAACGCGGCGGTATAGCGTGGACTTGCCGATGCCCAGGCGCTTCGCCGCCTCCAGGGCGTTGCCTCCGGCAGCACGAAGCGCGGTCTCGATGATGCGTTTTTCCTCGCGCTCGAGGCCGCCGGCCAGGGAGCCGTCCGACGCGCCAGCGGCGCGCGCGGCCACCAGGGCCGGTTTCAGCAGGCTCGAATCGACCGCCTCGCCGTCGTTCAAGAACAACGCCACCCGCGCCATTTCGCGCTCCAGCTCGCGCACGTTGCCGGGCCAGGCGTAGGCGCACAGCGCCTCGAGCGCCGCGCGCGAGATCCCGCCGAAGGTGATGCCGCGCCCGCGGCACTCCCGCTCCAGGAAGTACGCCGCGAGGTTGCCGATGTCTTCGACACGCTCGCGCAGCGCCGGCAGACGCAGCGGCCAGTCGGCGATGCGGTGGTAGAGGTCGAGGCGGAAGCCACCGGCGGCGACCATGGCTTCCAGATCGCGATTGCACGCCGAAACCACGCGCACCTCGGCCGGGCGCGACTGCTTGCTGCCGATGCGATAGACCACGCCCTCCTGCAGCACCCGCAGCAGGCGTGCCTGGGTGTCCGGCGCCATGTCGGCAATCTCGTCCAGAAACAGGGTGCCGCCGTGCGCCTGCTCGAATTTGCCGGCGCGCGCGGCCACACCGGTGGCAACCCCGGCCTCGATGCCGAACAGTTCTGCGTCCAGCAGGTCACGCGGCAAGGCCGCGCAGTTGAGCGCGATGAAACGCGCTTCCGGCAATCCCGACGCGCGGTGCAGAAAGCGCGCCAGCAGCTCTTTGCCAGTACCGGTCTCGCCCTCGATCAGCACGTTGATGCGGCTCGGTGCCACCGTGGCAGCGCGGCGATAGATTTCGTCAAGCAGCGGCGAGTGGGTGGATGGACCCGGCGGCGACGCGGGCGCCGTACGTTGCGCACCGGCAGGCGCGGCAGCGGTCTCGCGCTGCATCGCACATGCGATCAGGTCGATGACGATGGCGCCAAGCTGTCGCAGCAGCGGCTGGCTGTCCGCCGCACAGCGCAGAGACAGCGTGAGATCGTCGCGCCCCAGCGTGAACGCGCCAGCACCGGCTTCGGCGCGCCCGGCTTCGGCCAGGATGCCGTCGCCACGCTTCAGTTCGGCGGCGGTTCCGGGCGCCACTGCGGCCAGCGCGCCCACAGCGCGCGCGGAGAACGCCACCGCCTCGGGGCCGTCGGCCAGTGCATGCAGCAGCGGCGGAAGCGCGCTTGAACAGAAGCGCGCCAGCGGCGCTGTGGCCAGCGTCGCCGCAGCAGCGTCGCCACTGGCTGACTGCATCGGCATGCCCGGCACCGCCAGTTCGGCGTCGGCCGCGTCGGCACTTTCGACGTCAAGCTCGACGTCGCCCAGACGAAGGCGCTGCCCGACCGCCACCTGCGCGCTGCCCACGACCCGGCGCTGCTCGACGTGGATGCCGTTGCGCGAGTCGAGATCCTCGATCCGCAGGACGCCGTCATCAACAGCGATGCGCGCGTGACGCCGTGAGATGGTGGGATCACGCAACACGAAATCGCAGTCATCGGCGGCGCCGATCAACACCGGGTCCGTGCTGACCAGATGCCTGAGCTCGCGCCTGCCGATCCTTGCCGTCAGCCTGTACATGCCAAACCCGGTTCCCTCATCTTCGCCTGGCCGTATAGTACCCGGCATGCGCTTTGGTACCGCCATTCCGGTGGGCAGCGGCGGCTCCGGCCGGGTGCTGCGCGCCCACGACCCCGAGCGCGGCTGCGATGTCGCGCTCAAGCTGCTGCATCGTGAGGATCCGGATCTGATCCAGCGCATGCTGCGCGAGGCGGCGCTGCAGGCGCGCCTGGATCATCCCAACATCGGCAAGGTGTTCGAGACCGGTGAGCTGGACGGCCAGCATTACATCGCCATGCAGTTCATCGATGGCGTGGCGCTGGACCAGGCGACGGTCGGCCTCAACCGCGAGCAACGGCTTGCGCTGATGCTGCCGGTGCTTGATGCGGTGCAGGCGGCGCATCGCGAAGGCCTGATCCACCGTGATCTGAAGCCTTCCAACATCCTCGTCGAGACGCAGGCCGACGGCAGCCTCAAACCCTACGTGGTGGACTTCGGCCTGGCCCGGGAAACTTCGGCCCCCGGGCTGACCCAAACCGGCCAACTGCTCGGTACGCCGGGCTACCTTTCGCCGGAACAGGCCGAAGGCCTGAGCGCCATCGACCGCCGCAGCGACATCTTCAGTCTCGGCGTGATGCTGTACGAGCTGGTCTGCGGGCGCGCGCCGTTCCAGGGCGACAGCGTCGGCGCGCTGCTGGTGCAGGTGCTCAAGGCCGACCCGCCGGCGCCGCAGACCCTGGTGCCGGGACTGCCCGGATCCCTGAGCCGCATACTCATGCAGTGCCTCGAGCGCGACCCCGCCCTTCGCTACCAGAGCGTGCGCGAACTCAAGGACGACATCGAGGCTTTCCTCGACGGTCGCGCGGTGCGCGCGCGCAGCCTGGGTCCATGGTTCCGCCTGCGCCGCTTCAGCCGCGCCAATCCGGCGCTGGCGGGGGCCGCCGGGCTGGTCATGCTTCTGCTGTTCGCCCTCGCCGGCGCCTGGGCGCAGGGCCGCTGGCACGCGGTCGAGCAGGCACGAATGGCGCAGGCCTTCACTCGCGCCGCCACCGAAGTCGCCAAGGATGCCCAGCTCCTCACCATGCGTCCGCGGCAGCCGCTGCGCGCTGATCTCGACCGCCTGCGCGAGCGGCTTGCGCCGCTCGCCGAAGCGATGCGTTCGGCCAGTCCCAGCCTGCGCCAGGCCGCCGCCGAGCCGCTGGGTCGGGCCTTCGAGGCGCTCGGTGATCATTCGAGCGCCCTTGATGCGCTGCTGGAAGCGCAGCGCGATGGCCAGACGAGTCCCGAGCTCCTGGCGGCCCTTGGACGCGTCCAGCACCGTCGCTACCAGCAGGCGCTCGCCGACAGCGCGAGCATCGGCGATGCCGAGGTGCGCGCGGAAGCGATTGCGATCGCCGAACGCGAACTGCTGCGACCCGCGCTCGCCGCGCTGGAAGTCGGCGCCACCGCAACCGGCGAAGACGGCCTGCTGGCGCGCGCGCTGCTGGTCTTCCACCGGGAAGGAGGCGGCGCCGCGCACGCCATGCTTCTCGACGAGTACGACGGCCTTTCGCTTGCCCCGCTCGCCCTTGCCGCCTCGCTGCGCCTGCAGGAGGCAGCACTGGCGGTAGGGGAGCCCGGTGACGGCGATGCCGCTGCCCTTCTCGACAAGGCGCGAGCGGCGCATCTGCGCCTGGCCGACATGGCGCGCAGCCATCCCGATGCGTGGCTCGGGCTGTGCCGCGTCAGCGATCTGGATCTGCGCCTGATCGGCCGCGGGGCCGATGCCGAGCGCGCGCTCGCGCCGCTCGACGCCTGCCGGGTGGCGCTGGAACTCAACGCCGACTCGCCCGACATCGTCGCCGCCGCGGCGCTGGCGCACGCGGCGCTGGCGCGGCGCCAGGTGATGACCGGAGAAGATCCGCACGATGCGGTGATGGCGGTGCGCGGCTTCGCGGTCGAGGGCCGCACTGCAACGCTCGAAGCGCTCGGCGAGGCGCTCACCGTATGGGCACAGCACCGCCGTCGCGTAGGCGAAGACAGCGGGTCGCTGCTCGACGAAGCAGTCGCGGCGCTGCAGCAGGCCAGCGCCCTGCAGCCGACCCGGGTATCGGCGCGCATCGCGCTCGCTGCAGCCCTGCAGATGGCCGCGATCCACGCCGCACAGGATGGCGCCGCGTTCGAGGCGCGCTTTGCGCAGGCGGCCGATGCGCTGCGCAGCGCGCGAAGCCAGTTTGCCCACGTCGATTCACTGGCGGTCCGCCTCGGCGAGGTGCTCGCCTGGTGGGGCTACTACCGGCACCTTGCAGGGGACGACCCGATGCCGCAGCTCGACGAGGCGATCGCCCTGCTCGACGACGTCGCCACGCGCGCCGCCAGCGACCCGCGCCTGCTGCAGCGACAGGCGTTTGCACTGTGGACGCGCGGCGAGCATTCCGTGTGGCGCGACGAGGATGCCGAACCCGACCTTGCCCGCGCCGAGAGCATCTACCGGGACATCCTGCAGCGCGACCCGGCGCGCTACGCCACCCGTTTCAACCTGATGAGCATCCAGCTCCTCACCGCCCGACACCGACTGCATGGTGATCGGGACGCCGCCGCGGTGCTGGCGCGTGCGGCCGCCACCCGCGAGGGCTTTCCCGACGATACCCACGTGCCGGCGCTGGACGGTGCCCTGCTGTCGCTGTCTGCTGCGCAGGCCGAACTGGACGGTGCCGACCGCAGCGCGTTCGTGCTGCGCGCACGCGAGGTTCTGACCGCGGCGCTCGAGGTGCCCGAGGACCGTTCGCACGCCGCGGCACAATTGGCCGATCTGGCGGCACGCGAGCATCGCAACGCGCTGCGCGAGGGACGCTTCGACGGCGAAGCCCTTGCCCGTGACCTGGCCGCCGCCGAGGCCGCGCTTCAGGCCCATCCGAACCACCGCGTGCTTGCCGTCCAGCGCGCACGCCTGCTCAATCTGGGTGCGCGCACCGACAGCACGCGCCACGCCGGCCCGCTGGCGGAGGCGCTCACCCGTATCCGCAGCGAAGCGCCGCTGTTCCTCAAACCCTACAGCCGCGAGTTCGATCTACCCCCCGATTGACCCCTGCGCTGCGCCCTCGATTGCAAAGGCCTGTGTAGAATCGGGCCTCCCGCCGTTGGCTGCCTGCCTCCTTTCTCCCCGACGCATGTTCTGGCGCGTTCTCCTCCTGCTTCTGCTCGCCGGCAACATCGGCGTCGGCGCGTGGCTGCTGCTCGGCCCCGAGCCGGGGACGCTGCAGCAGCTTCCTGACGTCGATCCCGGTGTGTCGCGTCTGGTGCTGCTGGCCGAGCGCGAGCGGGAAGCCACCGACCCCGCGGATGACGGCACCGCGCAGACCGTCGCCGAACTTGCGGCCGCGCCCGAACCGCTGTCGGCCGGTGCCAACATGCGCTGCCATTCCCTTGGACCGATATCCACCCAGGCCGAGCTGCGGCGGGTGATCGATGTCCTCACGCCGGTCGTCGAGCGCATACAGTTCCGCGAGGGCCGGCAGGTGTCGACCCGCGGCTTCTGGGTCTTCATCCCGCCGCTGCCGACGCGCGCAGAGGCCTTGAGCATTGCCCGCGAGCTGTCCGGACGCGGCATCCGCGACTACTACGTGGTCACCGCCGGAGACCAGGAGAACACCGTGTCGCTGGGCCTGTTCCGCGACCCCGAAAATGCCGAACGCCGGCGCGCCGAAATTGCCGCACTGGGATTCCCGCCGCAGGTGCGCGCGCGCAGCGAGGAGCAGGCGGTGTGGTGGGTCGATATGGTCGAAGAGCCGGCCTCACCGGTCGACTGGCGCAGCCTGCTGCCGGCGCAGGTCGCGGAAAGTGCCCGCGAAGTGCCGTGCGCCTGACGGGTTACAATGCCGCGCGTGCTGGCGTAGCTCAGTTCGGTAGAGCGTCTGCCTTGTAAGCAGAGGGTCCTCGGTTCGAATCCGGGCGCCAGCACCATCTTTTGAGGCGCCGCCGAGGGAGAGCCGGCCGCACATGTCCGAATATGATCCGCTGATTGCGCTGACCGCCGACTACCGCAGCAAGCTGCCGCGGAGGCGTCTCGCCCTGCTGGCGCTGTGGCAACGGCTGCCGTCTGACAGCGACGCACGCGGCATCGCTCCGGAGCTTCGACTGCAGGTGCATCGCCTGGCCGGTTCAGCGGGCGCCTACGGTTTCGAACGGCTCAGCGAGGCGGCACGTGTGGTCGACCGCATGCTCAAGGTCTGGCTCGCCACGGCCCCCGAGCAGCGCACGCCGGTCGCCAGCATGGTGGCGGAGACCGCGCCGGCTTTCGACGACCTGATGCAGGCCTTCGACGACGAGGGCACCGAGCTGCTGCCGGTGGCCGTGGAGCAGGAGGGCGGCTTCGAACTCATCCTGGTGGAGGACGATATCGAGCAGGCGCGCAGCCTCGGCGCCGCGCTGGTGCGCCTCGGCATCAATCTGCACCATGCGCCGGACGACCTGGCCTTCTGGGACGTCCTTGCCGAGTGCCGGCCGCAGGCGATCCTGTTCGACTACTGGATCGGTGGCGAAACCGGCGCCGACCTCGCCAGGGCGCTGCGCGCCACGCCCGGCTACGAGGTCACGCCGCTGCTGTGCCTGACGTCGGACACCAGCAACGACGTGCGCGTCGACGCGCTGGCCGCCGGCTGCGACGAAGTGTTCAGCAAGGTGCAGACCGCGCCACAGCTCGCCGCCAGCATCTGCGCCTGGGTGGCAAGCATGGTCGAGTAGAGGCATCCGGCACCGCGGCGGATCCGAACGCCTGTCCCCTGCTTCATGCGGCCTGCATGCGGCACATCCTGCCTGGCGGTATCCTTGGCGGCCCTGCCTCCAGTGAATCTGCGACATGTCGCCACGCCAGTTTCCGCCCGTAGCCCTGATCGGCGCGCCCACCGACATCGGCGCCGGACATCGTGGCGCCTCGATGGGCCCCGAAGCCCTGCGCGTCGCCGGCATCGAACCCGCGCTTCGGGCGCGCGGACTCGAAGTCGAGGATCGCGGCAATCTGGCCGGCCCGGTCAACCCCTGGCTACCGCCGAGCGACGGCTATCGCCACCTGCAGGAAGTGATCGCCTGGAACCGCGCAGTGATGGACGCCGTGCACGGCGCGCTGAGCGACGGCCGCCTGCCGATTGTGCTCGGCGGCGATCACTGCCTGGCCACCGGATCGATCACCGCCGTGGCGCGCTGGTGCCGCGAGAACGGGCGCCGGCTGCGCATCCTGTGGCTGGACGCGCACGCCGACTTCAACACCAGCACGCTGACGCCGTCGGGAAACGTCCACGGCATGCCGGTGGCCTGCCTGTGCGGCAATGGCCCCGAGGGCCTCACCCACCTCGGCGGCAGCGCGCCGGCCATCACCCCCGACCAGATCCGTCAGATCGGCATCCGCTCGGTGGACGAGGGCGAGCGCCGACTTGTGCACGACACCGGGCTGGAAATCTACGACATGCGCTACATCGACGAGATCGGCATGCGCCGCGTCATGCAGGAGGCGCTGTCCGATCTCGACGAAGACACCCACCTGCACGTCAGCTTCGACATCGACTTCCTCGACCCCGAGATCGCGCCTGCGGTCGGCACCACCGTTCCCGGCGGCCCCAACTATCGCGAAGCGCAGCTGTGCATGGAAATGATCGCCGACACCGGCCGCCTCGGCTCGCTGGACATCGCCGAACTCAACCCCGCCTTCGACGACCACAACAAGACCGCACGCCTCGCTGTCGACCTGGTCGAAAGCCTGTTCGGCAAGTCCACCCTGATGAGAGATCATCGACCGCGAAACTGAACGAAAGCCGACTGGCGCGGCTCGACCCCAACCTTCGACAGGTGTCCGCCGGAAGCGACAGGGCAACACTGCGCTCCCCACCCCCGATCAAGAAGGGATCGCCATGCGCATCCTTGCCGTTTTTGCTTCCCTGCTGCTGGCGGCCTGCGCGCCGTCGACCGTGCACCAACCGACCGCCGCGGGCGTCGCGACCGAACCCGATGCGCCCTATCTGTTCGACACGCTCGGCGACTTCTCGCGTCCCGGCGTCAGCGCCGATGCGCAGGCGCAGCGCTGGTTCGATCAGGGTCTGATCCTCGCCTATGCCTTCAACCACGACGCCGCCGGCCGCGCGTTCGCGGAGGCGGCGAAGCTCGATCCAGGCTGCGCGCTGTGCATCTGGGGCCAGGCTTTGGTGCTCGGCCCCAACATCAACCTGCCGATGCTCCCGGATGCCTTCGAGCCTGCCTACACGCTCGCCCAGCAGGCTCTGGCCATGGCCGACGGGGCCAAGCCGGTCGAGCGCGCCATGATCCAGGCGCTGGCCAAGCGCTATGCGTGGCCGGCACCCGAGGATCGCACGCCGCTCGACCGTGCCTACGCCGAAGCCATGGCACAGGTGGTGCGCGATTATCCCGACGATCTTGACGCCGCCACCATGTACGCCGAAGCGCTGATGGACCTGGTGCCGTGGGCCTACTGGAGCCGCGAAGGCGAGCCCAGCGCCTACACCGCCGAGATCCTCGCCACGCTGGAGTCGGTGCTGGCGCGCAACCCAGACCACATCGGCGCCATCCACTACTACATCCACGCCACCGAGGCCGGACCGGCACCGGAGAAAGCCGAACCGCACGCCGATCGCCTGGTCGCATTGGCGCCGGGCGCCGGTCACCTGGTGCACATGCCGGCGCATACCTACATGCGCATCGGCCGCTACCACGATGCTTCGCTGGTCAACCTCAAGGCGACCGACGCCGACGCCGCGTTCATGGGTTACTGCCGCGGCAGCAGCGGCGTCTATCCGCTCGGCTACATTCCGCACAACTGGCATTTCCTGTCCACCAGCGCCGGCCTTCAGGGCGCAAGCGGTATTGCCATGCGCGCAGCTCGGCAGACGGCGGCACGCACCGATGGCGAGATGCTCGACGCGCTGCCGTTCATGCAGCACTTCCTGGTCACGCCGCTGTTCTCGGAGGTGCGCTTCGGCCGCTGGGACAGCATTCTCGCGCGCACCGCGGCGCCGGCCGAACAGACTTTCCCACGGGTGATCTGGCACTACGCACGCGGTCGCGCGCACGTGGCCCGTGGTGATGTCGAAGCGGCTGCGGCGGAACTCGCCACCCTGCAGAAGCTGGCAGCGGACCCGACGCTGGCCACCACCCTGGTATCGGACCTCAACGATGCCGCGGCCGTGGTCGCCGTGGCCGAAGCCAGCCTGCGCGGCATGGTCGCGCGCGGCGCCGGCGATCTCGACGCTGCCAGCGCGGCGCTGGCCGAAGCGGTACGCCTGGAAGATCTACTGAACTACTACGAGCCGCCCGATTGGCCGCTGCCCAACCGCCACCTGCTCGGCGCCGTGCTGCTCGAAAGCGGCGACGCCAGTGGCGCCGAGGTCGTCTATCGGGCCGATCTCAAGGTGTTTCCGAAGAACGGCTGGTCGCTGTACGGCCTGGCCCAGGCACTCGCCGCGCAGAATCGCGATGACGAGGCCGAGCAAACCTCGGATGCCTTCGCCCAAGCATGGGCCCAGGCCGACGTCAAACTCACCGCCTCGCATTTCTAGACGCTGATGTTCGCGAAAGGCAGGCGGAACCGCCTCGCCCTGCGCTACTGAAAACTGAAAACCGAAAACTGAAAACCATCGCCCGCGCCAAAAGCGCGGGCGATCTTGGTTACACTTTGCGGCCCTGCGCGAAGCCCTCCGCCCATGACCGCCCGCCACACCGTCCTCACCGGCATCACCACCACCGGCACGCCGCATCTCGGCAACTACGTCGGCGCCATCCGTCCGGCATTGGCGTCCAGCCGCGACCCGCAGGTCGATGCGTTTTTCTTCATGGCCGACCTGCATGCCTTGATCAAGTGCGGCGATCCCGAGCGTCTTGCGCGTTCGCGTCTGGAAATCGCCGCCACCTGGCTGGCCTGCGGGCTGGATCCCGAACGGGTCACCTTCTACCGCCAGTCCGATATTCCGGAAATCAGCGAGTTGACCTGGCTGCTGACCTGCGTCACCGCCAAGGGGTTGATGAACCGCGCCCACGCCTACAAGGCGGCGGTCGACGCCAACGCCGCCGAGCAACTGGACCCCGACGCCGGCGTGACCATGGGCCTGTACAGCTACCCGATCCTGATGGCCGCCGACATTCTCATGTTCAACGCGCACAAGGTGCCGGTGGGTCGCGACCAGGTGCAGCACATCGAGATGGCGCGCGACATCGCGCAGCGCTTCAATCACCTGTTCTGCACCGAGCGGCCGCTGCTGGTGCTGCCGGAAGCGGTGGTCGACGACAGCGTTGCCACCCTGCCCGGCCTCGATGGGCGCAAGATGTCAAAGAGCTACGACAACGCCGTGCCGCTGTTCGCCGGCGGCGCCAGGGCACTGAAGGAGGCGGTCATGAAGATCGTCACCGACTCGCTCGAGCCCGGCCAGCCCAAGGACCCCGACAGCAATGCGCTGCTGCCGATCCTGCGCGCGTTCGCCGGTGATGCAGACGCCGAGTCTTTCGCCGCCGAGCTGCGCGGCGGTCTGGGCTGGGGCGAGGCCAAGCAGCGTCTGCTGCAGCGACTGGAGGCCGAGATCGCGCCGATGCGCGAGACCTACGACACGCTGATGGCGCGCCCGGACCAGATCGAGGAAATCCTCCAGAGCGGCGCCGCCAGGGCACGCGCGGTCGCCGTCCCGCTGCTGGGGGCATTGCGCAAAGCCATCGGCCTGCGCAACTGGTCGCCGCCGAAGTCCTCGGCGGCCGCGACCACCCGCCTGGCGATGCCGGTTTTCAAACAGTACCGCGAGGGTGACGGCAGCTTTCACTTCAAGCTCGACGACGGCCAGGGGCGCGTGCTGCTGCAGGGTGGCCCGTTCGATTCGCCGCGCGATGCCGGCCAGAGCATCGCCCGCATCCGCGCGGCGCGCGCGCTGGCGGAAGAAGACCTGGCGCTGCTGCCCGAAGGCAGCACCACGGCGGAGGTGGAGCGGGCGCTTGCGCTGCTCGCCGCGACCGAGGCCGCCAAGGCGCGCCAGTGAATCCTGCGGTCGAGCTGCACCTGTCGCTGATCCTGTTCCTGCCCTGGTTTGCGGTACTGGGTGCGCTCTACTGGCTGTTCCCGCGCGCTCCGCGCCACCGGGCGCGACGCCTGTTCGATGCCGCGATGCTGCTGCTGGCGCTGGCACTCAGCGTCTGGGCGATGCGCCTTGGCTACCTGCACGCCGACCAGGCCACCTCGAAGATATGGAAGCAGGTGCTGGCGACGCTTGCAGCGTACGGCGCATTTCTCGGCGTCCTCTGCGCAGCCTTGGCGCTGCGTCATCGGCTGTGGCGTGGGAACGTCAGCTGAGCACAGCGCTTGCCGTCATATCGTCGTGACGATGCACGGGTAAGCTTGCCTTCTGATTTCCATCCTGCCCGACCCATGCGTACTTTCGTTCTGACTCTGTTTCTGATTGCCGGCGGCGCCAGCGCGCACTCCGGCAATACCCTGGTGGCCGCGGATTCCCGCCACTATGCACCGCGCGCGGTGCCCGACCGTATCGTCGCCCTGCCAGCGGAGGACCCGGCGACCGCCTTCGCGGTAGCCTGGCGCACCGCGGCCGACAGCGGCGAGGCGCTGGCACAGATCGCGGTGGCGCGCGACGATCCCGATCTGGCCGGCCATGCGCAGGAGGTACGCGGCAGCACGCGGCGACTGGATGCACAGAACGGCGCGTCGGATCACCACCAGGTGCGCTTCGAGAACCTGCAGCCCGATACCCTGTACGCCTGGCGCGTGCGCGGCGGCGACACCTGGAGCGAATGGTTCCAGATTCGCACCGCAGCGCGCGAGGCGCGGCCTTTCAGCTTCATCTATTTCGGCGATGCGCAGAACTCGGTGAAGAGCCTGTTCTCGCGGGTCATCCGCGAGGCCTGGACGCGACAGCCCGAGGCCCGCCTGCTGGTGCACGCCGGTGACATGGTCAATTCACGCGACGGCAACCACGATACCGAATGGGGCGAGTGGTTCGAGGCCGGTGGCTTCCTGCACGCGATGGCTTTCAGCGTGCCGGCGGCGGGCAATCATGAGCAGATCCGCGACGCCGAACGCCGCTACCGGCTGGGGCCGCACTGGCCGGCGCAGTTCGCCGTACCCGGCAACGGCGAGACTGATCATCCGCACACCACCTACTGGTTCGACTTCCAGGGCGTACGCTTCATCGTGCTCGACTCCAGCTACGCGCTCGACCACGACACCGGTGCCGCGCAGGCGGCGTGGCTGGAGCCGCTGCTGAAGGACAACCCCAACCGCTGGACCGTGGTGATCCACCACCATCCGATGTTTTCGGTGTCGCTGGGGCGCGACAACCCGCCGCTGCGCGAACATTGGAAGCCGCTGTTCGACAGGTATCGCGTCGATCTGGTGCTGCAGGGACACGACCATGTCTACGGCCGCGGCGAGAACCTGTCCGAGGGCAGCAGCGTGGTCGATGCCGACACCGGCACGGTGTACGTGGTGTCGGTGGCGGGGCCGAAGATGTATCGCGTGAGCGAAGCCTCGGAGCAGGTGATGACGCGCATCGGCGAGGAGACCCAGCTTTACCAGGTCGTGCGCGTGGACCACGAGCGCCTGCGCTACGAATCGCGCACGGCCACCGGCCGTCTCTATGACGCCTTCGAGCTGGTGCGTGGCGACGATGGCCGCAATCGGCTGGTCGAGGGCAACGGCTCGAAGATCGCAGTGCGCCGCTGCCAGCAGCGCGCGTCGGGCTCAGGACGCACCGATCGCTGCTGGGACGGGGTGGAGTGGTAGACACGCCAGGCCAGAAGCGCAGGCGTCCTTGGCGCTTTTTCGACACGAACGGACTTTGCGGGCCCCACCCACCCTTGCAGTGACGGGCTTGCC
>CAZGKE010000004.1:1593-19922 GCA_964526035.1 uncultured Gammaproteobacteria bacterium | reverse complement strand
TTCGACACGAACGGACTTTGCGGGCCCCACCCACCCTTGCAGTGACGGGCTTGCCTGTCACCGTCTCCTTCAAGCAGTCCGCAGCGCACGAAGCGGGCCAGGTCCCGCTCTGCAGAAGCAAGAAACCCCGTCCGCTCTTGTAGTGACGGGATTGCCCGTCACCATCACCTCCACGCACGCCGCCATGCCCGGAAGAAGGCCAGGCCCGATCGTGCACGGAACGGTCAGGACGATGCGGGCTAGAATACTTGCATGGAAGCGGTCGTCCGCAGTGCCGAAGGTCTGATCACGCGCAGTCTCACCGCGCTGTCGCAGCCTGACATGCTGGTGCAGTGGAGCATCGTGATTGCGACACTGGTGATCGCGGCAATGCTGCGGCCATGGCTGCTCGGTGCCGGTGAAGGCTGGCGATCGGATCTGCGCCGGCGCCTTGCCATGCCAGCGGCTGTCGCACTGCTCACGATGCTGGCTGCCGCCGCGTTGGCCCTGCTTGATCGACCGTACGCTGTGGTGAGGCTGGCGGCCGCGCTGGCCGCGTCGCTGCTGCTGGTCCGCCTGCTGGTGCACGCGCTGGACAAAGTGATGCGCCCAGGACCGATGCTGCGCACCTTCGAGCACAGCATCAGCGGACTTGTGTGGGCCGCCGTGGCCGTCTGGCAGATCGGCTGGCTGCCGACGGTGCTGGGTTTCCTCGACGAGGTCGCGCTGACGCTCGGCGAGGCGCGGGTGTCGATGCTGGATGCCTTCAAGGGCGTGCTGGTGGTCGCAGTCCTGCTGTTCCTCGCGGCCTTCGTCGCCGGGCTGCTGGAGCGACGAGTGATGGCGGCCGACCAGGTGTCGATCAACCTGCGTGTCGGCATCGTCAAGGTCAGCCGCTTCGTGCTGATACTGGTTGCGCTGCTGGTGGCGCTGAACGCGGTCGGCATCGACCTCACCACGCTCACCGTGTTCTCGGGCGCGGTCGGC
The DNA here is from genome assembly GCA_964526035.1 of uncultured Gammaproteobacteria bacterium. GTDB lineage: Bacteria > Pseudomonadota > Gammaproteobacteria > Xanthomonadales > BPKI01 > DAOMOD01. Next base: position 18,956 of record CAZGKE010000004.1, on the reverse strand, counting down.
GTCGGCATCGGCTTCGGCCTGCAGCGCATCGCGTCGAACTTCATTTCCGGTTTCATTCTGATCATGGATCGCTCGATCCGCCAGGGCGACGTCATCACCGTTGGCGAAACCTTCGGCTGGGTCAAGGAGCTGCGTGCGCGTTACGTGGTGGTGTGCAATCGCGACGGCGTGGAGATGCTGATTCCCAACGAGAACCTGATCACCAGCGAGGTGATCAACTGGAGCTATAGCGATCGCAATGTACGCCTCAAGGTGCCGCTGTCGATCAGCTACGAAGACGACCCTGAGGCAGCCATGGCCATACTGGTCGAGGCCGGGAAGGCACATCCGCGGGTGCAGCCCGAGCCGGCGGCGGTGGCGCGCCTGATGGCCTTCGGCGACAGCGGCATCGAGCTCGAGCTGCGCGTATGGATCAGCGACCCCCAGGACGGCATCAACAACATCCGCTCGGATCTCTACGTGGACATCTGGAAGCGCTTCAAGGAAGCCAGCATCACCATTCCGTACCCGCAGCGGGATCTGCATGTGAAGTCGGTGCCGGAGGGGTGGGGAAAAAAGGGATTAGGGGGTTAGGGGATTAGGTGTTAGGGGAAAAGCCCGCGACTTGGTAGCGAACGTATTTGCCGGTTGGCGGTCTGCCTTCATTCTTCGTAGGTCGGGGTAAGCGCAGCGCACCCCGACGACGACACCGTGATGGGTCTGCTGTTGGGGTCGCTGTGCTTACCCCAACGTACAGGTTTGGATCATTTACAGGGTCAGCCCCGCAAACGGCGGCAGGCCGCCGTCAACTCGGCAGTGCGAGGTCGTCCAGCACGGCACGCAGGAAGCGCGCGGCTTCGCCGCCGGTGGCAGCGCGGTGGTCGAAGGTGAGCGACAGAGGGATGACGCGGTGGGTTTCGATCCCGCCCATCACCGGCAGCACCTCGTGGCGCAGCTTGCCGGCGGCAAGGATGGCCACGCACGGCGGCGCAATCACTGGAGTCGCGTAGCGACCGGCGTAGACGCCGAAATTCGAAAGCATGATGGTGTAGCCGGTGAGATCCGCCGGCGGGATGCTGCGCGACTTCACCTGATCGCGCAGACGGTTGATGCCGGCGCGCAGACCGGCGGCGTCTTTCGCGTGGCAGCCGCGCAGGGCCGAGACGAACAAGCCGTCCGGCGTGTCCACGGCGATACCAACGTCCACGGTGGCGTGTGTCGTCTTCTCGCCCTTGGCGCCGTTGAACCAGGCGTTGAGGCCGGGTTCGGTGCGCGCGCCGGCGACCAGCGAGCGGATCAGGCGCGCGGTGATGTCCTGGCCGGGCCACCAGGCGTGGATGTCGGCGTCATCGCAGATGGTGGTCGGTACGATCTCGGCGTGCGCCTGGGCCATGGTGCGCGCCATGTTGCGGCGTACCCCGCGCAGCGCTTCGGTGGTGGTCTGGGCGATCGGCAGTGGATCGGTACTCCAGTTCGACGGCAGGGCCGCGCCGGCTGCAGGTGCGCGCAGCTCACCGGCGGCGGCCGCGCGGCGTTGGGCGGGGGTGAGGTGGGTGGGGGCGTGTGGCACCGCCGGACCTTCTCCCCCAGCCCCTCTCCCGGAGGGAGAGGAGAGCGATGCGGGTACGCGCGCGGCGCCCCCTTCGGCAAAGGCCTTGACGTCCTTCAGGGTGATGACGCCGCCTTCGCCACTGGGCGGCACCTGGGCAAGATCCACGCCGAGCTTGCGCGCCAGCGCACGGACCGCCGGCATGGCCTTGACGCCGCCGGAGGACACCATGCCGGCCTGGCGCACTTCGTCGCTCGACTGCATGGCGCCGACCACGGTGCCGCTGTCGGCGCGTTCGGTCGCAGCTTCCGAGGTGTCCGCGGTCGGGGCTGAGGCCCCTCCCACAGGCTTTTTTGGCGGGGCATGGTGGTGCCCGGTTTCCTCGGCTTCGGCGCGCTGCGGCAACGTGTCGTCGATCTCGAACTCGGCCAGCGGTGATCCGGTGATGATCACGTCACCGGGACCGCCGTGAAGCTTCACCACCTTGCCGCTGAACGGCGAGGGCACCTCCACCACCGCCTTGGCGGTCTCCATCGACACCAGCGGCTCGTCGAGGCGGATGACAGCGCCCTCCTTGACGAACCATTCGACAATCTCTGCATCGGGCAGGCCTTCGCCGAGGTCGGGGAGGAGGAAGGGTTTGGTGGTGGGTTGGGACATTGCGTGGGGACTCGGGTTGGCGCGGGATGGCGAGGCTCGAATGAGGGTTGCCGTTCAGGGCTTGGGGCATAGGGCCCAGGTTGGCAAGTCCGCAACGTATCGCTTCATTGAACGGGTACGGGTATACGAAATATCTGGATCATGCCACGCGGCTTCGGACTGCCGGCTTTTCCCTGGGCCCCAAGCCCTGGGCCACAAGCCCTAACTCACCGCCACCGCCCGCTTCGCCGCAACAACAATCTTCTCCACGTTCGGCAGATACTTCATCTCCAGCCGGAACAGGGGGATCGGCGTGTCGTAGCCGGTGACGCGTTCGACCGGGGCGACCAGGTCGTACATGGCTTTCTCCGCCAGACGCGCGGCGATCTCGGCGCCTACGCCGCAGTTGCGTGGCGCCTCATGGATGATGACGCAGCGACCGGTCTTCTTCACCGATTCGAAGATGGTGTCGAAATCCAGCGGCTTGATGGTGGCGACGTCGATGACCTCGGCGCTGATGCCCTCGGCCTCCAGAGCCTCGGCGGCTTCCAGTGTCTCCTTCACGTGCGCGCCCCAGGTGACCAGGGTGACGTCGTCGCCGTCGCGCAGCACGAAGCACACATCCAGCGGCAGCGCTTCGCCGTCGTCGGGCACCTCCTCCTTGTATTGGCGGTAGATGCGCTTGGGCTCGAAGAAGATGACCGGGTCGGGATCGCGGATGGCGGCCAGCAGCAGGCCATAGGCGCGCGAGGGCGATGAAGGGATCACCACGCGCAGTCCGGGAATATGCGCGAACAGGGCCTCCGGGGCCTCGGAATGATGTTCGGGCGCGCGGATGCCGCCGCCCCACGGCGCGCGCAGCACCATCGGGCAGCTCATGCGGCCGCGCGTGCGCGAGCGCAGGCGCGCGGCGTGGCAGACGATGTGGTCGAACATCGGGTAGATGAAGCCGTCGAACTGGCTTTCGGCCACCGGCTTCATGCCCTGCGCCGCGAGGCCGACGGTGATCCCGGCAATGGTGGTTTCGTCGAGCGGCGTATCCAGCACACGGTCGGCGCCAAAGCGGTCGAACAGGCCCTGGGTGGCGCGGAACACGCCGCCGTTGGGCCCGACGTCCTCGCCCAGCACGATCACCGACTCATCCTTCGCCATCTCGTAGGCAAGCGCCATGGTGACGCCCTCGATCAGGGTGATCGCCGGCATCAGCGCTTCTCCCAGGCGATCGCCGCCTTGCGCTGCTCGCGCAGCTCTTCGGGAAGCTCGGCGTACATGTAGTCGAAGATCGCCTCGATCGGCTGCGAGCGCGATTCCAGGTAGGCATTGACCTCTTCGTCGACGCGCTTGCCGCACTCGAGCTTCCAGGCTTCTTCCTTCTTGTCGTCCCAAGCACCCTTCTTGTCCAGAAACTTGCGGATGCGGATCATCGGCTCGCGCGCCCAGGCGTCCTTTACCTCGTCGTCGGGCCGGTAGCGACGCGCATCGTCCGCCGTGGTGTGATCCGACAGTCGATAGGTCATCGCCTCGATCACGGTGGCGCCGGCGCCCTCGCGGGCGCGCGTCATCGCCTGGTCCATGGCGTGGCGCATGGCGATCAGATCGTTGCCGTCAACCTGCAGGCAGTGCAGGCCACCGGCAATGCCCTTCTGCGCCAAGGTCTCGGCGCCGGTCTGCATGCGGCGCGGCACCGAGATCGCCCACTGGTTGTTGACGATGACGATCACCAGCGGCAGCGTCCAGGCTCCCGCCGCATTGATCGCGGCATAAAGATCGGTCTTGCTGGAGCCGCCATCGCCGACCACGGTCACCGCAACCCGCGGCTCCTTGCGCAGTTTGAACGCGAGCGCGGAGCCGGCGGCGTGCAGGCACTGGGTGGCGATCGGCACGCACCAGGCGAAGTCGTGGGCGGGACCCGAGAAATCGTTGCCGCGCTCGTCGCCGCCCCAGTACATCAGCACCTCGCGCGGTTTCACCCCGCGGTGGAACTGCGCGGCGTACTCGCGGTACATCGGTGCGAACACGTCGTCCGGGCGCATTGCCGAGCCGATCGCGACATGCGCCGCCTCATGGCCGAGGCAGGAGGCATAGGTGCCGAGCTTGCCGGTGCGCTGCAGCGCCACCGACTTGGTGTCGAACACGCGAATGAAGACCATCTCCCGGTACAGCGCGACCAGCGCATCGATGTCCTTGGCCAACGCCGGCAGCTTGCCCACAGGCTTGCCGTCCTCGTCGAGGCACTGCAGGTATTCGATGCTGAACTGTGCGACGGTGGTCAACGTGGAAACTCCCTCGAATGGACCCGTTTGATAGCAAGCAGACTGCACCTTGGCAAGCTGCGCTGCGGCTTGACAGTCAGCGGGAGCGGGATGAGACAGCTTGCTGCATCCGAGACCGCCACCGCAAGGGAAATGCATGCTGTCGGCACTGACATGCCTATTGGTGACGCCCCGAAAAAAAAGAGCCCCGGCCTTTCGACCGGGGCTCGCCTTATCGGCTAAGTCACGTTGCGAATCAGGGCGTCTTGATCCACAGGTTGTAGCTGCCGCTGCCGCTGTAGGAGCGTACACGCCAGTAGTAGTAGCCGGCCGAGCCGTTGTAGCTGATGTGCTCGGTGGAACTGGAGCCGGCAGAATTGCCGACGCGCTGCCAGCTGCTTCCGCTCCAGCGATACAGCTCGAGATCGAAGTCAGCGTTGGACGGTCCTTCCAGCCAGCCCTGCTGCGCACCGGCGCCCGACTGGTAGTAAGTGCCGTTCGGCTGCACCTGGCTGGCGCCCGTACCGGACAGCGAGCCGCTGTACTGGGTGCAACCGGTGCAGGGCGCGCCGCCACCGCCGGGCTCATCCCAGCTTACCGACAGGGTCACGCCGGAGTAGCTGCTGTAGCCACGGAGCATGATGTGCCAGGTGCCGGACTGCGGTGAGGCAAAGGTGCAGGTCTCGTTGTTGCCGTTGAGGTACGGACGGCAATCGTAGGACGAGGTCGTCGGCTGGGAGCCGCGGCGCACGTACAGGTCGGCATCGCCCGATCCACCGGAAATGCGAATCACGAGGTTGGTGGCACCACTCGGCACGACGGTGGTCCAGCGCCGCTCGCTGCCCTGGGCACCGGACAGGCTGGCTACCGAATCTCCGTTGTCCAGCTCATCGTTGCTGGGCGGCGGTTCACCGCCACCACCGCCGAACAGCGAGTACAGCAGCAGGTTCGGCGAGCCGCTGCCGATGCTGCTCAGCTTGCCGGTGCTGCCGTTGCTGTAGATGGCATTGCGCACCGTCGCCGGCGTGGCCGACGGGTTGTTGGCCAGATACAGCGCGGCCACGCCCGCCACGTGCGGCGAAGCCATCGAGGTGCCGCTGATGGTGTTGGTGGCGGTATTGCTGGTGTGCCATGCGGCCGTGATCGACGAGCCCGGCGCGAAGATGTTCACGCAGGTACCGAAGTTGGAGAAGCTCGAGCGCGCATCGGTGCTGGTCGTGGAACCGACCGTGATGGCGTTGGCGACGCGTGCCGGCGACACGTTGCAGGCGTTCTGGTTCTCGTTGCCGGCGGCCACCACCACGGTGACGCCCGCATTGATCATGCCGTTCACCGCGTTGTCGGTGGCTGTCGAGGCACCGCCGCCCAGACTCATGTTCGCCACCGCAGGCTTGACGTGATTCGCGGTGACCCAGTCCATGCCTGCGATGACGCCGGCATTGGTGCCGGAGCCGTTGCAGCCAAGCACGCGCACTGCGTGGAGCTGCACGGCCTTGGCAACACCGTAGACCGAACCACCCACCGTACCCGCGACGTGCGTGCCGTGGCCGTTGCAGTCGTTGGAGCCGTTGCCGTCATTGATCGCGGTGTAGCCGGCACCGACGCGGCCGCCGAACTCGTTGTGGCTGGCGCGGATGCCGGTGTCGATGATGTAGGCGCGAACGTTGGACGCCGTGGTGTCGTAGGTGTAGCTGCCGCTCAGCGGACGATCGCGCTGGTCGATGCGGTCAAGACCCCAGGTGGGGTTGTTCTGCGTTGCCGTGAGGAAGACCTCGCCGTTCTCCTCGATGTAGGCGACCCGCGGGTCGCTGAGGAGACGCTGCAGGGCTCCGCGGTCCGACACCCGGGTCAGGAAGCCACGCAGCGCGTGCTCATAGGTCTGCTCCAAATTGACGCGATGGGTCTGCGCCATGTCGACGGCCGTTGCACGGACATCCGTGCCCGCGGACCGCATGTTCGACGGGAAATCATGGGCGTCCTTCAGGACGACGATGTACTCGTCCGCGATCGGAAACTCCGCATAGCGAAGTTCGGATGCGAACACCGGCAAAGCAAGAACGAGCGCCAGGACTGGCGCGATAATGCGCTTGAATATCACTCGATACCTCCCCACTAAGGACTGGACTACAGGATTGTCCGTCGCCGACCCCCCGGTCGAGCTACGGTTGCCGAGCGGGCCGACGCAACTTTCGCGCCGCACCCGCACCGGAACTTTTGCTGCGGTGGAGAGTATGCAAACAAATGTGTCTGTCAAGGGGGTGTGATGCCTCTCGTCGGCATTGAAGCGCCGTTCGGGCGTGCCGCCGACTGATGACCTCGCGCCTGGGCGCGTGCGCCCTCAGGCACTTGGACTCAGATGTCCGAACAAATTCACGGCCCTGGATCGAGCCGAAAAAAAAAGCGGGCCCGGCAACGCCGAGCCCGCTTTCGGGCCTTCCCGATGTCGCCAGGTCGCTTATTCGAATCCGTTGCCGAAGATCGACGGCGCACGCACAGCGACGACCGCACTGTCGCTATTGTCGAGCGTGTTGGGATCCGCCATTGCGCTTTCGATGGTGGCGGTCAGGGGGACGTCAAAGGCCTGCGGGGACTCGCAGACGAGCGCGGTGAAGACGAAATCCGCCGGCTCGTTCACCTCGAACGCCGGGTGCGAGCAGCCCCCTGCGAGCACACCAAAGACGAATCCCACGGGACTGCAGGTCCAGCCGTCGGGCCCCTCCAGGGTGCCGCTGGTCACGCAGGGCACGCTTGCGTTGATGTTGAGAAAGGCATCCTCGGCGACATCGGGTCCGGCATTGACCACCTGGACCTGGAATTCGGCGACCTCACCCACGTCGATCGGACTCGGTCCTGCAACCGCGACCACCCCGAGATCGGCGGTCGGCTCGCAGACGCCGTTGCGGTCGGTGCGCAGGCTCACCACCAGTCCGTCATGGTCGGAGCTGCCCTCGCCGCCGAGGCCGTTCTGACTGATCTCTGCCGGCGCATCGGCATTGCCGCGTCCGAAGTACAGCGCCGGGCACCAGGGATCGGCCAGGATGCTGGTCAGGCCGTGGTCGAGCACCTGGATGGAACCCACGGTGCGGCTGTTCTCGCCAAGGGTCTGGCCGAGATTTTCGGCGAAGGTGTAGGAGTAGCGATCGTCCAGCGGCACCTCCAGCACCAGCTCGCGCAGCGGCGGGTCGGTGATGTTGAGCGTGCCGCCCATGCCGTCGTCGTCAAGCTGGTATTCGTTCTCGGCGTTGTCGTAGCTGCCGGCGATGACGCTGATGGCATCGACATAGCCATCGGTCACCTCGAAGGTGTTGTAGTCGCCGACCAGCACCAGCGGCACGTCAGCGGTTCCAGTCGGGTCCGGGTTCTCGCCTTCCAGCTCGAGGCCATCCTGGAAGCGCTGCACCAGACGCGCAATCGACTTGGCCTGCTCGAAGCGCTTGAAGCGGACCCGCGGGCCGTTGGGCGGCGGATCGTTGATGCCGATGAAGGAGCGCGTGTGGTTGTTCATCACGGCAATCGGCTCGCCATCGAACTCGCCTTCCAGCAGCTGCGGCGGACGGTCGTGCAGGACGCAGGGCGGCGTGCCGCTGCAGTCGGTCAGCGTGAGGCCGACGTCGAGATTGCGCACCTGCGAAACGCTGACGCGCGAGGGACGCACCAGGAACGCGTTGCGGATACCGGTGCCGGGACCCGATACCGTGTTGGCGATCCCGGGATAGCCGACGTAGTCGGTACCGTATTCGGTGTTGAGGCGCGCAGCCAGCAGGTCGAGGCCGGCATCGGTCACCACCTCCTGAAGGCCGATCACGTCGGGCAGCAGCAGCACCGTCCCGATGTATTCCGCCACCCGTTCGACGCGCGGCGAGCAGCTGCCCTGGCACATGTTGAGCACGTTGAACGACGCCACCCGCAGCTCCGCATCCCCCTCGGGCGCGGGCACGGCAAGCGGTTCCTCGGACGGGATCAGGGTGATCGACGTGGGTCTCAGCGCGTAGTTGCCGAACTGGTAGCTGATCACGCCCACCGCTTCGAACAGGTCTCCGCCGAAAATGGCGGTCGGGTTGGGCGCAGCCCCGGCTCCGTCGGCGTCAAGCTCGAACACCTCCGGATTGCCGTCCCACACAGGCAGGCCGGGGCTGGGCGGCGTGACCGTCGGCAACAGGCCCCTCTCGCGGCGCGCGCGGAAGCCGCTGGCGGTCACATAGGCCTCGGCGAATTCGTCGCCGCCGAAGCGCTGGTTGCCGGTCACCGCGACGCCGGCCGCCACGCTCACCAGCATGTTCTCGAAACATTCGAAGTTGGTCTCGGTGAGCGGGCAGCTCAGGTTGTCGGGATCGGGCGACGGACGGGTCTCGTCAAGCACCACGGGATCCGGCAATGCGCCGGTGCCGACCACGGTGACCGTCGGCGAGTCGGTAAGCTGGGTGGAGTCGAAGAACTCCTGCACCCGGCCAGTGACATCGACCAGGTCACCGATCAGCACGCCGGGCGCGCTGCCGGTGAACACGAACACGCCGGTGGAGGCCTCGGCCGGTGCGCCGCCGGCGCGATCATCGGGCGTCTGCATGAAGAAGCCGTTGGTGGTGAGCGCAGTCACCACGTTGTTCTCGGTGATCACCGTCTCGCCGAGCGCGTTGCCGCTGGCCGGCGCGAACGGCGAGCGCAGACCGGTGCCCTGGATCTCCCAGATTTCCACGGTCGGGACGTCGTCGTTGAGGATGGATCCGGTCGCGGTGGCGTTGCCGAGATCGATGTCCGGCGTGCTGGTGGCGATGGTGACGGTGAAGGTCTTGGTGGGTTCCGGCGTGAGGTTGCCGATAATCTGCACGGTCACGGTGGCCGTGGTTTCGCCCTCGTCGATGCTGAAGGGCTCGTCGATCAGGGCCACGTAATCGGTGCCGGCGTCAGCCGTGCCGTCCGCGGTGCTGGCAGTGAAGTCGACGCCGCCCACCGGGGCCGGCTGGGTCAGGGTGACGCTGAAATCCATCGGCGAGTTGCCGGCATTGCCTTCCGGCGCCTGGGCGTCGGCGATCGACAGCACCGGGTTGCCGCCGGCGTCGCAGAGGTTGACCGGGCTGGCGCTGTTGCGCGGCGTAGGCGGCGTGGCGGTGGTGAAGTCGTCTTCGTTGTCGTCGGTATCGGTGCAGCCGGCATCGGCGCGAACCGCGGAGGTGTTGTTGGCCAGGCCGGGAGTGGCCCCGCTTCCCTCGAAACAGTTGGCTGTTCCAAAGCCGACGAAATCAACAAGGCCGGCAAGCGGGCAGCTTCCGCTCAGCGCGGTCAGCGACGGGACCAGGGCAACCTTGCCGTTGGCGCCGGCCATCGGAATGGTTCCGATCACGTCGGGCGTCGGCAAGGATGCGGTGCCGCCCGTACCCTGCGCCTGCTGCACCAGCAGATACTGGCCCGGCTGTATCGTCAGATTGCCAAGCGGAGTGGTCTGCCAGGTCGTGCCGCTGGTGGACGCATACTGCACCGACCACCCGTTGACATTGACTGGCGTGTTGCCACGATTGAACAGCTCAATGAAATCGTGGGTATAGAAGGCGCCCGAGTTGCCGCCGCCTCCATACACCTGACTGATCACCACCTGCGCCTGCGCCACAGCGCCGGATGAAAGCAACACCAGCGCCAGAGTCAGGCGCGCCACCGAGAGCTTGAAATTCATGTAAACCCCGCTAACCAAGGAAGCAAGATCGACCCCGCCGCCCCCTGTGGCCAGCCGCATCGACGCGTATGAACGGTGCAAAATACCCGAAAACCTTGTCAGAGGCATGACACGGGGCGGCACGCTCCGACGGCTCGACTGAACAATGTCGCGCAAGTGCATGTCGGCGCTGGACATGCATCCGCTGATACCATCGCGATCTGACGAATCCCTGACGCCGGCCCATGACCCAGGACAGCAACCGCCGCGCACTCGAGAGCGGCATCGAGCGGGATCTGCACGACCGCCTGACCTACGACGGCTATCTGCAGCTCGGCACCCTGCTTTCCGCGCAGCAGCCGCTGTCCGATCCGCCGCATCACGACGAGATGCTGTTCATCGTGCAGCACCAGGTCGCCGAGCTGTGGCTCAAGCTGATCGTCCACGAGCTGACCGCCGCCATCGCCTTTCTGGATGCCGACAACCCCGGCCCCTGCACCAAGGGCCTGGCGCGGGTGAAGCAGATCCAGCGCCAGCTGTTCGAGCAGTGGGCGGTGCTGGAGACGCTCACGCCAAGTGAATACCTCGAGTTCCGCGACGTGCTGGGACCAGCGTCGGGATTCCAGTCGCTGCAGTACCGACTGGTCGAGTTCCTGCTCGGCAACAAGAATGCCGACATGCTGGACGTATTCGCCTACCGCCCGGAGGCGCAGGCGACGCTGCGCACGGCGCTCGAGTCACCCAGCCTGTATGACGCGGTGCTGCACTGGCTGGCGCGCCGCGGTCACGCGGTGCCCGCTGACGTGCTCGATCGCGACGTCACCCAGCCGCATCGCCGTTCGGCCGCGCTGGTGCCGATGTTCCGCATCATCTACGAGAATACCGAGGCGCACTGGAACGCCTATCACCTGTGTGAGCTGCTGGTGGATGTCGAGGAGAGCTTCCAGCTCTGGCGCTTCCGTCACATGAAGACGGTCGAGCGCATCATCGGCTTCCGCCGCGGCACCGGCGGCTCCTCCGGCGTCGGCTTTCTGCGGCAGGCGCTGGACCTGACCTTCTTCCCCGAGCTGTTCGAGGTGCGCACGGTGCTTGGCACCTGAGGGAGATCGCGCTCTGCGTTCCGCGACGTGCTGCGTGGCGAACCTGCTCCAGCTTCTGAACAAGTCCACGTCAGGTCGGCAGCGCCTGCGCCAGATCGGCGCGCAGATCCTCGACATCCTCGATACCGACCGACAGACGGACCAGCGCATCGCTGATGCCCAACCGTGCGCGGATGTCTTCCGGTACCGAGGCGTGGGTCATCACCGCCGGGTGATTCACCAGACTCTCGACGCCACCGAGGCTCTCGGCCAGGGTGAACAGCTGCACCCGTTCCAGCATGCGGCGGGCGCCGTCGAAGCCACCCTTGACCACCAGCGACACGATGCCGCCCGGACCCTTCATCTGCCGTGCACCCAGCTCATGCTGCGGATGCGACTTCAGACCGGGGTAGATCACCTTTTCCACCGCGGGATGGCCCTGCAGCCACTCGGCGAGCGACTGCGCGTTTTCACAGTGGGCGCGCATGCGCAGGTGCAGGGTTTTCAGCCCACGCAGGGCGAGAAAGCTGTCGAACGGGCCCTGCACGCCGCCGACGGCGTTCTGCAGGAAGGTGAGCTGCTCGGCCAGTTCGGCGTCGTCGCCGACCACCAGCACGCCGCCGACCATGTCGGAGTGGCCGTTCAGGAACTTGGTGGCCGAGTGCATCACCAGGTGGGCGCCGAAGTCCAGCGGCTTCTGCAACATCGGCGAAGCGAAGGTGTTGTCGACTGCCAGACGGATGCCGCGCTTGCGCGCCACGTCTGCCAGCCACGCCAGGTCGACGATCTTGAGCATGGGGTTGGTCGGCGTCTCGGCCCAGATCAGGCGGGTGTCGGGCCGGATCGCCGCCTCCACGGCTGCCTTGTCGGTCAGGTCGACGAAGCTGAAGTCGAGTGCCGCCGAACGCCGCCGCACGCGCTCGAACAGGCGGTAGGTGCCGCCATAGACGTCGTCCATGCACAGCACGTGACTGCCCGAGTCGAGCGCATCGAGCACGGTGGCGGTGGCGGCGAGACCGGAGGCAAAGGCGTAGCCGTGCGTGCCGCCCTCCAGCCCGGCGATGCAGCGCTCGTAGGCAAAGCGGGTGGGATTGTGGCTGCGCGAATACTCGAAGCCCTGGTGCACACCGGGGCTCTTCTGCGCGTAGGTGCTGGTGGCGTAGATCGGCGGCATCACCGCGCCGGTACTCGGGTCCGGCGACTGACCGGCGTGAATGCAGAGGGTGGCGGGGCGCAGGTCGACGTGGTCGGTCATGTCTGGGATCGATGTGCTGGACGGTTGGGCATTATCGCGGGATGCAGGCGGGCCGTCAGCCATCAGCTATCAGCTACGGTCCGGGAAAGGCGCATCCCCTCTGACGGCCGATGGCCGACGGCTGATCGCCTCCGGGCCGTCGGCCAGGCCTACTGCACGCGCCGCCTCAGGAAGTTCAGCAAGTCGATGCGGGTGATCAGACCGAGGAAGCGGTCGCCGTTCATGACGATGGCCACGTGGCCGCGGTCGAACACCGGCAGCAGGGATTCGATCGGCGACTTGACCTCGAGGCGGTCGAGTTTCGACACCATCGCTGTGGACACCGGGTCGCGAAAGCGGGCTTCCTCGCCGTAAACGTGCATCAGCACATCGGATTCATCGAGGATGCCGACGATGCGGTCGCCCTCCATCACCGGCAGCTGGCTGACATCGTAGAGCTTCATCCGCTGGTAGGCAGTGACCAGCAGGTCGGTGGGCGCTACCACCACCGTGTCGCGCTGCGCGTAGGGACGCACGATCAGATCGCGCAGGTCGCCGTGGGTCTCGCGCTCGAGGAAGCCGTTGTCGAGCATCCAGTAGTCGTTGTACATCTTCGACAGGTACTTGTTGCCGGTGTCGCAGACGAATACCAGCACGCGCTTGGGCGTGGTCTGCTCGCGGCAGTACTTGAGCGCCGCGGCAAGCAGGGTGCCGCTGGACGAACCGCCGAGGATGCCCTCGCTGCGCAGCAGCTCGCGGCCCGCCAGGAAGCTCTCCTTGTCGCTGATGGCATAGGCCTTCTTCACCCGACTGAAGTCGGAAATGCTCGGCAGGAAGTCTTCGCCGATGCCCTCGACCATCCAGCTTCCGGATTTCTCCGACAGCGTGCCCTCGTTGATGTACTCGGCAAGGATCGATCCGACCGGATCGGCCAGCACCAGCTCGAGATCAGGCGCCACCTTGGCGAAATAGCGCGACAGGCCGGTCATGGTGCCGGAGGAGCCGCAGCCGAAGACGATGGCATCCAGCTGGCCTTCCATCTGCGCCCAGATCTCCGGACCGGTGCCCTCCTCGTGGGCCCGCGGGTTGTCGGGGTTGCCGAACTGGTTGATGAAGTAGGCGCCGGGCGTCTCGTCGGCGATGCGCTCGGCCATGTCCTGGTAGTAGTCGGGGTGACCCTTGGCCACATCGGAGCGGGTCAGCACCACCTCGGCGCCCATCGCCTTGAGGTTGAAGATCTTTTCCCGGCTCATCTTGTCCGGCACCACCAGGATCAGCTTGTAGCCCTTCTGCTGCGCCACCAGCGCCAGGCCGATGCCGGTATTGCCGGCGGTGCCCTCGACCAGAGTGTCGCCCGGCTTGATCCTGCCGGCCTTCTCGGCGCCGTCGATCATCGCCAGGCCGATGCGATCCTTGATGGAGCCGCCGGGGTTCTGCGACTCAAGCTTGAAGAACAGCTCGCAGGGCCCGCTATCAAGCTTCTGCGCCTTGATCACCGGCGTCGCGCCGATGATTTCCAGGACGTTGCTATGAAATGCCATGGTAACAACCGCGTGCAGGGCGAAGCCGGCATGATACCGGAGCCCCAAGGAACCTCTGAACGCAAACGGGCCCGGCAGGGCGGGCCCGTTTCCTTGCGCAGCTCAGATTCGTTCAGTGCGCAACGCCGTTGCAGGACTGGAACATGTGGGTGAGTTTGTCCTTGGCCCAGAGCTTTTCCTTCTTCATGCGCAGCAGGGTGGCGTCGTCGAGAGGCAGCACGCCGATTTCGGCATCGTGCACCTGTTTGTCGAGCTCGCGGTGCCGCAGGTACAGGCTGCGGAACTCCGCGTTGCTCTGCATCAACGCCTCGATCTCTTTCTGCTGGTTTTCGAACATCGGCCGACCTCCTCTCAGTGCGGGTAAGCGCACGCGCAGCCGACGCCGGGGACACAGGCTGACAGCGGCAAACGCGTGGGTTGGGATGCAGGCGGGACGGGCAGATTCATTCGCGCTCTCCGTCCCGCCTGAAGAGGCGGAACGGCGGCTTCCTCTGGAACGAATACTGCGCTCATCAGACCTGTCGTTGAGGGCCATGCGCCTAGGGCGCGCATGGGCCTCCGACCCTACTCCTGTCCGCCAGGCTTGGCAATATGCCCCGCCGGTACTGCCGATTCAGCGGCGTATCCTGTTGAATTTGAAGGGATCAGCGGGTGGTGTCGATGATGATCTCGACCCGCCTGTTGCGCGCACGGCCTTCGGCGGAATCGTTCGGCGCCACAGGAGAATCCTGCCCCAGTCCGATCGCTTCGAGGCGGCGGCCATCGACGCCTTCCTCGATCAGTGCCTGGCGGACCGCCTCGGCGCGCCGCTGACTCAATGCCTGGTTGGCATTGCGGCTGCCCGTGGAATCGGTGTGTCCTTCAATGCGAACGCGCCGGCCGGGATTGTCGGCGATGAATTCGACCACCGCCCCCAGGTTGCCCCGCGCCTCGGCGCGCAGCGTGGATTGACCGGTGGCGAACACGGTCTCGCCGAGCGTCATCACCAGGCCGCGGTCCTCCTCGCGCGCCACCAGGGTCTGCAGCTGGATGCGCAGGGCCTCGGCCGCCGCCGAAGCGAGATCGGCCTCGCGGCGTGCGGCGCTGGCCTCGCGCTGCTGCGCCTCGGCCATGCGCCTCGCCTGTTCGGCTTCCGCGCGGGCGCGATCGGCTTCGGCGCTGAGCACCTCGCCGCGCTCGCGGGCGACGATGGCTTCGGCACGCATGCGTTCGGCTTCCTCGGCGCGTGCCAGATTCTGCAGGCGAAGCTTTTCGGTCTCCAGGCGCGACAGCTCGGCATCGAGTCGGCTCGCCTCGAGCAGGATGTGGTCATGCTCGCGCTCGAGCTGGACGATCTGCTGCTCTGCCTGCTCGGCCTGGGCGGCGGCATACGCCATGTCCACGCGCCGCTGCGCCACGTAGGCAAGATGCGCCCGATCCTTCTCCGGCGCATCGCGCAGGCGGCGCAGCGCCTCTTCGGCACGCGCCCGCTCATGACCGGCCAGGGCACCGAGCACCGGATCGCCGGACAGTTCGGCAAACGCCGTGTTCATGCGCTCGAGATCGAGATCGCGTTTCGGCGTGGCCGCACACGCCGCAAGCAGCGCAACGGCCACGATCACCATGCCGCGCAGCATCATCGGCGCCCTCCCTCGCCAAGCAGCTCGCGGCGCAGCAGGGCGTTCTGTTCGCTCTTGTCCTGGACCTCGGCGCGGATGCGCGCGGCGCGCGCCTTGGTCATCGCCAGCTCGGCGTTCACCAGCGCCTGCTCGGCCATCATCGCTGCGCGTGCGCCATCCTTGTCCTCGGCAGCCTGGCGCGCTGCCGCCAGACGCTCCTCGGCAAAACGCATTTCCATGGGCGCGTGCAGCGCTGATTCTGCGGCCCGCGCGGCGGCCAAGGCCTGCGCTGCTTCGTCGATTTCGGCAAGCGGCAAGCGCGTCGGCGCACACCCGGCCAGGATGATCAACAAGGGCAATATCATGCCCAGGCGATGGATTTCTTGGTGGCTTCGTGTCATAACATGGCTCGACTTCGGTTCATGCCGGAAGGCTTCCGGCGCCCGGAGAACTCTGCACTCGGGGGTTCGATTGTAGCGCAGCGGGTCGCCTGCCCGCGCCCAACCCGACTTTGTTCCAGCCAAGGGGCTCCAGATGGATATCGGTTACTTCCTCAAATTGATGACCGAGAAGAACGCGTCGGACATGTTCCTGACGACGGGCGCCCCGGTGAACATCAAGGTCGAGGGCAAGCTGTACCCGATGGGCAATACCGGCCTGCCGCCCGGCCTGGTGAAGAAGATCGCCTACTCGTTGATGGACGAGGGCCAGGTGCCGATCTTCGAACGCGAGCTGGAGCTGAACCTTTCGATCTCGGTCAAGGATGCCGGCCGCTTCCGCGTCAACGTGTTCAAGCAGCGCGGTGAAGTGGGCATGGTGATCCGCGCGATCAAGAGCGAGATCCCCACGATCGACGAGCTCAAGCTGCCGCCGCTGCTGAAGGACATCGTCAACGAGCCGCGCGGCCTGGTGCTGGTGGTCGGTTCCACCGGCTCCGGCAAATCCACGTCGCTGGCGGCGATGGTTGATCACCGCAACAGCACCAAGACCGGCCATATCCTCACCATCGAGGACCCCATCGAATTTCTGCACCGGCACAAGAAATCCATCGTCAATCAGCGCGAGGTGGGGCTTGATACCAAGAGCTATCACAACGCCCTGAAAAACGCGATGCGCGAGGCGCCGGATGTCATTCTGATCGGCGAGATCCTTGACGTCGACACCATGGAGGCCGCCATCTCCTTTGCCGAAACCGGACACCTGTGCCTGGCAACCCTGCACTCCAACAATGCCGACCAGACACTGGAGCGCATCCTCAATTTTTTCCCGGAGTCGGCGCATCGCAACATCCTGATGAACCTCAGCCTCAACCTCAAAGCCGTGATTTCACTGCGCCTGGTGCTGGGCAAGGACGGCAAGCGGGTGCCGGCGGTGGAGGTGTTGATCAATACGCCGCTGATCCGCGACATGATCCGCCGCGGCCAGGTGCACGAGGTGAAGGAGGCGATGGAGCGCTCGCTGCAGGACGGCATGCAGACCTTCGACCAATCCCTGTACATCCTGTTCCGGGCAGGCAAGATCGAACTCGAGGAGGCCCTGCGCAACGCCGATTCGCGCGACGGACTGTCGCTGAAGATCCGCCTCGCCGAAGGGACAACGGAAGAACACGATCCGTTTGCGCAGTATTGAACTCCTGAGGGCCTGGCGCCTAGGACTCAGGGCCCAGAAAAACCACTGGGCACAGTGGGTCGCTTGGCTCTCACGTGCCGCTTGGGCGAAATGCAAGGGGAGCGCGCGTGCTATGCACAAGGTCCTTGCGCCCCACCAGGCCCTAGGCCCTGAGCCCTGAACAACTCACACCGCCTCCGGCGCATCCGCCTGATTCTCCGGCCGCGCCCGGATGAAGGC
>CAZGKE010000004.1:0-1493 GCA_964526035.1 uncultured Gammaproteobacteria bacterium | reverse complement strand
CTCACACCGCCTCCGGCGCATCCGCCTGATTCTCCGGCCGCGCCCGGATGAAGGCATCCTCCTCCATGCAGACCTCGTAGATCTTGACGATGGTCGGATAGCGAGCCAGGTCGACGCGCCAGCGGGTGGCGTTGTACACCTGCGGGACCAGGCAGAGGTCGGCGAGACCCGGCTCGTCGCCTTCGCAGAAAGAGCCAGTCGAGGGATTGTCGACCAGCATCGCCTCGATGGCGGCGAACCCTTCCTCGATCCAGTGGCGGCACCAGCGCTCGCGCTCGACGTCAGCAACGCCGAATTCGCGCTCCAGATACTGCAGTACGCGCAGATTGCAAAGCGGATGGATATCGCAGGCGATCATCTGCGCCAAGGCCAGCACCCGCGCACGTTCTCGAGGCAGCGACGGAATCAGCGCGGGATCGGGAAACACCTCATCGAGGTATTCGACGATGGCCAGCGACTGACGGAACAGGCGATGGCCGTGCGACAGCACCGGAATCAGTCCCTGCGCGTTGACTTCTCGAAATGCCTTGCTGTGCTGGTGCCCGCCCTCGTCGGTGAGGTGGACGGGGACGATCTCGTAATCGAGGCCTTTGAGGTTGAGCGCAATGCGCACCCGGTAGGCGGCGCTGGAGCGCCAGTAGCTGTAGAGCCTCATTTCATCGGCCACGAAACACCCCCCAAATGCCCCACACACGGGAAAACGAGACTACGCCATGGTCGCGGTGCTGCCAAGGCGTCGAATGGTGATCGGCGTCGGCGCACAGACGGACGGCTTCAGTCGTCCGACGGAAGTCGCTCCATGCGCTGTTCGATTGCGCCGAAGATCGAATTTCCTGCCGCATCCAGCATCTCGATGCGCACGCGATCACCGAAGCGTAGAAACGGCGTACTGGGCTTGCCGCCACGGATGATCTCCAGCATCCGCATCTCGGCAAGGCAAGAGGCACCGCGCGATTCATCCTGGTTGGCCACGGTTCCGGAACCGACAATGGTGCCTGCCATCAGAGGGCGCGTCCTGGCCGCGTGCGCCACCAGTTCCGGGAAGCTGAACTGCATGTCCTCGCCCGCCTCGGGGTGACCGAACCATTCGCCGTTGATCCAGGAGCGCAGCGGCAGGTGCAGCTTGCCGTCGCGCCAGGCGTCGCCCAGTTCGTCGGGCGTGACGAACACCGGCGACAGCGCCGAGCGCGGCTTCGACTGCAGGAAACCGAAGCCCTTGGCCAGCTCTCCCGGAATCAGGTTTCGCAGCGACACATCATTGACCAGGCCGATCAGCTGGATGTGACTGGCCGCAGCTTCGGCGCTCACCGCCATCGGCACGTCGTCGGTCACCACCACGATTTCCGACTCGAGGTCGATGCCATGGTCCTCGCTCGGCACCAGCACCGGGTCGGTGGGCCCGTAGAACCCGGCGCTGACCGCCTGGTACATCAGCGGATCGCTGTAGAAGCTCTCCGGCACTTCGGCCCCGCGGGCGCGGCGGACGCGCTCGA
>CAZGKE010000003.1:3311-54910 GCA_964526035.1 uncultured Gammaproteobacteria bacterium | reverse complement strand
GGATGGTCTTCTTCATGACGCACGAACGGCACCGGCGCGGGAGGCTGATGGCCAGCTCCCGTGGCCGGCGTCATGAAGGCGTCTACGGTGACCGTGTCGCTGCGGTAGCGGCGCAGCTCCAGCACGTGGGGGCCTGGGCCGAGGTTGTCGAAGGAATAGGCGCGCGTGCCTTCGTCGTAGCTGTAGAGGTCGAACTGCCCCAGGCTTGCACCATTGAGGCGGATTTCCGCCTCCTGGAAACTGAAGCGCGTCCAGCCCTGCCAGGTGACGGAGTCGCCGGTGAATGGGAACCAGACCGTGGTGTTGGCGTTGCCGCTGCTGCGGTAGGCGCCGCCGCTGGCGTTTGAATCCGGGATTCGACTCCAGGCGCTGCTGTAGAAGAGCCGTTCGCTGTCCTCTTCGAAGGTCCCTTCGGCCAAAGCCTGGCCGTCCCAGACGTCGAAGAAATCGAGGTGAACGCGCGTCCCGCTGGCGTTGGGATGACTGCTGCCCAGAACCGTGATGGTGACGATGTGCGGCCCGGCCCCGAGGTCGCGGAAGTAGTGGCTGGCCGTGTCCTCGAAGCGGCTGTAGAGATCCACCGTCTCGACAGGTTTCCCGTCGATGGCGATCTCCGCCTGTCCGCCGAAACGATCGGTGGCAAAGCCCACGCCCAGCCAGTCGCCTTCGAAATCGAAGCTGATCGAGTCGCCCGCGCTCGCGGAGTAGATGTACTCGCCGGCGCTGGCGCGATCGGCGGTGATGTTCGCCACGCGTACCCAGCTGCTGGCGGTATGCGTGAACGGCAGCCCGTTGTAGCGGATCGCGGGGTGGTCGGCTTCGAAGCGGGTGACGCCAGCGATGGGCGGGTCGGGATCGATGAACGGGCCACTTCCCGGCGTGCTCAGCGCGTCGATGCTCAGCTGTGCCTGGTAGTTCATGATCTGCAGGACGTGCGGTCCTGCGCCCAGCCCCTCGTAGGAAAAACTGCGGGTGACGCCCGCTGATGGAAACACCGGCTCGAACAGGTCGATGGTATCCAGTTGGACACCGTCCACGAACAGTTGTGCCTTGCCGGCATTGCTGTGCGCGATGGCGTGCAAGGTGAACGAATCGCCCGCGAAGGGAAACCAGGCGGTGCCGGTGGTGGCATTGAGGTAGCTGCCGCCGCTGGCTCCGGCGTACGAGGTTGAGGTCCAGCCACTGCTGGTCAGAAGGCGAGCATCATCTTCTTCGAACGCGCCGTCGGGCAGCAGCGAGCCGTCGCCATGGTCGGCGTAATCGAGCTGGATGCTGGTGTTGGAAGCAAAGGGATTGGCGCTGCCCAGGACTTCGATGACAACGGTGTGCGGACCTGCGGACAGACCGTCGAACAGGTAGCTGACCGGCGTTTCCTCATTGCGGTAAAGGTCGACCAGCCCCTGGCTGACGCCGTCGATGAAGATTTCGGCCTCTCCGCTGAACGGGTCGGCAATGAAACCCAGGCTGACCCAGCTGCCCTCGAAGGCAAGTGCCGCCGAACTGCCCGCGGTTGCGTTGCGCCAATGGCTGCCGCCGCTGGCACGGCCGAGGTTGACGTTGGACCAGGTGCCCACGTGGATCCAGGCGGGATCGTCCTGCTCGATGCGGACAAAGGTTGGCGCGAACGAGCCCGTGATCGCCTCACCTCGAGTGTCTGGCTGAACGTCGGCCTGGCCGCAGAAGGACATCAGCAGCAGCGCAACAGCCAGCACGGCCCGCGATCCAGCAGGCGCAGGATACTGAATACGATCGAGCAAACTCATTGGCGGGCCCATGCCGGGCACATCGGCCCGTTCAATCCTCATACGGGCAATACCGACAAGAACCTTCAGGGGTCGCCTGAGCCCGAACGACCCACGGCCATGACCGGCGAGAAATGTCAACGATTGTGGCGATCAAACCTATCGAAGCGGCCAGCGCCTGGCGCACTGCGACAATGCCCGGAAAATGCCCACCATGTTTGCAACGCTGCTGATGACTGTCGCCCTTGCCGGCGATCCCGGGATCCACCGCTGCCGCGCTACCGACGGCTCGCTGGTCTATCAGGACCGGCCGTGCGCCACCGGGACCGCGCAGGCACGGCGGTCCCCGGATGTTTCCCGCGCAGCTCGATCCACGCCGATCGGCCAGTACGGGGCGCCGGACGAACGCGCTCTGGCTGCCTGCTCGGAGCGCTTTCTGCACTGCTCGGGGAGCGATGCTGCGCGCATGGACAGCTGCATCGCGGCCATTGCGCCGTGTTCGTCGGGACGCACCAGCAGCTGCTGTCCGGCGACCTGCGTCGAGCGCTACCGGTCACAGCGGCGCAGCGGCGAATCGCTGGCGAGCGCGGTACGCCTCGCCCTGCTCGATCCGGACCTGCCCAGCTGCGCAGCGTCGACCGGGCGTTAGCTGTTTGCGGAGGCGTCGACAAACGACCGCAGCGTGGGTGCGAATTGCGGGGACACTGCACCGCTCCCGCGGAGCGAAGCAAGGCGCGGCGGCCGCAGGTCAGGAACGCATTTTCGCAACACCACGCCAGAGGCTATCGACGCCACCAGCGCGACGGCATGAAGCGCCGATGGCTGTAGCGTAGCGCCCGACGCACGCCGTCTTCGTCGGCGCGCTGCGGAAATGGCCAGCGCGGCGCGGGCTCGTTCGCGGTCGGCAATGCGCCGGGCGCGCGCAGGCCGTCCTCACAGCTGCAGTAGCCGTGGTTGACGAGCACCTCGAATTCGGCGGCGTTGAAGTGATCGAGATCGGTGCGCACGCGCGACAGCACCTGTTCCGCGAGCCGCGCGGAATAGCCGAAGGCGCCGGCGTCACGGTTCGCGCCCAGGCTCCAGAAGGCACCCTGCAGCTCGCCGCCGCGGCGCAGCGTGAAGAACAGTCGACGACGCAGCGCAGCCGCCTGATTGCCGATGACCTGGGTGTAGCGCAGCAGGCGGCGCAGGTAGTTTCGACCGGGCACGAAGGCGAATGGCGCCCCGGCGTCAGACACCAGCACTTCGCTGCAGCGACGCATCGCCGGCTCCATGCCGAGATTGTCGTAGACGCCGCCATCGCTGAGTTCGATACGGGTGCGCAGTTGGTCCGCGTCGTCACCGCGATACTTGCCGCGCTCGAAGTCCTCGGCCTCGGCCTCGAACAGCACTGGACCGAATACCGGGGGGAAGCTCGACGAAGCCGCAACCGCCTGTGCCAGCGCGATGCGCCGGGGTCGTCTCAGGTAGCCGGTCAGATAGTCGCCGACGCGCTCCCTGGAAAACTCCCAGTTGACACCGAAAGTCAGATTGGTCGCGCAGAACACCATGCGCGGCGTGTCCGGTAGATCTTCCAGCGTCAGGTCGCCGAGGAAGCGCCGATAGCTGCGCTCGAGAAGCGCAACCCGGCTCGATGGACGACCCCAGTTCAGACCGATCGTGCGCAGCACGGTGAGCGTACGGATGTCGCGCGCGACCACCTCGCGGAACGGCTCCACGATGTCATTGCGGAAATCGACGCGCGAACACCAACGGGCGAACGACTGCTGCGCGGATGCACGAAGGTGCAGATGGCGGCCCATCAACCAGGCCGCCACGATGCTGCCGCCCGACACCGCACTGATCACGCGCACATCGTGCAGCAGCCCGAGCTCATGCAACCTCATCAGCGCACCCAGATGAAACAGCGAAGCGCGATAGCCGCCGCCCGACAGGCAGATCGCCCGACCTTCCCGCGGTGACGCGGCGGTGCCGCCGCGCGCAGCCTCGACGTCGTGATCAAGCTTGAGGTGCTCTATTCCGGACCGGTGCTCCATGCGTCCACTCCCCCGTTGCCGATGTCAGGAACCGCTCTTGGACACTTCCACTGAAAGCGTGAAGCTGCGCAGTTCGTCAGGCTGCATGGCGCCCACGCCTACGACCTGACGCGCAACTTCCTTGCCGCGCTCGTCCTGGATCGACACTACCACGCAGTACTCCGCCGCGCCGCCCTGCGACGGCTGGCGGAAACTGCCCTCGACACGAAGAGCGGTGGCCGATGGCGCAGCCGCACGCTTCGACCCGGCCTCGAAGCGCAGGTGGTGACGGCACTGCGGACAGACCGCGGCACTGGCCAGGATGGTGGCCCGGCAGTGCGGACACTCCCGGGTGGCACCTGCGGATGAACTCATAGGGCCTGACTTGTCTCTCCGACGGCTTCAGGACGTGACGGCTTGCGGGCGCTCGACGATGCCGAATCATTCCAGCCGAACTCCACCTGGCCGCGCATGCGCGAACCTGCAGCCACCGTCAGCGTTGCCGCCTTCAGGTCGCCGTTGAGCACGCCGGTCTTCATCAGCTCGACGCTGGTGGCGTCGATGTTGCCCTGCACCTCACCGGCGATGATGACCTTCTTGGCGCGGATGCCGCCGGTCAGGCTGGCGCCGGCTTCCACGGTGAGGTCGCCCTGCACGTCGACGTCGCCCTTGAACTTGCCGGCAAGCCGAACATGACCGCTGCCCTGGATCTTGCCTTCGATGGTCAGGTCGGCGGCAATCAGGGACTCGTTTCGCGACGCGTCGGTGCTGAGGGACATGGGCGTGTTCTCGGGTGCGGTGGTGGGTTCGTCGCTGATATCAAAGCGCGTGCGCTCGGGCGTCGCCGCGGGCTTGGCGCTGCTGTCTTTCCAGAGAGCCATGGCATTCCTCCAAGGGGGGTTGGGGGTGGTTGTCGGCCTTTGAGCGTAGCACGGCGATTTGCCGCCGTTGACAGTTGTTTACAATTGCCCGACCACGGCCACAAGCCGCCGGAAAGCAGCTCCAGCCGAAGATCCCGGGAGAACGATCACTCCTCGGCCAGCGCGTGCAGCATGTCGACGTAGGACTTCTCCACGTCGGCGAGTCCTGCGGCGCGTACGCCTTCGGCCGGATGAATCAGCATGTACTCGTTCGGCGCGTGCGCACCGGAGCCGTGGCCGAGCCCGCCAAACACGAAGGGCAGGCCGAGATTGCGCGTGAACTGGTAGAAGGGCGCGCTGCCTGCCAACCACGGTGAAACCGCAGGAGTGACGCCGTACTTGTTGAGCACGCCGATGGCGACCTGCACGATCGGCGCCTCGACCGGACTGCTGGCCGCCGGGTAGCCCGACATCGGGCGAATCACGAGGTCGCCGAATCCCTCGGCATCGAGGTGCGCGCGGATCATCGCCATGGCGTCCTCGGGCTCGAGGTCGGGCGGCAGCCGCGAGTCCATCTTGGCGGTCGCCTTGTGCGGCATGATGGTCATGCCGCCTTCACCGGTGTAGCCGCTCCACATGCCGTTGATGTTGAGGGTCGGCGCAAACAGGTAGCGCAGCACGGCGTCGACGCCGTCGACGCCATCAATCCAGCGTGACACGCCGAAAGCTTGGCGCATCCGCGCCTGGTCCCAACTTCGGGCGAGACCGTTGATCAGTCGCTGTTCGGAAAGCGTTGGTCCGCGGATGGCGTCGTAGTAGCCGGGAATGGTGATGGTGTTGCCGTCGGTCGAGGTCATCGACGCGATGCCCTGGACCAGGCGCAGCGCGGGCGAATCGACCAGGGCCTTGTAGGAACCGTGGATCACGGCCTTTGACGGTCCACCCCAGTCGCCACCCTGCGCCTCCAGCTCGAAGTAGAGGATGCCCTTGACGCCGAGATTGAGCTCCGCGTCACCGCGCGGGTTCTGCAGGTTCATCGGAAAGAAGGCACCGTGGGCGGCCTTGAGGCGATCCAGATAGGGCGCCAGTACCGCATCGAAGTTGGGCGAGCCCAGTTCCTCCTCGCCCTCGGCCACCACGAAGAGATTCACCGGCAGACTGCCGCGCACCTTGATGATGGCGTCGAGCGCATTCAGAAAAGCCCGCTGCGGACCCTTCTGGTTGGTGGCGCCGCGCGCCATCAGCACGGTGCCCAGTTCGTGGTCGACCAACACGCCGGCGAACGGATCGTCGACAAGCCAGTTCGGCTCGATCGGCTGCACGTCGTACATCATGTAGACCATCAGGGTCTTCGGCGCGCCGGCATCGTAATAGCCGAACACGCCCGGATGGCCGGGGGTCTCGACCAGCGCGACATCGATGAAGCCCAGGTCGCGCAGGTCCTGCGCTACCAGCTCGGCCATCTCCCGGATGCCGTCATCCTGCGCGCTGATCGACCGCTGCCGCACCCAGCGCTGCAGTTCAGCGACGTGATCGTCGAGATCAGCGTCAATGCGCGCGTAGATCTCGGCGTGATCCCCGGCGTAGGCCGGAATCGCGGAGGCTTCGAAGGCCTCGTCGGTTTCAAGGGTCCACTGCTGGGGCGGCGCCGCATGGGCAGCGGCCGTCAGGGCCAACAGGATGCAATTCAGGGCAGTGGGGCGCATGGCTCAAGATGGACCGTGAAGTGGACATCCCCACTGTAACCGGAAACGCGCGCCGCGCCATTGCGCAACCCGGCGCCGGTCGACGCAGAGCCGATCAGAGCCCCGGCTGCGCGGCAGGCAGCAGGGACACGTCGATCGAGTCGTCGCCCTTTGGGCGGTCCTCTTCGGCTTCCTGACCCGTCACCAGGAAACGGACCAGCTCGGCGATATTGGTGCAATGGTCACCGATACGTTCGAGATTCTTGGCCACGAACAGCAGGTGGATGCCGCCGCTGATGGTGCGCGGGTCTTCCATCATGTAGGTCAGCGTCTCGCGGAAGATGGCGGTGTAGCGCTCGTCGATTTCGCTGTCCTCGCGCCAGATGCGCGCCGCCTCCTCGGTGTCGCGGCGCGACAGCGCCACCAGAACCCGGTCGAGCCGCTGCGCGACCTGGCGTCCCAGTTCAGGCACACTGCCGATCGAGGGCACCGCCGTGAGCTGATCGATCACGGCGGCACGTTTGGCGATGTTCGAGGCCAGGTCGCCGACGCGCTCGAGCTCCGAAGCAAGGCGCAGGGCGACGATGATTTCGCGCAGATCGACTGCCATCGGCTGGCGCAGGGCCAGCAGCCGAATCACCGCGGTGTCGATGGCGCGCTCCAGGCGATCGAGCTTGACGTCGTCGCGCACCACCTGCTGGCACTGGTCGGGATCCGGGCGCAGCACGCAGCGCATGGCGCGCTCCAGCTGCTCGCTGGCGGTTCGCCCCATCTCGTGGACCTTCGCGTTGAGATTGCGGAGGTCTTCCTCGTAGGTCTTGACGGTATGTTCGTGCGCCATGGGTCATTGCCCTCCTTGGGTCGCCTTCAGCCGAAGCGACCGGTGATGTATTCCTGAGTGTGCTCCAGCTTGGGCACGGTGAACATGGTCTGGGTCTCACCGTACTCGACCAGGCGACCGAGGTACATGAAGGCGGTGTTGTGCGATACGCGCGCCGCCTGCTGCATGTTGTGGGTGACGATGACGATGGTGTACTGACCGGCCAGCTTGTCGATGAGTTCCTCCACCTTGGCGGTGGCGATCGGGTCGAGCGCCGAGCACGGCTCGTCCATCAGCAGGACTTCGGGGTCACCGGCAATGGCCCGGGCAATGCACAGGCGCTGCTGCTGACCGCCGGAGAGTCCCAGCGCGCTCTCATCGAGCCGATCCTTGACCTCGTCCCAGAGTGCCGCCGCGCGCAAGGTCCGCTCGACGGTCTCCTCCATCACCGAACGCTTGCGGATCCCGTCCACGCGGAGCGCGTAGCAGACGTTGTCGAAGATCGACATCGGAAAGGGATTCGGCTTCTGGAACACCATCCCCATGCGCTTGCGCAGGCCGATCACGTCGGTGCGCGGCGCGTAGATGTTGCGCCCGTCGAACTCGATGCGGCCAGTCATGCGCACGCCGTCCACCAGGTCGTTCATGCGGTTCAGCGAGCGCAGCAGGGTCGACTTGCCGCAACCGGAGGGTCCGATCAGCGCGGTCACCAGACCGCTTTCGACATCCATGCCGATATCGAAGAGCGCCTGCGCCTCGCCGTACCACAGGGAGAAACCGGTGATGGAGAGCGCGCTGCCCTGCCCGCCGCTATGCGGGTGGTAGACGGTGCGGTTGCTGGCCGGGTCGGCGATGACGGCATTCATGGCGGGGGCTCGTGCGGGATGGCTTTAGAAGCGGCTGCCCTGGAAGCGGCGCTTCAGGCGGTTGCGAACGTAGATGGCTGAAATATTGATCATGAACACCAGGGTGATCAGCAGCAGCGTGGTGACAAAGACCATCGGCTTGCCGGCCTCGGAGTTGCGTGACTGGAAGCCCACGTCATAGATGTGGAAGCCGAGGTGCATGAAGCTGCGCTCGAGGTGGATGTAGGGGAAGTGGCCGTCGATCGGCAGCTCCGGCGCCAGCTTGACGACGCCGATCAGCATCAGCGGCGCAACCTCGCCGGCGCCGCGCGCCATGGCCAGGATCAGCCCGGTCATCACCCCCGGCATCGCACGCGGCAGCACGACGTGACGGATGGTCTGCCATTTCGAAGCGCCACAGGCCAGCGCCCCCTCGCGCATCGAGCGCGGCACCGAAGCCAGCGCCTCTTCGGTGGCGACGATCACCACCGGCACCGTGAGCAGCGCCAGGGTCAGCGATGCCCAGAGGATGCCGCCGGTTCCAAAGGTCGGGCTGGGCAGTCGCTCGGCGAAGAACAGCTGATCGATGCTGACGCCCATGAAGTAGGCGAAGAATCCTAGACCGAACACGCCATAGACGATCGACGGCACCCCGGCCAGATTGTTGACCGAGATGCGCACCAGCGACACGAAGTGGCCTTGCCGCGCGTACTCGCGCAGGTAGAGCGCGGTCACCACGCCGAACGGCGCGACGATGAGCGCCATCAGGATGGTCATCACCACGGTGCCGAAGATCGCCGGGAACACGCCGCCCTCGGTATTCGCCTCGCGCGGATCCTCGGTGAGGAACTCCTTCCAGCGCGACAGGTAGACGGCCAGCTTGCCGCTGATCCCAAGCTCGTTGCCAGGGTAGTAGCGGACCAGCTGCGACACCGGCAGGTCCACGCTGCGTCCGCCGACCTCGCGAAGGGTCACGCGGTTCTCGGCATCCGCATCGCGGATCGCGCGGGCCTCGACCAGCAGGTCGGCATAGCGCGATTCCAGCAGCGGCTGCCGCGACTCGACTTCGGACTTCACGCGCGCGAATTCCGCGCTGTCCGCGCCGTGACGCAGTTCGGCACGGCGCAGCGCCAGGCGGTCGGCCTCGATGCTGTGGTTCAGGTCTCCGAGCTGATTGCGTTCGATGTGGTGCAGCTGGCGCAGACGCTCACGCGCCTGCGCGTGGCTGCGATCCAGGGCAGCCCGCTCCGCGGCAACCTGCGTCCCGTCCAGCACCAGCTTGTCGACATAGCCGATGAACGGCCCCCATTCGAGCCTCTCGAACAGCATAAGCGCATCGGGATACTCACTTTGCGCTACCTCGAAATCACTGATCCAGCGGAAGTCCTCGCGGTACAGGTCGTAGTTGCCCACGCGGAACAGGCGGCGCTGCAGATAGCCTTCGCCCTGCTCGCGCATGCGTTGGGCTTCTTTGCCGCCGGCGTCAACCACCGCCTCGCTCGGTCGAAACAGCTCGCGACGCACCTCCTCACCCGCCAGCACGCTGCCGTCGGCAAGCGTGACCAGCGCGATCGGCCGCGGCCAGAAGGCGGCGAGACCGTTCCACAGCACCAGCAACAGCAAGCCGACGATCATGGTCAGGCCGAGCGCCAGAGCGCCGCCGAGCAGCCACTGGAAGGGTTCGCCGCGGGCCGGCATATCGGTATTGCGCTTGCGTTGCACTGTCGCCGCGCTCACAGCTGCGTGGCCCTGGCGCGGAAGCGCAGGCGGATCGCTTCGGCTGCGGTATTGAGCACGAAGGTGATGACGAACAGGGTCAGACCGGCGAGGAACAGCATCCGGTAAAGCGTGCTGCCCTGGACCGCCTCGGGGAGTTCGACCGCGATATTTGCCGACAGCGCGCGCAGGCCGCTGAACAGGTTCCACTCCATCAGCGGCGTGTTGCCCGCGGCCATCACCACGATCATGGTCTCGCCCACCGCACGGCCCATGCCGATCATGATCGCAGCGAAGATGCCGGAGAACGCCGTCGGCAGAATCACGTAGAGCGCGGTCTGCCACTGCGTTCCACCGAGCGCCAGACTGGCTGCGCGAAGATGCTCGGGTACCGCGCTCAGCGCATCCTCGGCGATGGTGTAGATGATAGGAATCACGGCGAAGCCCATGGCGAAGCTCACCACCAGGGTATTGCGCTGCGCGTAGGTGCCTACCAACGACCCGCGAAGGTCGTAGCCCAGCGCCGTCAGCACGCTGGCGCCAGCCCATGCCAGCAAGGCGCCAGCGCCAAGGATGACCAACCATTGCAGCAGGTAGACCTTGCCTCCATGCATTCCCGAGAGCTGGCGCAGGACACTACCGGCAAGCCTGGAAAAAGCCAGCCACATCAGGGCAACGCACAGCGGCAGCAGCAGCAGACCCATCAAGGGCGCAGCGCTGCCGACGCTGCCGTCCACCCACGCCAGGAAATCGCCGTGAAAGAAGACACGTTCGAAGCCCGGACCCAGGGCGCGACTCAGCAGAAGGGTGCCGAGCAGCACCGCCAGCATCAGCACCAGACGGGGAAGCCCGTGGAGTCTGCGCTGCCAGGACTCCGGCAATGCCTGCCACAGGAACGCGGCAGACAGCAGCCCCAGCGGCACGCTGACGAAAGCCAGCAGCACCGCGGCGATCCAGGTTTCGACCAGCGGCGCGAGGATCAGGGCAGCGATGAATCCCAGCACCACCGACGGCAGCGCCGCCATGATTTCGATGGTCGGCTTGACCGCGGCGCGCACCTGCGGGTGCAGAAATTCCGAGGTGAAGATGGCCGCCAGCAAGGCGATGGGGACCGCGAACAGCAGCGCGTACACCGTGCCCTTGAGCGTGCCGAAGATCAGTGGCACCAGCGACAGCTTGGGCTCGAAGGCGTCGCTGCCGGAGGACGACTGCCATGAGTACACCGGCTCCGGAAAGCCCTCGTACCAGACCTTGCCGAAGATCGACTTCCAGGTCGTCTCCGGATGCGGCACCGAAACTTGCCACGCGCGCGCCGCACCGCCGGAGTCCAACGCAAGCACGGCGTTCTCGCGCGGAGCGAGCTTCAGCATGCCCCGCCCCATCCCTGCCTCGGCATCAAGCTTCAGCAGCACCTGCTCGCTTGTCGCGTGGCGCAGCCAGATCTGGCCATCCGCGGCCGCGCTGAGGAACGACTTGCCGCGCTGGCTGGGGGAAAGCGCGATGACCGGCGCCACGTGTGGCTCAAGCTCTTTCGCGCGCACCATCTGCTGTCCGTCGCTGCCGCCCGCGCCGTCGCGCGACGGCAGCCGATACCACGCGCTCACAGAGCCGTCGTCGGCGCCCACCAGAAGCGTCTGCTGGCCGATCAGGAATTCGATGGCGGTGAGGTTCACGCCCGCCGCGGTGAGTCTCAGCGCCTCCGCCAGCACCGGCGCATCGAAGCGGCGCGTGTCGTAGCGGAACAGCTGTCCGTCGCGGGTGGCCGCGTAGACCTGATCGGCCTGACCGGTGACCAGAATGCGTTTGATCACGCTGCCGACGGGCAGCGGAGGCAGCTCGGCCGTGCTGACCCGCGTGGTGGTGGCGCCGGTCAGCAGATTCATGCGCGTTTCGGCGCGGCTCACCCGCAGGCTGCCGTCGGCGTCGAGGCTGGCCAGGCTCTGCGTCGGTCGTTCCAGAGTGCCGGCGACGCGAAGACTCAGCGCCGCCAGCGCCACGCCGGCGGGCGCCAGCTGTTCCGGCTCGGAGACCTCGATCACCGCGTGGGTGCGGCGAATCTGCTCACCCGGTATGCGCGAGTAGAGGAAGCGTCCATCGCTCGAATCGCGTTCGTCGAGGCGGGTCAGGGATTCAGGCAGGCCGTCCGCGGTAAGGATGCGCGTGCGGAACTCCAGCCTGCCCAGTCGCAGGCTGCCGTCGGCGAAGCCGAGCGCGAAGTGCCTTCCGTCCAGCGTGCTGGCCATCGCCGTGATCTCGATCCCGCCCAGGTCGACCGGATCCACGGCGATGCTCGTGCCGCTGCCGACATGGAAAGCCTGCACGCTGCCCTGACCGTCCATGTGCAGGGCCATGCCGCGATATTCGTCCATTGCGGTGAACTCGCGTTCCGACCACTGGATGGCGCCCTCCACCCGGTAGTCCGATTGCTTCAGCACCTCGCCGCCGCGGAAAAGCGGCAGCACCTCGGCAAACAGGAACACCATGATCCCGAAGATGGCGACGATCACCAGCAGCCCGCCGAAGGTGATCCCGACATCGGCGATGCGGTCGATGATCAACACCGAGCGATGCGTTTCGCGACGGCGGCGACTGGATCCCGCGCTGGCTTTCGCTTCCGACATGTCCAGGACTTCAGTGGGTCTGCAGCAGGTCGAAGGCCTCGAGGTCGCGCTCTGCGACCAGGCCTGTCACCGGGTAGTAGCCGTCGCGGATCACCGCCGACTGGCCCTGCCGCGAGTACACGTAGCGGACGAACTCCGCACGCAGGGGATCGAGGTGCTGGTTGGGATTCTTGTTGATGTAGACGTAAAGGAAGCGGGCGATCGGATAGTCGCCGGCGTAGGTGCTTTCCGCGGTCAGGTCGTAGCAGGGTTCACCGGCGTTCCCGGCAATCGGCACCGAGCGCACGTCCGCGGTCTTGTAGCCGACGCCGGAGTAACCGATCCCGAAGCGGTCGGACGCCACGCCCTGGACCACGGTGGAGGAACCCGGCTGCTCCTTCACGCTGTCCTTGAAGTCGCCGTTGAACAGCGCGACCTCCTTGAAGTAGCCATAAGTGCCGGATGCCGAGTTGCGCCCGTAAAGCGAAATCGGCTGGCGCCCCCAGTCGCCCGCAAGACCAACGTCGCCCCAGGTGCGGATCTCCTGGTCGTGGCCACCCAGACGGGTCTTGGAAAAGATCGCGTCAAGCTGCTGCAGGGTCAGGCATTCGACCGGGTTGTCCTTGTGCACATAGACGCCGAGCGCGTCGATGGCACCGCGGATGGCCATCGGCTTGTAACCATGACGGCGCTCGAACTGGTCCACCTCGGCGCCGCGCATCGGTCGCGACATCGGTCCGAAATGTGCGGTGCCTGCCACCAGCGCCGGCGGCGCTGTCGATGAGCCCTTTCCCTCGATCTCGATCTTGACTGCCGGATAGAGGTTGTTGAAGCCCTCGGCCCAGAGACTCATCAGGTTGTTCAGGGTATCCGAGCCCATCGACTTCATGCTTCCCGAGACGCCGCTGACGGCGCGGTATTCGGGCAAGGCATCATCGACCTCGAGCGCAACCACCGCAGTCGACAGGCAAGCCGCCAGCAACCCTGGCAGGAGAAATCGGGCGCGGTTCGCAGAGGACATTGGGGACGATGCCGAGGCGGAAGTGAACGCCGCGGAGATTACTGCAGATTTATTTCTGTTTCGTGACAGTGCTTGCGCTTCAGGGGCTTAGGGAACCTCTGAAAGGGTCCGCGCGCGATGGGTGAGGAATTGTTCAGAGGATCCTTCCCGCCACGAGAAGCGTTCCGCGGCGTCGGCTTTCAGCCTTCGACCGGCGCGGGCACTTCGGCGTCGATGTCGACCTTGAGGCGGCCGTCCTCGACGCTGAGGCGGATCCGTCCACCGCCGCTCAGGCGACCAAACAGCAGTTCATCGGCCAGCGGACGCTTGATGTTCTCCTGGATCACCCGCGCCATCGGCCGCGCGCCCATTTGCGGATCGAAGCCATGCTCGGCCAGCCAGCGCCGCGCCTCCGGCTCGATGTTCACCGATACGTGCTTCTCGTGAAGCTGAGTTTCCAGTTCAATCAAGAACTTGTCGACAACACGCAGAATATGGTCGAAGTCAAGCGGATGGAACTGGATGACCGCGTCGAGGCGATTGCGGAACTCCGGCGTGAAGGTGCGACGGATCGCCTCCATGGCGTCGGTGCTGTGGTCCTGACGCACGAATCCGATGCTGCGTCGCGAGGCGTGCGCCGCACCGGCGTTGGTGGTCATCACCACGATCACGTTCTTGAAGTTGGCCTCACGACCATTGGTATCGGTCAGCGCACCGCGGTCCATGACCTGCAGCAGGACGTTGAACACGTCGGGATGCGCCTTTTCGATTTCGTCGAGCAGCAGCACGCAGTGCGGGTGCTTGGTGACCTGCTCGGTCAGCAGGCCGCCCTGGTCGAAGCCGACATAGCCCGGCGGTGCACCGATCAGGCGACTGACCGAGTGCGCCTCCATGTACTCCGACATGTCGAAACGGATCAGCTCGATACCGAGCTGCATCGCCAGCTGGCGGGTCACCTCGGTCTTGCCGACGCCGGTCGGCCCGGCAAACAGGAAGCAGCCGATCGGCTTGTCGGGATTGCCCAGCCCCGAGCGCGCCATCTTGATCGCCGAGGCCAGCGCCTCGATCGCAGGATCCTGACCGAACACCACCATCTTGAGGTTGCGGTCGAGCATGCGCAGCACGTCGCGGTCAGAGGCGCTGACCTGTTTCGGAGGCACCCGCGCCATGCGCGCGACGATGTATTCGATGTCGGGCACGTCCACCTTGCCGCTGCGTTCGGCCTCCGGCAGCAGGCGCTGGCGCGCACCGGCCTCGTCAATGACGTCGATGGCCTTGTCCGGCAGCAGACGATCACCGATGTGCTTCACCGACAGGTCCACCGCCGCCTGCAGCGCCTCGGCGCTGTACTCGACGTGATGGTGCTCCTCAAACTTGAACTTCAGACCCTTGAGTATCTCCACCGCCTCGGCGATGGTCGGCTCGACCACGTCGATCTTCTGGAAGCGCCGCGCCAGCGCGCGATCCTTCTCGAACACCGTGCGGTATTCCTGGAATGTGGTGGAGCCGATGCAGCGCAGTTCGCCCGACGCCAGCACCGGCTTGATGAGATTGGAGGCATCCATGGTGCCGCCGGAGGCTGAGCCGGCACCGATGATGGTGTGGATTTCGTCGATGAACAGGATCGCGTTGGGCTCTTTCTTCAGCTGCCCGATCACCGCCTTCAGACGCTTCTCGAAGTCGCCACGATACTTGGTGCCGGCCACCAGGGCGCCGAGGTCGAGCGCATACACCACGCAGTCGGCCAACACTTCCGGCACTTCATCGTCGACGATCTTCTTGGCGAGACCCTCGGCCAGCGCAGTCTTGCCGACGCCGGCCTCGCCGACGAACAGCGGATTGTTCTTGCGTCGTCGGCACAGCACCTGGATGGTGCGCTCGATTTCCGGGGCGCGGCCGATCAGCGGGTCGATCTTCCCGGCCAGAGCCATCTCGTTGAGATTGCTGGCAAATTCGCTGAGCGGATTGGACTTGCTCTCCTCGCCCGGCTGGCCTTCCTCGGTCGGCTTGGCTTCGACCTCTTCACGCGGGGACTCCTGGCCGATCTTGGCAACGCCGTGCGAGATGTAGTTCACCACGTCAAGGCGGGTGATGTCCTGCTGATTCAGGAAGTAGACGGCGTGCGAGTCCTTCTCGCCGAACACCGCCACCAGCACGTTGGCGCCGGTCACCTCTTTCCGCCCCGAGGACTGCACGTGGTATACCGCGCGCTGCAGCACCCGCTGGAAGCCGAGCGTGGGCTGAGTGTCGCGCTCGTCTTCCGCGGCCAGCACCGGCACCGTCTCGGCGATGATGGCCTTCAGGTCCTTGCCCAGCCGGTCGGTGTCGGCGCCGGTAGCGCGCAGCACGGCGGTGGCCGACGGATTGTCCAGCAAGGCAAGCAGCAGATGCTCCACGGTCATGAATTCGTGGCGCTGCTCGCGGGCCTGCTTGTAGCACTGGCCGATGGTGAGTTCGAGGTCTTTGCTGAACATGATCCAAGCCTAGGCCGGAACGCCGGCCGTACTCAAGCCTTTTCCATCGTGCACAGCAGCGGGTGCTGGTGACCGCGGGAGAATTCGTTCACCTGGGTGACCTTGGTTTCGGCCACCTCACGCGTGAAAACCCCGCATACACCCTTGCCGCGGGTATGCACATGCAGCATGACCCGCGTGGCTCGTTCGCGGGTCATTGTGAAGAATGTCTGCAGAACGACGATGACGAAATCCATCGGAGTGTAGTCGTCGTTCAGCAGCACAACCTGGTACATCGGCGGGCGTTCGACCTCGGGCTTCGCGACTTCGACCGCTATGCCGTGTTCGGGTTCGCCCTGCCGCTCTGGACGTTCAGCCATGGATATCTTGCAAAACCTGCCTTGGCCTCAGTATACGACTGAGTGGCGGCGGCGCAGCGGCTTTCAAGGCCGAGCGCCGTTGAATGAACCAGATGGAGGGCCTCAGGGAACCTCTGAACAAGTCCTCGCGAGACCGCGCTTCTCCATGCAGGTCCGCGCGCCTCGCGCAAACGTTCCCGTGTAAGCTTTTGCGGAGAACACCCGTGGAAGGGAAGATGGTTGAAGAACTTGAAGGCGGCAGCCGACACTGGCGCCCGGACGTGACAGTGGCGACCGTGGTTTCCGTTGACGGCCGCTTCCTTTTCGTCGAGGAAAGCATCCGCGGCGAGCGCGTCCTCAACCAGCCCGCCGGCCACCTGGAACCCGACGAATCGCTGATCGATGCCGCGATCCGCGAGACTGCCGAAGAAAGCGCCTGGGCAGTCGCGGTGACCGGCCTGGTCGGCGTGTACCAGTGGCGCAGCCCGCACAGCGGGCGTGACATCCTGCGTTTCACGTTCTCCGCGGAGCCGCTTCGACACCTCGGTGCTCAGCCTCTCGACCGCGGCATCCTCAGGGCACTTTGGTTGTCTCGCGACGAAGTGGCGCTGGGCTCGTGGAACCTGCGCACCCCCCTGGTGCTGCGTTCGGTCGACGACTACCTGGCCCATGAGCCGCTGCCGGTCGACGCCGTGCAGCGCTTTCTCGCCGGCTGATCCCGGGCATGGACCTGGACGCCATCGTAGGCCTGTCGGGCGGGGTCGACTCTTCGGTCGCCGCGCTGCTCCTGAAGCAGCAGGGTCTGTCGATCGGCGGGCTGTTCATGAAGAACTGGGAGGAGGACGACCGCGATGGCCCCTGCCGCGCCGCGGACGACGCGCGCGACGCTGAAGCGGTGGCCGGCTTGCTGGGCATTCCCTTCTTCACGCGCAATTTCTCGGCCGAGTACTGGGATGAAGTGTTCGAGCATTTCATCGCCGAGTATCGTGTGGGGCGCACACCCAACCCCGACATCCTGTGCAACCGCGAGATCAAGTTCCGCACCTTTCTCGAGCAGTCGCGCGATCTCGGCGCCAGGCGGATTGCCACCGGCCACTACGCGCGCATCGACTGCAACGGCGGCCGATTCCGATTGCTGCGCGGCCGTGATCGCAACAAGGACCAGAGCTACTTCCTCTATACCCTGGGGCAGGAGCAGCTCGCGGCCACCCTGTTTCCGCTGGGCGACCTGCCCAAGGCCAGGGTCCGCGAGCTGGCGCGCGAGGCCGGCCTGCCGACGCATGCGAAGAAGGACTCCACCGGCATCTGCTTCATCGGACCGGACAATTTCCGGGCCTTCCTGTCGCGCTATCTGCCCGGCCAGCCGGGCGTAATGCGCACGCCCGACGGCAGCACGGTCGGTGCGCACCCCGGTATCGCCTACTTCACCCTCGGCCAGCGCCAGGGGCTCGGCATCGGCGGCGTTCGCGGCGCCAGTGACGCGGCCTGGTACGTGCTTGCCAAGAACGTCGATGACAACGTGCTGATCGTTGGCCAGGGTCACGATCACCCCTGGCTGATGTCGCGGCGCCTGCTGGCCAGCAAGATGTCCTGGGTGGAGGGGTCGCCGCCGGCAGCTCGCTTCGAATGCACCGCCAGGACGCGCTACCGCCAGCAGGATGCCGCCTGCCTCGCGATAGTCCGCGACGATGGTCATCTGGAACTGCGCTTTTCCATCGAACAGAGAGCGGTGACGCCGGGACAGGCTCTGGTGCTGTATCGCGACGAGGAGTGTCTGGGCGGCGGCACCATCGAGGCCACCGACGCGCCCTGCGGCGGACTGGCGGCGGCATTGGCGGCATGACCCGCGACCAGATCATCGCGCTGGCGGGACTGATTCAGGCGCTGCGACTTGTGCGCCGCATGGCCGAGCACGGCGACGCTCCCGAGGCACCGCTGCAGATCAGCTTGGCGAGCGTATTTCGTATCGATGCCGACAGCACCGAATCGGTGTTCGGCAGCGTGGCCGATCTGCGTCACGGACTCGGCGTGCTGCGCGACCTGCTGCAGGCTCCCGGTGCCGACACGCCCTTGCTCAGACTGGCGATCAACCTGCTCCAGGTCGAACGTCAGTTTCGCAGCCGCCGCGACATGAGCATGACCCTGCGCGAAGGGCTGCGCAGCATCGAGGCCGCCGCCAACCAGCACGGCGCCGACCATCCGCGGGTGATCGAAGCGCTCGGCGGACTCTATGCGCAGACGCTCAGTACCCTGCCGGTCAGGGTCTCGGTACGCGGCAACCCCCAGCATCTGGCAAAGCCCGAGTGCGTGGCCACCGTCCGCGCCCTGCTTCTGGCTGCGCTGCGTGCCGCAGTCCTCTGGCGGCAACTCGGAGGGCGCCCGTGGAAGCTGATCTGGCAGCGTGGACGTGCGCGGGCCATGGCCGACAGCCTGCTGCGCGGCGCAAGCGCCAACTGAAGCCGGGATCGAAGATCTTCCATGATCCAGGCGAAGTCGCTATAATCGCCGGCTAGCCCCACCTTTTGCCCAGGAAATCGACATGAAAGTGCTGTCATCGCTCAAGTCCGCGAAGCAGCGCCACCGCGACTGCAAGGTGGTGCGGCGCCGCGGCAAGGTGTTCGTGATCTGCAAGAGCAACCCGCGTTTCAAGGCGCGTCAGCGCTGAACCAAGCGCTCGCGGTCGATCAGATCGCGCTTGATCAAAGAATGGCCGGCTCGATGCCGGCCTTTTTTGTTGCCCGCGGAAATTCAGCCCGGGTGCCTCGCCAGCGCCACGGCCTTGGCGTATCGTTATCATCCTGGCAAGACGCCGAGGATGAACCGATGAAGATTGTTCCGCTCTCCCTCTCCATGCTGGCTCTGCTGGCCGCTCCGCTGCTGGCGGGCGCCCAGCCGCGGTCCGACGTGCTGCTGATCGAGCGCGTCCAGGACACCACGCAGGTCACGCGTCCCGGCAACGGCGTGCGCATGGACGACGTCGAATCCACGCACGGCGCGCCCAGCGAGCGCCACGGCGCGGTCGGCGATCCCCCCATCACCCGCTGGGTTTACCCGCAGTTCACCGTGTACTTCGAGCATGACCTGGTGATCTACAGCGTGGTCAACCGCGCCACAGAGGGCGAGCGCGGCCCACGTCCGCCACGCTGATGCCGTCCGCGGGTTTCCGCCTTCCTGCCGAATGGGCCAGGCAGGATGGCGTGCTGCTCGCATGGCCGCACGCGGGAACCGACTGGGTCGCCAATCTCGACGATGTCGAGTCCAGCTACGTTGAGCTGGTCAAGGCCATCGCCACCTTCGAGACCTGCGTGCTGTGCGTCGCCGACGCACGCGTCGAAGTGCGTGCCCGCAAGCTTCTCGCGGCGGTCGAACCCGAGCGCCTGCGCTTCGTGCGCGCGATCTATGACGACACCTGGCTGCGCGACTCGGGCCCGATCACACTGATCCGCGGCCAAAGCTTCCGCCTGCTCGACTTCCTGTTCACCGGCTGGGGCGGAAAGTTCGAAGCCGGCAACGACGACGCCCTGGTCGGCCAGCTGGTGGCTGCCGGGCTGTTCGGCGACGCCGAACATCGCCGCGTCGACTTCGCCCTCGAGGGTGGCGCCATCGACAGCGACGGCGCCGGCACCGTTCTCAGCACCTGGGCCTGCATGAGCCGACGCCACCCCGACCGGTCGCGCGAGGACATCGAGCAGGTGTTCCGCCGCGAGCTCGGCTTCGAGCGGGTGCTGTGGCTCGATCAGGGCGAGCTGGCGGGTGACGACACCGACGCCCATATCGATACCTTGGCCCGTTTTGCCGCCGCAGATGCCATCGTCTTCCAGTCCTGTGATGACGAAAACGACGTGCATTTCGAGCCGCTCAAGGCCATGGCGCTCGAGATCGTGGCCCTGAGGACCGTCGACGGTGCGCCCTACCGGCTGTTTCCTCTGCCTTGGCCGCGCCCTGTTCATGGAGAAGACGGACGCCGCCTGGCGGCCAGCTATGCCAACTTCCTGATCGTGAACGACGCCGTTCTGATGCCTGCCTACGGCGACCCAGCCGACGAGCGGGCCGCCGAAGTGCTTGCCCAGGCGTTCCCCGATCGGCAGGTGGTCACAGTGCCCTGTCGACCCCTGATCGAGCAAAATGGCAGCCTGCACTGTCTCACCATGCAGCTTCCCCAAGGTCTGCTCCCATGAAGTCCACCGTGAAGGTTGCCCTGGTCCAGGAACAGGATCACGGCAGCAGCGAAGACAATCTCTCCACCATCGAGGAGCGCGTGCGTCAGGCTGCTGCTGCCGGCGCGCGCCTGGTGCTTTTGCAGGAGCTGCACAACGGCCCCTACTTCTGCCAGCACGAGGACACCGCCGAGTTCGACCGCGCCGAACCGATTCCGGGTCCAAGCACGGCACGCCTCGCCGCGCTGGCGCGCGACACCGGCGTGGTGCTGGTCGGCTCGCTTTTCGAACGCCGCGCACCGGGCCTGTATCACAACACCGCCGTGGTGTTCGATGCCGATGGCAGCACCGTGGGCATCTACCGCAAGATGCATATCCCCGACGATCCGGGGTTCTACGAGAAGTTCTACTTCACGCCGGGCGACCTCGGCTTCGAACCGGTGGACACCGCGGTCGGCCGCCTCGGCGTACTGGTGTGCTGGGACCAGTGGTACCCGGAAGCCGCGCGGCTGATGGCGCTGGCCGGCGCCGAGATGCTGCTGTATCCGACCGCCATCGGCTGGGATCCTGGCGATGACGCCCACGAGAAGCAGCGTCAGCAGGATGCCTGGGTGACCATTCAGCGCAGTCACGCCGTGGCCAACGGCATCCCGGTGCTGTCCTGCAACCGTGTCGGCCACGAAGCCTCGCCGCTGGGCGCGGGCGGCATCGTCTTCTGGGGCCACAGTTTCGTGG
This sequence comes from uncultured Gammaproteobacteria bacterium, assembly GCA_964526035.1. Classification (GTDB taxonomy): domain Bacteria; phylum Pseudomonadota; class Gammaproteobacteria; order Xanthomonadales; family BPKI01; genus DAOMOD01. Next base: position 33,923 of record CAZGKE010000003.1, on the reverse strand, counting down.
CCGGGCCACAGGGCGAGGTGCTCGCCGTCGCCGATGGCGAACCGCAGCTGCTGCTGGCAGAGGTGGATCGCGACCGCAGCGAGACGGTGCGGCGCATCTGGCCGTTCCTGCGCGATCGCCGCATCGACGCCTACGACGACCTGCTGCTGCGCTATCGTGACTGAACCTGGGGTATTGACGCTTGCGGAAGTCCTGCGCGATCAGCCGACGCGGCTGATCGAACGCGATGGCGTTCGCTTCACCGTTCTCGGCACCGCCCACGTTTCGCGAAGCAGCACCGACGCGGTGCTGGTCGCCCTCGACAGCGGCCAGTTTGACGCGGTGGCCGTGGAGCTTTGCCCTGCACGTCGTGAGGCGCTGGCCAATCCCGAGACGTTGTCAAAACTGGACCTTTTCCGTGTGATCCGCGAGGGCAAGACCGGACTGGTCGCCGCCAGTCTGGCGCTCGCCGCCTACCAGCGACGACTGGCCGATCAGCTCGGCGTCGAACCGGGTGCCGAGATGCGCGCCGCACTCGATCGCGCCGAGGCGCAGGGCCTGACCTGCTGGCTGATCGATCGTGACGTCGGCACCACGCTTACCCGCACCTGGCGCCACGCCGGCTTCTGGCAGCGCAGCAAGCTGATCGGCGCCCTGCTCGGCAGCCTGGTGACCGGCGAAGGCATCGACGAGGCCGACATCGAAAAGCTCAAGCAGGGCGACATGCTGGAAAGCGCCTTCAGCGAGTTCGCGAAGTCCTCCGAGCCGCTGTACCGAGGACTGATCTCCGAGCGCGACCGCTACATGGCCGCAGCGCTGCGCCAGAACGCCGCACAGTCCGAGGCCCATGAAGTGCTGGTGGTGATCGGCGCCGGGCACCTGGAAGGCCTCGCCCGCCATCTCCAGGAAGACAGCGACGATCCAGCCAGAGTGCGCGCGGAGCTGGAGCAGGTACCGCCGCGTGGCTGGCTGTCGCGCGCCTGGCCCTGGGGGCTGATGGTGTTCGTGCTCGGTGGTTTTGCCATCGGCTTCGCGCAGGGAACCGACATTGGCGCCGGCCTGGTGTGGCAGTGGATCGTGATCACTGCCGTGCTCGGTGCGCTGGGTGCCGCGGCGGCCGCCGCGCATCCGCTGTCCGTTCTCGGCGCTGCGCTGTCGTCGCCGCTGACACCGCTGCACCCTGCTCTGGCCTCGGGCATGGTCAGCGCCGCCACCGAGCTATGGCTGCGCAAACCGCGGGTGGCCGATTTCGCCGCCCTGCGCGATGACCTCGGCCGCTTCTCCGGCTGGTGGCGCAACGCGGCAGCGCGGATCTTTCTCGTGTTCTTCCTCACCAGCCTGGGCACCGCCCTGGGCGTGTACATCGCCGGCTACCGCATCATCGATACCCTCCTATGAAAATCAAACGCATGCTTTTCGGCCCGGACTGGCGCAGCAAGGACGCCGATGTCCGCCTGCGCGCCGTGGCCAACGACCACGACGACGAGCTCGACAGCCAGCTCAGCCTGATCGCCCGCGAAGACGTCGATGCGCGCGTGCGCCTCGCGGCACTCAAGCGCCTCGACGATCCGCGCCGCTACCTGGAATCGGCCCGTGACGACAGCGAGCCGACGCTGCGCAGGCAGGCGCTGGACCTCGCGCTTCGTCAACTCGCCGGCGAACGACCGAGCAGACTCGACCTTGTGCAACGCGTGCTGCTGGTCGAGGAGGTACACCAGCCCGGCGAGCTGGAAGCGCTGGCGCGCACCGCGCGCGAAGTGGATGTGCGCCGCGCCGCCCTGGCGCGGGTGACCCGTCCCCAGGTTCTGGTCGAGGCCGCCACCGGCGACGCCGATGCCGCCCTGCGCCTGGAGGCGCTCGGCAGGATCGAGGATCCGGGCCAGCTGCAGCGGATCGCCGATTCGGCGCGCAAGACCGACAAGCGCATCCATCGCGCGGCCCTGGAGCGCCTCGATCGTGCGCGCCTGGCCGCCGACGATCCCGGCGCCATCCGCGCCAAGGGCGAAAGCATCTGCGTCGCGGCGGAGGCCCTGATGCGCCGCCCGGCCGGCGACCTCGCCGATGCCGCCCGATCGCTGCGCGAGCAGTGGCAGGATCTCGGCATCGACGCCGAGCACCCGCTGCACGCCCGATTCCAGGGTGCGCTTGAGGTAATCGACCGCCTGCTGGCGCCCCCTCCTCCCGCACCTCCACCCTCTGCGGAGGTTGAGCCACCGCCTGATCCTGAATCGGGCGAATCCGTGTCGGACACGGTGCAGCCCGAGGACGAGCACGTCGAGGAGAGTGTGCTGACAGTTCCGGAACCGTCGGCTCCGAAACGCGCTCCGAAGCCCCCGCCGCCGGACTGCAGCCGCGAACTGGAAAACCTCGAAGCCCTCCTCGGCGAAGGCCACGTGCGCGAGGCGCGCAACGTGGAGAAGCTGCTTGTCGACATGCGTCCGCGCGGCGCCGAAGCTGGGCGCTTCGCCGAACTGCGCGCCAAACTCGCCGAGATGCTGCGCTGGCAACGCTGGTCGATGCAGGAGCAGCGGGTTCGTCTGTGCGAGGAAATGGAAAAGATGATCGACTCGGGCATCCATCCCGATGCCCTGGCCAACCGCGTCCGCGAGCTTCGCCAGCAGTGGACGGCGCTGGAGTCGCTGGCGGGTGAGGACGCGCCCGAGGGCATCACCCGTCGCTTCCATGCCCTTTCCCACCGCGTGCTGAAACCGGCCAAGGGGTACTTCAAGAAGCGCGAGGCGCTGCGCGGCGACCACACCGCGGCAGCCGGCGCACTGATCGAAGAGATCAAGCAGGCGCTCGAAGGCGACGACGTGCGCCCGCTGCGTGCACTCAGACGTCGTGCCGCCGATACGCTGCGCGATGCCGCCAACCTCACCGCCACCGAGCGTCCACCGCTGCTCGCCGCGATCAAGCAGGCGCTCACCGACATGGACGCGCGGCTGGGTGCCGCCGGCGCCGAGGTGCTCAAGCGCAAGAAGGCACTGCTTGCGGAAGCCGAGGCGCTGCCGCAGGACGATCCGGGCAAGGCCGTGCGCGAGGCCAAGCGCCTGCAGGCGGAATGGAAAGCCGCCGGCACCGGCTCGCGCCGCGATGAGGAGCCGCTGTGGAAGCGTTTCCGTGCCGCCTGCGACCGCGTGTTCGGCGAACTCGACAGCCAGCGCGCCGAGCGCGAGGCCCAGGCCGGCGCCCAGCGCAGCGAAGCCGAAGCGCTCATCACCAGGATGGAATCACTGGGAGCGGCACCTGAACAGTCCGAGCTGCGCGAGATCCGCGGTCTGTGGCGTCAGCTCGACATGCGCGACGGCGACCTGCGTCGACGCTTCGAAACCGCCGAAGCGACTGTCGAAAGCCGCGCCGTCGATGCACGGCAGGCCGCACGCAGGGCGCGTCTGGAAACGCTGCTGGCGGAGGCGGACGTGCGCCATCGCGATCACGGTGAAGGCGCTGCGGACAGTGAGCGCGCGGCCAACCTGTGCGTGCGCCTGGAGTTCCTGGCAGGCATGCCCAGCCCGGCCGATGACCGCCAGCGTCGAATGGATTACCAGGTCACCCGTCTTGCCGAACGCATGGCCGGCGCAGAAGAACGCTCGGACCTCGCCGAAGAGATCGAGGAAGTGCTCGGCCAGTGGCGCGACTTGCCGATGGATGCATCGGCTGCCGAGCCGTACGCCGCCCGCCTTCGCAAGGCGCTCGACGCCCTGCAGGCGAGGCTGTAGGCGCCTCGGACGAGACGCGGCTTCCGCTCAGGAAGCCTGCGGTCGATAGCGCCCGGCCCGGGCATCGGCAAGGATCCTTGCCGTGGCAAGACGCATGTCGTCGAGCATTGTGTACAGCGTCGGCAGCACCACCAGGGTGACCACGGTCGAGAAGATCAGCCCTCCGATGATCGCGCGGGCCATCGGGAAATACGGCGGACCGCCTCCGCCAAGCTGGGTACCGCTGATGGCAAGCGGCAGCATGCCGAGCACGGTGGTCGCCACCGTCATCAGGATCGGGCGCAGGCGATCACGACAGCCCTGCACCAGCGCGTCATGGCGACTCAGACCCGCGTGGCGCAGGTTGTTGACGTGCTCCACCAGCACGATGCCGTTGTTCACCACCACGCCGATCAGGATCAGGATGCCGATCGAGGCCATCAGCGAGAACGTGGTCCCGGTCAGCCAGAAGAACCAGAACACGCCGAGGATCGAGAAGCCGATGGCGGTGACGATGGCCAGCGGATACAGCAGCGATTCGAACACGGCCGCCATCACGATGAAGATCAGCAGCACTGCAATCAGGGTGTTGAACAACATCTGCTGCCCGGCGATATCCGCATCCTCGAAGCCGCCGCCGAAAGTCCAGCGGTAACCCGGCGGCAGCGCCAGCGCGTTCATGCGCTCTTCAATGGCCTTGCGCGCGTCGGGCATGGTGGCGCCCTCGGCCAGATTGGCATTGAAGCGCAGCCCGGTCTGGCGATTCTGCCGCTGGATGCTGCGTGGACCGGGTACCGTCTCGATGTCGACCAGCGCCAGCAGCGGTATCTGCTCGCGCGCGGCATTCTGGATCTTGAAGTCGGAGATGCTGTCGGTGCTGGTGCGGTCGCTGTCCTGGAAGCGCAACCACATCGGCACTTCGCCTTCGACGCCCCGGAATTCGCGCAGCTGCAGACCACGCAGGGCGATGCCCACGTAGCGGCCCACTTCCTCGGCGCTGAAGCCGTACTGCGCCGCGCGGTCGCGATCCACTCGCACCTGCAGCTCGCCGGAACCGCGACCCAGCTCGGAGCGCACGTCGCGCAATCCAGTGACGCTGTTCAGTACCTCCATGACCGGCCGCTCCAGCTCGGCGAGCGCGGCGGTGGAGTCGCCAATGATGGATACCGTGAGCCCTTCACTGGCGCCCGAACGCTGCTGACGGAAGTTGACCTCACCCACGGCGATTCGCGGCAGCCCTTCGCGGACTTCTTCCATGATCAGTGAACTGGCCTTCTTTGCCTGATCGTCGGGCGTCAGCACCATCTGCGTGAAGGCCTGGCCGTTCTCGTTGAAATAGCTGTAGACGGTGTCGATCTCGAAACGCTCGCGGTTGGCCTCGAGATACGCCTCGACCTCTTTGACCGCAGCGCGCAGATCCGGAAGCAGGTAGTTGGCGTTCAGCCTGTAGTCGAGGCGCAGCGTGCGCTGCTGATCGGGCGGGAACATGTCCTTGCGGGTCCGCTCCATCGGTACCATCACGCTGACCACGACCAGCAGCAGGATGGCGGCCATGACGCTGCCACGATGGCGCAGGGTCCAGCCGAGCAGGCTCGCATAGGCATTGCGGAAGCGCTCGCTGAATCCCCCCGGTTTCGCGAGCGGCGGGGACTTGATCCGCGAGGAGATCAGCGGTATCAGGCTCACCGCGACCAGCCAGGAAGCAAGCAGCGCGATGGTGATTGTGATCGCCACCTGCGACAGGTAGATGGTGAGGAAGTTCTTCTCGCCGAAGATGTTCGGCGCGAACACCACGATGCTGGTCAATGTACCGGCGCTGATCGCCAGCGTCACCGCCCTGGCGCCGGTGACCGCACTCCAGGCGGGGCGGTCCGGGTGCTTCTCGCGCACCTGGTAGATGCTCTCGGTGACCACTACCGCGTTGTCCACCAGCATGCCCACGCCCAGCAGCAGACCCATCATCGACAGGATGTTGAGCGACAGGCCGAAGAAGTACATGAAGCCCAGCGTGATCACCATGCACACCGGAATCGCCAGCGCCACCATCAGCGTCGATGGCCAATGACGCAGGAACAGGTAGAGCACCACCAGCGCCAGCAGCAGCCCGACCAGTCCGGCGCGCGCCAGCTCGGCGAGCGAGCCGGTGACGCCCTCTGCCTGGTTGTCGAAAAACAGCAGGTCGATACCATCGAATTCCGGCAGATTGCCTATGCGATTGACCTCGTCGAGTACCGCAAAACCGACCTCGACCAGATTGGCGTCGTTTTCCTTGAACACCTCCAGGCCAATGGCGTAGCGTCCCTCGAGACGTCGCTCGTAGTCGCGCTCCCGCGACTTCATGGACACTTCGGCGACGTCGCCAAGGCGCAGCCCGGGGCCGCCGATCGGCAGGGCGCGCAACTCCTCGAGCGAGCGCAGTTCGCCGACCGGCTGCACCCGCCAGCGCGTAGGCCCGTCGCTGATCACTCCGGCCGAGCTGGCGAAATTGGCGGCCTGCAGACGTGCAGCCAGGTCATTGAGGGACACGCCATGCGCGCTCAAGCGGTCGCCGGAAAGCTCGATCAGCACCTCGCGCGGCTCGACGCCGTGCAGCTCCACCCGGGCCACGCCGGGAATGCGCTCGATCGGGCGTTTCAGATTCTCCTCCAGCAGATCATAGGCATTGTCGAGATCGTGCCTGCTGGAAATGCGGATGTTGAGAACCGGCGCATCGCCGCTGTTCCACTTGAAGAGGTTGATGCGGCGCACGTCGGCCGGCAGCGAACTGCGCGCCGCGTCCAGCCGGTCGCGCGCCTCCACCGCGCGCACGCCGATATCGGTGCCCCAGCGGAACATGATGAACACGTTGGAGGTGTCGGCCTGCGAGTTCGAGTTCATCTGCTGGATACCCGACAGCGTCGACAGCACCTCCTCCAGCGGTCGCGTGATCTGCTGCTCCATCTCTTCCGGGGTGGAGCCCGGGTACGGCACCTGGACGAACAGGAACGGCGCGTCGACCGCGGGGAAAAACTCCAGCGGCAGCCGCACCGCGGCAATGACGCCAATCACCATCATCGATACGAACACCATGAAGGCGGTGACCGGTCGGCGCAGGCTGAGCTCGGCAATGTTCACGGCTGGCGCTCGCGGTCAGCAGCGACTGAGGCACCGTTGCGCAGGCCTGGAACGTTTTCGCGATCGGCCATCACCCGGCCTCCCCGCGCGCCAGGTCGGCCTCGGCAGGATTCACCGCAAGGCGCCGGAAAGCTTCATCGCTCTTGCGATCCAGCAGGTCATACATGACCGGTATCACCACCAGGGTGAGAATCGCCGACAGGCTCAACCCGCCGATCACCGTCACTGCCAGCGGCTGGCGCATTTCGGCGCCCTCCCCTGACCCGATCGCCATAGGCAGGAAAGCAATCAGCGTGGTCAGGGTGGTCATCACGATGGGCCGGAATCGGCCGCTCGCCGCCTCGATGATGGCGAGACGGCGGCCCTGGCCGGCCACACGAAGCTGGTTGATGCGGTCGATCAGCACGATCCCGTTGTTGACCACGATGCCGGCCAGCATGATCAGCCCGATGAATGCGATCACCGACAGCGGCAGCCCGGTGATCTTCAGTGCCAGGACCACGCCGACCAGCGCCAGCGGTATGGTGAACAGGATCACGAACGGATGCAGCAGCGACTCGAACTGCGAAGCCATCACCAGATAGACCAGGAAGATGGCCAGCGCCAGCGCGAACAGGAAGGAGTTCACCGAAGCATCCAGCTCCTCACTCTGTCCGGTGATCCTTACACCGACACCGGCTGCAAGCGGACCTTCGGCAAGGAGCCCTTCGATCTCGCTCACGGCGCTACCGAGATCCCCGTAGGCGATGTTGGCCGAAATCACTGCCACGCGCTGCTGGTTGACGCGACGGATCTCCCCGGGGCCCTCGGTGGCAATCACCTCGGCCACCGCGGACAGTGGAAGCGGACGCTCGCTCTGCGGGTTGACGATGAGGTTGGAAACGTCGGCTACCGAGGCGCGCTGATCCTCCGCGGCGCGCACCAGCACGTCGATGCGACGGTCACGGAAACTGTAGCGGGTGGCCACCTCGCCACGTACCTTGCGCACCACCTGATCGGCGATCTGACGCGTGGTGAGGCCGAGTGCCGCGGCGCGATCATGGTCGAAGATGATCTGGATCTCCGGGTGACCCTGCTCCACCGACGACTTGACGTCGACAAAGCGGTCGCTGCGCTCAAGGCGCGTGCTGAGCGTCGCCGACGCCTCGCGCAGGCGATCCAGGTCGTGGCCGATGATCTCCACCTCCAGCGGAGTCGCCAGATCGAACAGCTCCGGACGCGTGAAGCGCGCCTCGACGCCCGGCATGCTGTCCAGGTCGGTACGCAGCTTCTCCATTGCGCGCTGCTCGCCACCCTCGCCGAGGCCGGGCTCCAGCACCACCAGCATGCGGCCGACGTTTTCGCCGGCTTCGGTGGGATTGGTGTCCAGCCGCGTGCCGCTGCCGCTCACGCCGTAGATGGTGCGGATGGGGCTTTCGCCGCTGTGGCGTCGCTGCAGATCGGCCACCACGCTGTCGGTGCTCGCCAGCGCGGTACCCGGCGGCATGCGCACGGTGACTTCGAAGCGGTCCTGCACGAACTGGGGAATCAGGTCGAGGCCAAGTCCCGGTACCAGCAGCAGGCTGCCCGCAAGCGCCAACGCGGAAAGGCCGAGCACCGCAGCGCGCTGCTCCAGCACGCGGGGCAGCACGCGATCGTAGTAGCGCGCCGCCGCGTTGAACGCGCCCATGACCAGCGCCGCGAGAGGGCTCAGCAGCAGGCCCAGCACGCGGCCAAGGATCGCGAATACCAACAGCGCCAGACGCGTGAACAAACGCAGCGGCACAGATATAAGCCAGTAGCGCAGGAAGCGCAGCCCCCTGATCGACGCGCCAAGCAGTCGCGAACGCGGCTGCCAGGAATCGCGCGGTGCCTCGTCGGCAAAGGCCGTCGGCGAGCGCGCCACCAGCGAAGCAAGCATGGGGATCAGAGTCAGCGCCACCAGCAGCGACACCAGCATGGCGAAGGTGACGGTGAGCGCCTGATCCTTGAACAGCTGCCCGGCCACGCCCTCGACGAACACCAGCGGCAGGAACACCGACACAGTCGTCAGCACCGACGCGGTCACCGCCATCGCCACCTCGGAAGCCCCGTTGACCGCGGCCGCGACCTCGCCGTCGCCCTGCTCGCGCCGGCGGGCGATGTTCTCGAGCACCACGATGGCGCTGTCCACCACCATGCCGGTGGCCAGCGCCAGCCCGCCCAGCGACATGATGTTGAGCGTCAGCCCGAACTGCCCCATGAAGAAGAAGGTGGTGATGATCGAAATCGGCAGCGACAGCGCGACGATGAACGTGGTCCACGCGTGGCGCAGGAAGATCCAGATCACCAGCACCGCCAGCAATCCGCCGATAAGTGCCGCGTTGCGCACTTCGACCAGCGCCTGGCGGATGAACACCGCCTGGTTGTCGACCACATCAAGCCGCGTCTGCGGAGGCAGCGCATTCTTGCTCACCTGCTCGACACGACTGCTGACTTCGTCGGCCACGGTCACCGTATTGGCGTCACCCTCCTTGTAGATGGCGATCTCGACGGCTTCGCGGCCGTCGACGCGGATGATGGCCTCGCGCTCCCGGTATCCATGACGCACCGTGGCGATATCGCGCAGACGCAGCGGCACGCCCCGCTCGTCGACCCGGATCAGCAGATCGACGATGTCGTCCACCGTCGCGAACTGATTGACGGTCCGCACCAGGTAACGCTGCGAACCCTCGTCGATGCGTCCGCCGGAGATGTTGACGTTCTCCGCGCGCAGACGGTCGATGACTTCGCCGGCGCTGAGGCGAAGCTGCTTCAGGCGCTCCTGGTCGAGATCGACATGGATCTCGTCCTCAAGACCACCGGACACCTTGACGGCGGCCACCCCCGGGGACGACTCCAGGCTGCGCTTGAGCTCCTCGTCGGCAAACCGCCGCAGACGCTTGAGCTCGGCTTCATCGAAGGTGGCCGAGTCGCGGTCGCTGGAGAGCGCCAGGCGCAGCACCGGCTCGGTCGACGGGTCGAAACGCAGCAGCTGCGGGCGCTGTACATCGAAAGGCAGCTGCAGAACCTCCAGCTTCTCGCGCACTTCGAGGCTGGCCTGGTCCATGTCGGTACCCCAGGCGAATTCCAGCATCACGTCGGATTGACCGCTGCGCGACACCGAGGCGATGCGCCTCACGTTCTTCACCACGCCGACCAGTTCCTCGATCGGTTCGGTCACCAGCGTCTCGATTTCCGTAGGCGCCGCTCCGACGTACTCGGTGCGCACGGTGAGCGTCGGGAAACTCAGGTCGGGAAGCAGGTTGACCTTGAGGTCGCCCAGCCCGATGGCGCCGAACAGCAGCATGGTGACCGCCGCCATGCCGATGGTGACGCGGCGGCGCACCGACAGTGCAGGCAGGCTCATGCCGCGTCCTCCGCCGCCCCGGCTTCATCAACGGCTTCGATGACCGGCTCCTCGACAGGCGCCTCCCCCGCTGGCGATTCGGTTTCCGCAGGTGCATCCGCTTCAGGCGCGGTAGGTGGCGGCACGTCACCACCCACGATCTGTACCACGGTGCCCTCGCGCAGTGCTGCGCGTCCGACGGTGACCACCCGATCACCCTCCTGCAGGCCCTCCAGAACTTCGATGAAGCCATCGCTGGAATACCCGATGGTCACTGCGACGCGCTCCGCTTTGTCATCGCTGACGCGAAAAACCGACAGCCTGCCGTCCTCCTCGATCAGCGACGCGCGGGGGATGGTAAGCGCCGCATTGCGACGGTCGTAGACCACCGCAAGTCGCCCGAACATGCCGGCCTTGAGGATGCCGCGATCGTCATCGAATTCAGCGGTGACGCGAAAGGTGCCGGTCGCCGCATCCACCGAGGGGCTGATGCGCGCGACTTTCCCCTCGAATACGATAGGGCCCAGCGCATCGACCACCATGCTTACCGGTTGCCCAGGGCGCAGCCGCGCCAGTTCGCGCTCCGGGACGTTCAGGACACCAAGCAGAGGGCGGAAGTTGGCCACCCGGAACAAGGCCTGATTGATCTGGATCAGATTGCCTTCCTTGACCACCCGATCGGTGATGACGCCGTCGATGGGCGCCTGGATGTTGGTGTAGGACAGTTCCAGAGCTGCCATGTCGCGCAGCGCGCGCTGGGTGTCGAGCTCGTAGCGGACGCGGTCGTGGGCTTCCTGCGAAGTCAGCCGCGCCGCGATCAGCTCGCTGGATCGACTGAACTCGTTCTCCAGACGTGCCACATTTGCCTCGGCCCGCGCCAGCTCGAGGCGATGACGCTCGTCATCAAGCCGCGCCAGCGACTGCCCGGCACGCACCTGGTCGCCCTCCTCGGCGCGCAGTTCGAGCAGCACGCCGGAAGTCTTGGCCACCACTTGTGCCTCGCGCTCGGCCTCGAGCGTGGCGGTTCCCGTATAGCTGGCCACCACCGGACGCAGCGCCACTGCAGCAACATCCACGGCGACCGCGGTCGGCGCCGGCGCCCCCTCCTCATTGGCCTCACCGTCACGCTGACAGCCCGCCATTGCGGCCAGCGCCGCAACCAGCAGGACGCCATTCAACAGTCGAAAATTCATCGCTACCCCTGAAACCGGTTACCGGCGGCGCCAACCTCCCTGTGCCCAATACAGCCACCATGCCGCCATGGTGCGCCAACGTACGACGAAAAACCCTTGCCGAAGGTCACGCAGATGAAGGGAATTCAGCAGGTTGGAAGTCATGGGCGGTGCCGAGGGAACCTGAGAGGGAGTCCGCGACCAGTTTTTTGCAGCCGGTTCCGGGGAGAAGGCGGCCAGGGAGTCCATCGCGCTCGCCGATCACTCCTTCGGCGCGGACTCGCTGAGAAGGTTCTGTCCGCCCTGCGCAAGTTGCTCGCGCTCAACCTGGTCCTCAAGATGGGTTTCCACCGATACATCCGCGCTGGCGGTCTCGGACGGATGCGAAGTCTTCGACCTGCGGCGGTCAATGGGCGTGGCTGTCAGGTCAGCCGCCGAGCTGAGTTCGACCCGGAAGATCGGCTCAGGCAGGTCCACTCCGGCGGCATCCAGCGCGTTCTTCGCTGCAATGATCGCTTCGCTTTTCACCTTGGCAAAGCTGGCCTTGCGCTGGTCTACCCAGGCCAGGCATCGCAGGGTGACGCTGGAGTCGGCTACTGCCTGGATCAGTGCACGCGGTTCGGGCTCGGCGACGACGCCCGGTGTGGCGCATACGGCGTCGACGACCAGAAGCTTTGCACGCGCAAGATCCTCCTGGTTGCCGATGCCCAGATCGAAGTGGAAGCGGCGGGTAGGATTGCGGGTGTAGTTCAGGATGACCGCCTTGAACACCAGCGCATTGGCCAGACGCAGATGGTTGCCATCCGGCGTGATCAATATGGTGGCGCGCGAGTTCAAGGCGGCCACACGGCCCTCGTGGCCGTCGATGACCACATGGTCGTTGGGCGCGAACGGCTGGCGCAGGCTGAGCAGGATGCTGGCGATGTAGTTCTCCACCAGATCGCGGAAGGCAAAGCCCAGCGCCAGACCAGCCAGGCCCGCCGCACCCACCACGGCACCGACCAAGGCGGTGGCACCGAGCAGATCCAGCGCCACCAGGATTCCCGCGATCACGATTGCTGCGTGCACGGCGCGCTGCAGCAGGTCGCGCAGAAAGGGATTGCGGTCGAGGCGCCGGAACGGACGATGCCAGGAGGTCAACAGCCGCCCTGCGAGATGAAACAGGTAGACCAGCAGCACGGCCACGCCCAGCAGCGGCAGCCCCCGGACCAGTCGCTTCAGACGCTCGAGACCGGACGACATCACTGGCTGAAGTCGCTGCTCAAGCGCAGTCTCGAACTCCAGCCGGTCCTCGACGGCAATGACGCCGGGCACCGACTCCGCCACCCGCCTGGCCAGGTCGCGCCGGGAATCGTCGGTCAATGCCCCGCGCAGCACCACGACGCCCGCAGCCACCTCTATTTCGATTCCGCGAAGCGACTCGACCAGTGACAGGCGTGCCCTGAGTTCGTGGGCAATGCGTGCGTCCTGTTCGCGAGTGAGCGCGACATGGGCCTCGACTGCTTCCGCTTCGAGCGAAGCCGCCTCAACGCGTTCCGGATCGGCAACCGCGGGCGTCTCGGCGAACGCAGCGACAGAGATGAGCCCCATGGTCATATACAGCAACCCTGAGGCCCAGGCTGCGCGCCATGCTGGCGCAGATCGCCGAAGCCCGACCGGCGGGTCAGGTCCCTGTGGCATCGGCTGCATTCGGCCCTGCCCGGCCCTGCCGGTACTCCTCGGCGCACTCACCCACGGGATCAACACCCGGCATCCGCACTACTTCTTCTTTTTCTCCTGCTTCGCAGCGCGCTTCTCCTTCAACGTCTTGGTGGGTTCCTTCTTCTTCGACTTCTTCTGGTCCAGACCCTTGCTCATGTACATCCCCTCGTGCTGTGTTGATGGGTGCTGGTTTGATCAGGTCAAACCAGCGGGGACAGCGTTCCCGACGCGTGCGCGTGCGCGCGCGTCCGGCCCAGCCGTCGGCTGCAGTGTAGTCGACGCCAGAGAAGGTGGGCAGTGTGGCCCTTTCGCAGTTTGCAGGCATCAGCCGACGCCGCGCTGCGGAACTGGGTCACGCCGGTGGGTCACACCGGCGCAACCACGTCGTTCGATGCGAATCAGTCGAGGTCGTCGACGCGGAAGTGGGTCGCGGGATCGTGATACCAGTCGGGCCTCAGTGCCGCACCCTCCGGGCCGCGGTCACATCGGAATCCCGCGGGGCCGCTCAGCCGTACAAGCGGCATCTGCCCACTGCCGAATCCCGGATGGCTGGTCTGCCAGCTCATGCTTCCGGTGGAGCAATTCGCCAACTCGACGGTGATCGTCCCCCAGTGTTCACGCTGCACCAGGTCCGGATCGAACGCGGGCGGGAACGCACCACCGCTCAAGATCTGAGTGTCGAGCACAAGCGGCACGCCGGTGTTGGGGCCCTGTGCCACCAGCCATGCGGGATGACCCTGGTCATCGAAGGTGTACCAGAACAGCAGCACATCATCCTCTACGAACTCAAGGGTGATGCCGTGTCCGTCCTGTGCCGGGTCGAACCACGCGCCTCCCAGCCGCGGCGAGTAGTGCTCCGCGACGGGAAGGTCGAGGTGGGCATCGTCGTTGCCGAACGCCTGATGCGGCTCGCCGTCGCGACTGCTGCGTCGCATGTCCAGCGAAAAGCGGTACATGCCGGGGTCGACCGGGCCGAGGTTGACTGCCTGGAGCCGCGGTTCGGTCACGCAGGTGACTGGCTGAACGTCGATGATGGCGCGTGCCGAACCACGTTCACTATCGGCGAAAAAGTGCTGGAGTTCGGATGCCGCGCAGGCAAACGGGGCTTCGAAGAGCAACCAGACATCCTCGCCGACCGCGGGCTGGTCGGGCCAGAAGCGCACCGCTGCCGGATCGCGAAAGCCAGGGTAGCCGGGCACATCCAGCATCAGCTCCAAGGATCCCAGTTCGAGTGGATAGTTGCCGACCGGCAAGTTCTCGATATGCAGCGGAATGGTGTGCACCCAGGAACCGGGAATGATGATCGGATCGCTGAAATTGGTGCGTTCGGCCAGCACCTCGACACGCACCGACGTACCCGTCCATGTCACCGACTCGATCCGCAGATGGTGTTCAGTGGTGGGTACTTGCGCCCAGATCGTGGCATGAAAGCGGCCATCCGGCAGCTGCGTTGGCGGACTGCCCCGGAAACCGACTTCCGTGGGCTCTACAATCTCGGCCATGGCATCGAACGCGAACATGGATGCCACAAGCGGAATCAAGCCAGCAACAGAAACCTTTGTCATTGCACGAATCCTCCTGGTGGAAACATCACCCTGTGGGTTTGTTGACGCACAAGGCCGGCCAAGCGTCGCACCGCCCCGACAACGCGCGGGCTGCGCAGGACCGGCCGCGCGCCACAGCTGTGGCCTGCCCCGATCCTCCTTCAATCGCTCAGGCCACCGCTCACCCGTTTCAACGCCGCCAACGCCGCGTCGCGGCTGGTCTTGAGGTCAACGATGGGCGCAACGTAACCGGCCACACCACCGCTCTCCCAGGGAGTATGGACACGTGCGGTGTCTGCTTTCGTCAGCTCGGGCACCCAACGCCGGACATACTCGCCCTTCGGATCGAAGCGCTGCCCCTGAACGACCGGGTTGAAGATGCGGAAGTACGGTGCGGCGTCGGCACCGGTGCCGGCGGTCCACTGCCAGCCTTGCGTGTTGCTGGCGAGGTCGGCATCCACCAGGGTGTCCCAGAACCAGCGCGCGCCGTGCAGCCAGTGCACGCGCAGGTTCTTGGTGAGCAGCGAGGCGACGATCATGCGCACGCGGTTGTGCATCCAGCCGCTGGCCCACAATTCGCGCATTCCGGCATCGACGATGGGGATACCGGTTCGGCCTTGCTGCCAGGCCTCCAGTTCGACGGGATCCGGTTCGCGCCAGTCGAAGGTGTCGAACTTCCGATTCATGTTGGATGAGGCGGTGGCGGGATAGTGGAACAGCAGGTGGTGGGAGAACTCGCGCCAGCCGAGCTCGGCGATGAACTTCGCGGCCTGCGCCGGGACCACGGCGTCAAAACGATCCTGCAGCGCGGCGAGCACCTGACGCGGGCCGATCTCGCCGAAGTGCAGATGCGGCGACAGGCGCGAGGTACCGCGAAAGTCGGGACGATCGCGCTGTTCGGCATAGCCCTGCAGGGCATCGTCAAGAAACAGCTCCAGCGCTGCAGCGGCGCCCGCTTCGCCAGGCTGCCAGAAGGCATCGAAACTGCGGTCCCAGCGCAGCCGCGGCAGCAGATCAAGGGCGTCCGGCGACAGGGACTCGACGCCCGGATCGGGCAGCGTAACGGGAGCCGGTCGTGGCGACAGCCGTTCAAGTTGCCGGCAGGCGGCGCGCCAGAACGGTGTAAACACCCGGTAGGGTTCGCCCTGCGCGGTACTGACCTGCCAAGGCTCGACCAGCAGGGCGGCGTTGTGACTGTGCGCTTCAATGCCGCGTGCGCGCAACGCCTGCTTGACCTGCCGATCACGCTGCAGGCCAGCGGGCTCGTAGACGCGGTTCCACAGCACCGCCTCGGCGCTGCTTTCCTCGATCAGCGCCTCAAGTGCCTGCAGGCTTGGTCCGCGGCGCAGAATCAGCCGCGACCCGAGCGCGCGCAGGTCAGCATCCAGGGCGACGAGGCTGCGATGCAGCCAGACCTTCGACGCGGCGCCCGGCGCCCAGTCACCTTCCTCCTCCGGGGCATGGATATAGACCGGCAGCACAGGTCGGTTGCCGGACACCGCCTGCGCCAGAGCGGGGTTGTCGGCGAGACGAAGGTCGCGACGCAGCCAGACAATGATCTTGGACACGGTTGCCTCCGCTTTCGAATGGTCGGCAGGGTGGGCGGCGCGATGTTCAGGGGTCGTGAACCGCGGCTCCACTGCCTGGGGGCAGCATCGCATTCAGGGGTATTCAGTGGATACCGGAAGAGAAGCGCGTAGCGACGCTGCCTTCGCGCGAATGGCCTGCAGACGCTCGTCGTCGAGCCGGTCGAGGTTGCGCCACATCAGCGCGGTGCGCGGGTGCGAGGCGAAGCGCTGTCGGTGGCGGTCGAGGAAGTCCCAGTACAGCGTGGTGAAGGGGCATGCGTCGGCACCGACCGCCTGCTCGGGACGGAAGCGACAGCCGTCGCAGTAGTTGGACATGCGCTGGATGTACCTGCCGCTGGCGACATAGGGTTTGGAGGCGAGGAAACCGCCGTCGGCGTACTGGCTCATGCCGAGCACGTTGGGCAGTTCCACCCACTCGACCGCATCGACGTAGATCGCCAGATACCACGCGTGCACCTCGCGCGGCTGCACGCCAAGCAGCAGGGCGTAGAGACCGGTCACCATGAGACGCTGGATGTGATGGGCGTAGCCGTGGCGCAGGGTCTGGCCGATGGCCTCGCGCATGCAGGCCATGTCGGTGTCGCCGCTCCAGTAGAACGCCGGCAGCGGCAGGGTGGCGCCGAGCGCGTTGGCATCGGCGAAGCCGGGCATGCGCAGCCAGTAGATGCCGCGCACGAATTCGCGCCAGCCAAGAACCTGGCGGATGAACCCTTCCACCGCATTCAGCGGCGCCCTGCCCTCGCGCCACGCAGCCTCGGCGGCGGCAACGACGCGCCGCGGGTCGAGAAGCTTGAGGTTCATCGCCGCCGCCAGGCGCGCGTGGTAGAGCCATGGCTCGGCGGTCCACATCGCGTCCTGGTACTGGCCGAACAGGGGCAGTCGGTGCGCGATGAAGTCGGCCAGCGCCGCCTCGGCCTGCTGCGGCGTGATCGGCCAGTCGAACTGATCGAGACTGCCCGGATGAGCAGCGAAGCGCGTGGCCACCAGGTCGATCACTTCGCGGGTCTGCGCGTCGGGTTCGAATCGAACCGGCGCCGGCAAGCTGCCGGGCCCACCGCGGCCGAAGCTGCCGCGGTTGTCGGCATCGAAGTTCCATTGGCCGCCGAGCGGATCGGCGCCGTCCATGAGTACCCGCTCACGCCGGCGCAGCCAACGATAGAAGTGCTCCATGCGCGGTGCTTTGCGCCCTCCGGCCCAGGCCGCAAAGGCGTCGGGTGTGCACAGGAAATGACGGTCGCCGCGTTCTTCGAGCATCAATCCCGCAGCCCCGACGACCCGTCTCAGCGCCTCGCGCACCGCCCACTCGCCTGGCATCACCATGATCACGCGCTGCGGCGTCAGCGCATCGATGTCGGACGCCAGGGCCTGCGCCAACGACGCGTACGGGTGCTGGTCCAGGGCACGGTAGACGACCGTGCGGCCCTGTGCTCTCTGCGCATCCCGGAAGTGGCGCATGGCGGCCAGGAACAGCACGATGCGCGCCTTGTGCGACCACACCTTGTCGGATTCCCGAACGACTTCGGCCATCCACAGGCGATCGCGCTCGCTGTCGAAGCCGTCGAGCGCGGCGGAAGCGGGATCGAGCTGATCGCCCAGCACCACCACCAGATGACGCAGTCCGTCCATGGCGTCAGCGCTCCGCCACGTCGGCGCCGCCACGCCGTCGCAATTGCCCGCCGAAACGCAGTGCCATGCCCTCTATACTCGTCATCATTTTTTCACTCGCCAAGGAATATTCCGCAATGGTCCGCCCTGCCGTGTTGACGCGATGTGTGGTTCTGCTGTTCGGCCTGACGTTGCTGGTGGCGTGCCGCGAGGAGACGCCGGTGGTGGAGAGCGTGGCGGTCGAACCCGAGGTGGCCAGCGAGGAGTTCGAACTGGCCGACTCCGGCGCGGAAGCCTGGCAGGGGCGACCCGCGCTGTTCCTGCGTTTCTCGCAGCCCTTGGCGGGCGCCCAGCATTTCGACGAACTGCTGGCTGTCAGCGGTGCCGATGGCGAGGCCGTGGAAGGCAGCTGGATGCTCGACGAGAATCTCGCCACGCTGCGCTTTCCCTTCGTGGAACCAGCGCGCGACTACCGGGTTGCCATCAACGCCGAGCTGACTGCGGCGGATGGACGCCTGATCGGTGCCCTGGAGCCGCTGTCGCTGCACTCCGGTCCGCTGCCACCGAGCGTCGGCTTCGCCAGCTCCGGCCTGGTACTTCCCACGCGCAACAGCGACGGCCTGCCGATCGTCAGCGTCAACGTTCGCGATGTCGATATCGAGTTCCTGCGGCTCAAGGACAACCGTGTCGCCGCCTTTTTTGCCAACCGACCGCGCAGCGGCCAGCGCGGCAACTGGGAACTGGAGCAGATCGCGACCATGGCCGACCCGGTCTACGCCGCGCGATTCGCGCTGGAGACCCGCGGCGGCGAACGCAGCGTCAGCCACATCCCCGTACACACCATCCCCGAACTGCGCGAGCCCGGCGTCTATTTCGCGGTGATGAAGCGCGCCGGCAGCTTTCCATGGCAGCAGGACACCACGTTCTTCTTCGTCAGCGATCTCGGCCTGCACGTGCGCGGCCATCGCGACGGACTGTGGGTGCAGGTGGCCTCGCTGGCCAACGGCGAGCCGCAGTCGGGCGTCTCGCTGGAGGTGCAGGACCCGCAGGGCCGACGTATCGCCAGCGCTGGCACCGATGCAAGCGGCCAGGTGAAGCTCGACTATCGCTTGCAGAGCGGCCACGTGCTGCTGGCGCGGCGCGGCCGCGATGTCGCCTGGCTGCCCTTCAACCAGCCGGCGCTGGACCTTTCCGAATTCGAGGTCGCCGGTCGCCCGCAAGGCGACGTCGACGTGTTCCTGTGGTCCGGGCGCGATCTCTACCGCCCCGGAGAATCGCTGCGCGTGATGGCGCTGCTGCGCGATTTCGATGGCCGCGCGCTTCCCGCTTCCCAGCCGCTGTTCGGCACCTTGCGGCAGCCCGACGGACGCAGTTTCCTGAGCTTCCGACTGGAGCCGCAGGATCTCGGGTTCTACCAGTTCGAGCGCGCGCTGCCAGCCGACGTGCCGACCGGGCGCTGGAGCGTGGAGATGCGCCTCGACCCTTCCGCCAGCGAGGCGCACGCCAGCATGACGCTGCGCATCGAGGAGTTTCTTCCGGAGCGTCTGAAGCTTGACCTTTCCGCCGAGGAGCGCCCGCTCGAACCTGGCGAGTCGCTGCCAGTGACCGTGGAGGCCGCCTATCTGTACGGAGCGCCCGCAGCAGGCAACCGACTTACCGCTCGCCTGTTGACCGCGCATGAGGCGCACCCGCTGCCGGAGCTGCGCGGCTGGCATTTCGGTGATCCGCTGGAGGAACTATCGAGCGAACCGGTGGAGCTGGTCGACATGGCGCTCGACGAGTCGGGCCGGGCAGAAGTTGCCTTGACCGCACCCGACACTGCCGCAGGCCCGCTGGCGCTGCTGCTCAACGCAAGCGTGTTCGAGTCAGGCGGTCGCGCCATCAACCGCAACATCAAGCGCGTGGTGTGGCCGGCGCCTGCGCTGGTCGGCGTGCGTCCGCAGTTCGATCTGAAGGACGGCGCTGAAGTGAGCGGTCGCGCCGGTTTCGAGATCCAGCGCTATGCCGCCGACGGCAGCACGCGCGGCAGCGGCACGCTCACCGCGCGCCTGGTGCGCGAGCGCCGCGAGTACTTCTGGTCGTTCCTGCCCGAAGGCGGCTGGCGCAGCGACTTCGTGCGCCGCTTCGAGGTGGTGGAAAGCCGCGAAGTGGCGCTGCGCGCCGAAGGACCGGCGCGCGTCGATTTCAGTCTCGACTGGGGTGACTACAGACTGGAGGTCGACGACCCGGACAGCGGCCTGACCACGCGCCTGCCGTTCCGCGCCGGCTGGGGCTACGGCGACCACAACCGCGGCGAAGACGCCCGTCCGGACCGCGTAAAGCTGGCGCTGGACCGCAACCGCTACCGTGCGGGCGAAGAGCTCGAACTGACCATCACCCCGCCCTACCCGGGTCCGGCGGTGCTGCTGGTCGAGTCCGATCGCCTGCTGCACAGCGAAACTTTCCAGGCGCGCAGCGGCGGTACTCTCAAACTCAAGGTGACGCCCGAATGGGAGCGCCACGATGTCTACATCAGCGTGCTCGCCCTGCGCCCCGGCGAGCGCAGCGCCCGCATCACGCCTGCGCGCGCCATCGGCATCGTGCACGTGCCGATGGACCGCAGCGAGCGCCGCGTCGAGGCGCAGATCGAGGCGCCGGAATCAGCGCGCCCCGGCGAACGCGTGACCATCGATATCCAGATCCCGCTGCTGGCCGGCAAGGATGCGCGGGTGGTGATGAGCGCCGTCGACATCGGCGTGATCAACATCACTCGCTACCCGCTGCCGGATCCCGCCGCGCACTTCTTCGCGCGTCGCGGATTCGGCGTCGAGGCACGCGATCTCTACGGTCGCATCATCGAGGACATGGCCGGGCGACGCGCACGCCTGCGCTACGGCGGCGATGCAGCGCTGCTGGCGGCACTGCCGCAGTCGCGACGACCGACTGCGGAAATCGCCATCGTCGATCTGTTCGAGGGACCGGTCGTGGTCGACGCCGACGGTCGCGCCCGCGTCGAATTCGTCCTGCCTGAATTCAACGGCACCCTGCGCCTGGCCGCGCTCGCCTTCAGCGCCAGCGACTACGCGGCCGCCGGCGCCGAGATGCGCGTCCGCGCGCCGCTGGTAGTGGAAGCCAGCAGTCCGCGCGTGCTTGCTCCAGGGGACCGCGCCAGACTCAGTGTCGACGTGCAGAATTTCAGCGGTGCAGCGGGAAGACTCACGCTCCGCGCCGAAGGCGACGCGCTGGCCGAAGTGCGAGGTGGCGTGGATCCGGTGCAGCTCGCCGACGGTGAAAAGCGCACTTTCAACTTCGAGCTTCGCGGCGGTCCCGGCCACGGGCTCGGTCGCCTGCGCATTCACGCCGAACTGGGCGATACGCGCATCGAGCGCGCCTACACGCTGCCAGTGCGCTCGCCATGGCCCGTCGAACGTCGCAGCCGCCAGCGCAAGCTGGAACAACCGGAGACCCTGCGTTTCGGCGGCGACGCGGTGGCCGGCCTGCAACCCGGATCCGCTGTCCTGCGGGTCAGCGCATCAACCCTGCCGCCGCTGCCGTTCGCGGCGGCCGTGGAGGGACTCATCGCCTATCCCTACGGCTGTCTGGAGCAGACGTCGAGCCGCGCCTTCGCCCTGCTGTGGCTGGATGCCGAGGGCGCTGCGCGGCTCGGGATCGCGCCCATGGAAGAAGCCACCCGACTGCGCTGGCTCGCCGATGCCTTCGCGCGCATCTCCAGCATGCAGCAGGCGAACGGACACTTCAGCCTGTGGGCGGGCGACGGCAATCCCACCACCCAGCTCACGCCGTGGGTCGCCGACCTGTTCCTCAGCGCGCGCGACTCCGGTGTGGCCATCCCCGATGCGGTACTGCAGAAGGCGCTGGAGCGCATGCACGAAGACCTGCTGGCGGGCGGGCCGCACTACTGGGACTACGAGCACACCCAGCACCTGCGCTTCGCCTTCAACGCTTATGCAGCCTATGTGCTGGCACGCGTACAGCGCGCGCCCCTCGGGACCCTGCGCGCCATGCACGACCGCCAGCGCGATCACGCCATCACCCTGTTGCCGCTGGTGCAGCTCGGCTTGGCCCTGCACCTGATGGGTGATCCGGCCCGTGCCGAGACGGCCATCGCCGAAGCCTTCAGCCGCGAGTTCGAGCGCCCGCTGTGGATCGGCGACTACGGCAGCAACCTGCGCGACGTCACCCTGGCGCTGGCGCTGCTGCATCGCCACGGGCTGGCCAAACCCGAGTACGACGAGCGCCTGTTCGACATCACCCGCCAACTGTTTGCCAGCCGCACCGATCGTCGTCATCCGCATCGAACCTACTGGCTTAGCACCCAGGAAAAGGGCGCCATGGTGCTGCTCGCGCGCACCATGCTGGAGAACGTCGGGCGACCTCTGGAAATCGAACTGGCGATCGCCGGCGACGCCGAGACGGTGTCACCCCGCAGCATCTACAGCCGCGCCTTCGATGCCGCCGACCTTGCCGCAGGCGTGCGCATGGGACTCGCCGCCGAAGGACCGATCTGGCTCATCGAGGAGGCCGTCGGCGCGCCGACGCAGGCGCCGGAGCCGGTCGAAGCCGGCGTGCGCATCCGTCGCGACTGGTATCGCATGGACGGTACCCCCTTCGATGGAGAAAGCCTGCGCGAAGGCGAAACCCTGCTGGTGCGCCTGACCGTGGTCGCCGAGGAGCGTATGGCCGACGCCCTGGTGGTCGACCTTCTGCCCGGTGGCCTTGAAGTGGAGAACCTCAACCTCGGCGACAGCGGCCATTTCGCCAGCGTGGTCATCGACGACCAGAGCCCATCGCAGACCCACTGGGGCGTCGAAGTCCGCCACGAGGAATACCGCGACGACCGCTACGTCGCCGCCCTGAATCTGTGGGGCGGCACCGAGGCACGCCTGTTCTACCTGGTGCGCGCGGTGTCCCCGGGCCGCTACGTGGTCCCGCCGCCGTTCGTCGAGGACATGTATCGACCGGAGATGCGCGCCATCGGCGTGAGCAGTCTGGAGGTGCTTGAGGTGACGCCTCCATGAGAATGTCGGCCTGCGGCGGGGGATGACACAAACATCCTCCGCCGACAGGTGGACGTTTCAAGAGACGTCGGCATGGGATGCCGACCTACCAAAACGAGTGATTCGGCCGCCGGGAGGCAAACGAAGCTGCGACATGGATGACATCACCAACCCCGCCGAATGGCAGACATCCGCCCAACCATGAACCGCACTTCCTTCCTCCACCGATCAGCGCAACTGACCGCCACCACGGCGATCATCCTCGCTGCGCTGTGGGCGCTCGACCGCTGGAATCCTCCGGCCATTCCCGCCGAGGACGGCGCCGCCGTCATGGTGCTGGCCCGCGACGGCACGCCGCTTCGCGCCTTTGCCGACGGCCAGGGCGTGTGGCGTTATCCGGTCTCCGCCAATGAAGTTTCACCGCTGTACCTCGAGGCGTTGCTCGCCTATGAGGACCGCAGGTTCCGCAGTCACCCAGGCGTCAACCCGCTGGCCATCGCCCGCGCGGCGTGGCAGAACCTGCGTGCCGGGCGTGTGGTTTCCGGTGGCTCGACGCTGACCATGCAGGTGGCGCGACTGCTTGAACCGCGACCGCGCAATCTGCCGGGCAAGGTGCGCGAGGCGCTGCGCGCGCTGCAGCTGGAGTGGCATCTCGAGAAGACGGCAATTCTTGATCTCTATCTCAACCGTGCGCCGTTCGGCGGACCGATCGAGGGGGTGGAGGCGGCAAGCTGGGCGTGGCTCGGCAAGCCGTCGGCCGAACTCAGCCACGCTGAGGCCGCCCTTCTTGCGGTACTGCCGCAAGCGCCCAGCCGTCTGCGTCCCGACCGCCATCCCGAGCGCGCCCGCGCCGCCCGCGACAAGGTGCTCAAGCGCATGGCGGATCTCGGCGTGTGGGATGCCGACAGCGTGGCCGACGCGCTGATCGAACCGGTCATCGCGCGCCGACTCGCTTCGCCGATGATCGCGCCCCTGCTGGCCGAGCGCCTGCGCGGCAGCGGTGGCAGTCGAATCCGCAGCAGCATCGACGTCAATCTGCAGCGACAGATCGAGGCACGCGTCGGCGGTTATCTGGCGCGGCTGCCGGAACGCAGTTCGGTCGCCGTGCTGGTCGTGGACAACGCCACCATGCAGGCGCTCGCCTATGTGGGCACCGCGCGCTTCGGGGACGGCGAGCGCGCTGGCCATGTCGACATGATCGACGCGTGGCGCTCACCGGGGTCGACGCTGAAACCGTTGCTCTACGGCCTGGCGCTCGACCAGGGATTGATTCATTCCGAGAGCCTGCTGGTCGACGCACCGCAGAACTTCCGCGGCTACCGGCCCGGCAATTTCGATGAGCGCTTCAATGGACCGGTGAGTGCAGCCGAGGCGCTGCGACTGTCGCTCAACGTGCCGGCCGTGGACCTGCTCGATCGGGTGACGCCGGAACGCTTCGTCGCCCGCCTCGCGCACGGCGGCCTGACGCTGCGCATGCCGCGCGGCGCGCGGCCCAACCTTTCCCTGGTCCTGGGCGGCGGCAGCGCGCGGCTCGAGGATCTGGTGGCGGCTTACGCGGCGCTGGCGCGCGGCGGCAGAACGCAGCCGGTGCAGCTGTTTGCCGATGGAACGTATGCGGCGCCGCGACGGATGATGAGCGAAGGCGCGGCGTGGATCGTCTGGCGCATGCTCGCCGATCATGGTCGGCCCGGCGACGGCGTGGGCTACCTCGACGCAAGCAGCCGCGCGCCGATCGCATGGAAGACCGGCACCAGCTACGGCTTTCGCGATGCCTGGGCCATCGGCACCGGCACCGAAGTCACAGTCGGGGTGTGGATTGGCCGTCCCGATGGCACCGCGGTTCCAGGTCACTACGGCGCGGTCACCGCCCTGCCCCTGCTGTTCCAGCTGTTCGACGGCCTGCCGCGTGCGCTGCGTCTGCGCAGCCAGCTGCCGATACCGGACAGCGTGCGCACCGAAACCGTCTGCTGGCCGCTTGGGCTTTCCGAGGCGCAGACCCAGAGCGAACACTGCCATCGCAGGCGCGACGCCTGGACGCTGGACGGCCGCGTGCCGCCAACCCTGCCGGAACGGGATGCGCGCCAGTGGACAGCAGGTATCGACACCTGGCTGCGCGAGCGCGACAGCGGATTGCGCGCACGTCACGACTGCAGCGACAACCCACTGGTGGTGGAAAGCGTGGCGCGCTGGCCGACGCGATTGGGACCCTGGCTGGGACGGGATCTGCGGCGCCAGTCGCAGCCTCCCGCGCTGATGCCGGGATGCGAGGAACACGGAACGCCGCGCGACCTGCGTATTGATGGCGTGGTCGACGGTGCCGTGCTGATCAGCATGGATGGCGCACGCGACCGCACCGAGATCGACTTGCGCGCGCTGGGTTCACAGGGCGAGGTGCTGTGGTTGCTGGACGATCGCGTGGTGGGCAGCACGCGCGACGGCGCGGTGCTTCGTTTGCCGCTGGCGGGCTACGGCGATCGAACTCTGGTGGCGGTCGACGACAGCGGTGCGTTCGACCGCGTGAGCTTCACCCTCTCACGTCCGCCACGGATGACTGCTTCCGTGCTGGAACAGCAGACGCTCCGCCCGAGACCCTGATCGCGGCTTTCGCCGCTCCTGCCCCAAGCCCCGGGACCCCGTGTGGGAGCGGCGAAAACCGCGAAAAGTGCCCGGCAAGAAACGCACCCCACCCCCAAACACTGCTCCCTACGGAACCACCACCGGCGGCGCCACCTCCGCTCCCCGCCGCGTCAGCACTTCCGGTCCGCTACCGCTCGGGCTTTCGATCTCCTCCTGCGCACGCAGCACCTTGCGCGACACCAGGATCGGGGCGGCGTTGCGCAGCGCCAGGTTCATGCCGTCGCTCGGTCGGGTGTCGAGCAGCACGGTGCCGTCGCGATCGCGCAGCCGCAGCTCCAGCGCCGCGTAGTACGTGCCGTCGCGAAGATCATCGATGATCAGGCGCTCGAGCACGGCACCGGTCGCCACCAGCAGGTCGGCCATCAGTTCGTGTGTAAGCGGGCGCGGCGGGCGAACGCGGCGCAACGCCCGGTCGACCGCCTCGGCTTCGATCAGTCCAATGTAGATCGGCACCGCCTGGTCGGAATCGGGATCGCGCAACAGCACGGCGGGCGCACCCGCCAGCGGATCGACGCCGACGCCGCTCACCTCGACCGTCACCAACTCGTTGCGCGCGACCGCCAGCTCGCGCGCGGACACCGACGAGGACAGCAGCACGAACAAGACGGTCAGCACCAACGGGATGCGCGACATGGCGGGTCTCCAGGGTGAGAAACATCACCATCCTAGACCATGCGGGCAGACGCGGCGTGAGCGGCTGACAGGTCAACACCGCATGGGGCACTGCCTGCCGCGAAGGAAGACCTTCAGGCCAACGGCTGATCGTCCTCGACGAAGCGCACGCGTCGGGTCATGCCGCAGGTGAGCTCATAGCCGATGGTGCCTGCGTGCGTCGCCACGGTCTCCACCGGCAGGCCGCGGCCCCACAGCAGCACCGGGTCGCCGACACCGGCATCGGGCTGTCCGCGCAGGTCGACGGTCACCAGATCCATGGACACGCGTCCGATGATGCCGGTCGGCTTGCCATTGACCAGCACCGGCGTCATGCCGCGCGCATGGCGCGGATAGCCGTCGCCGTAGCCGATGGCGACGACGCCCACCGGCATGTCCTCGGGACAGGTGAAGTCGCCGCCATAGCCGATACGCTCGCCGGCGGCGATGCGCTTCACCGCCAGCAGACGGCTGCGCAGCGTCATGGCGGGCTGCAGACCGAGGTCGCTGCCGCTGCGCCCTTCGATCACCGAAATCCCGTACAGCAATCCGCCCGCACGCACCCAGTCGGCGCGACTTTCGGGCCAGCCGAGCACGGCCGCGGAATTGGCCAGGGAACGGGCGCCGGGCAGTGCGGCCACGGTGGACTCGAACAGCGCCTGCTGCACACGCGTCTGCGGGTCATCGACGACATCGGAGTTGGCGAAATGCGTCATCAGCACCATGTCGGGATCGACATTGGGCAGCGCGCGCAGGCGCGCAAAGACTTCGGCCGCATCCGCCGGGGCGAAGCCAAGCCGGTGCATGCCGGTGTCGATCTTCAGCCATACCTTCAGTGGCCGCGATCCACCCTCGGCTTCCAGCAGCTCCACCTGGCGCAGGTCGTGCACCACGATCTCGGCATCGAGCCTGCGCACTTCGGCGAGGTCGGTGGCATCGATCACGCCGGACAGCAGCACGATGCGCTGCGCCAGGCCGATCTCACGCAGTCGCCGGGCATCCTCGGTATAGGCCACCCCGAAAGCGTCGGCGCCCTCGGCGAGAACGCGCGCGACGCGCTCCAGGCCATGGCCATAGCCGTCGGCCTTGACCACCGCCATCAGCTTCGACTCGGGCGCCATCCGACGCACCACGCCGAGGTTGTGACGCAGCGCCTGCAGGTGGACGATGGCCTCGGTGCCGCGGCTCACTCGAAGTGCCCGGAGTAGCTCTCGTTGGTGTGGTTCTCGAAACGCGTGTACTGGCCGAGGAAGGTCAGCTTGACGGTGCCGGTCGGGCCGTTTCGATGCTTGCCGATGATCACCTCGGCGAGTCCCTTGTCCGGCGAATCGTCGTGGTAGTACTCGTCGCGATAGATGAACACGATCAGGTCGGCGTCCTGCTCGATGGCGCCGGACTCGCGCAGGTCGGCCATCACCGGACGCTTGTCGGTGCGGCTTTCCAGCTGGCGGTTCAACTGCGACAAGGCGATCACCGGCACGTTCAGCTCCTTGGCGAGGGCCTTCATGCTGCGCGAGATCTCTGACATCTCGGTGGCGCGATTCTCGCGGGTTCCGGGCACCTGCATCAGCTGCAGGTAATCGATGACGATCAGCCCGAGATCGTGCCGCGACTTCAGTCGCCGCGCACGCGCGCGCAGCTCGCCAGGCGACAGACCGGGCGTGTCGTCGATGAAGATCGGCGCGGTGGACAGCAGCTTGATCGCCGAGGTCACCCGCGGCCACTCCTCGTCTTCGAGCTGGCCGGTGCGCAGGTGGGTCTGGTCGATGCGGCCCAGCGACGAGATCAGGCGGAACGCCAGCTGCGAGGCCGACATCTCCATGCTGAACACCGCCACCGCCTTGTCGGTGCGCAGCGCGGCGTACTCGGCGATGTTCAACGCCAGCGAGGTCTTGCCCATTGCCGGACGCGCGGCAAGGATGATCAGGTCACCGGGCTGCAGGCCGGCGGTACGATGATCGAGGTCGGTGAAGCCGGTGGGAATGCCGGTGATGTTGCCGCCGGCTTCGTAGCGCTCCTGCAGCAGTCGGAACGCCTCACCGACGGCCGCCTTCATGTCGGTGAATCCCTTGCGTCCGCGAGCACCCTCCTCGGCGATGCGGTAGACCGCCTGCTCGGCTTCCTCGAGGATCTCGGACGTGGTGCGTCCCTCCGGCTGGAAACCGTCATTGACCAGCTTGGTGCCGGTGTGGATCAGGTAGCGCAGCACCGCCTTCTCGCGCACGATCCGCGCATAGGCGGTGATGTTGGCTGCGCTCGGCGTGTTGTTGGCGAGCTGGATCATGTAGGCGGCACCGCCCACTTCGTCGATGCCGCCCTTGTCGGTCAGCTGATCGACCAGGGTCACCGCATCGCAGGGTTCGCCGCGCCGCGCCAGTTCGCGGATCGCGGCGAAGATCAGACGGTGGTCACGACGATAGAAATCATCCTCGTCGATCAGATCGGCGACATCGTCCCAGGCTTCCGCCGACAGCATCAGTCCGCCCAACACCGACTGCTCCGCCTCGACCGAATGCGGCGGTATGCGAAGGGTATGGATCTCTGGAGCGTCGGCGTCGGGGCGAAGGCCTGGCTGTGGACTCATCGAAAGTTCTCTGGGAGGGTGCAGGCGCGGTCGGCGATCATACGCCCGCATCGCGCCCGACCGTTGCAGACAGTTCTGTGCGCTGCCTGTGGATAAGCGGTGGATGGATTCTTGCGGGCGGGGTGTCGCAGGGGGTGAGACGGGGTGGAGCCATGGCTCCAGGAGCAAAGCTCCAGTAGCCAGTTCCAGATGCCGGAAAAGATCAGCAGACCGAACGCAGCTTGCCTTCCGCTGCTCAGCGATTCGCGGTAGCGACCCTTTGCTATACGGCCGCCTCGCTTGCCGGCTGTTCTGACAATTGGAACTGGCTACTGGAACTGACCCAAACACAAAGGGCGCCTCGCGGCGCCCTCTGCATCGGCAGCTCGCGGAAGCGAACGCCTACTTTTCCGCGACCACCGTCACCTTGACCTTGCTGTGGATGTCGGCGTGCAGCGCGATCTCGACTTCGAACTCGCCGATCTGGCGGATGGCGACCAGCTCGCCCATCAGCACTTCGGCCTTGTCGACCGGCTTGCCGATGGCAGTCAGGGCGTCGGCGATCTCGCGTGGGCCGACCGAGCCATACAGCTTGCCCTCGGTGCTGGCATTGGCGGAGATCGTGACGTGAGCGCCTTCCAGCGCGGCCTGGCGACCTTCAGCACCGGACAGGAGCTCTTTGGCCTTGGCCTCAAACTCGGCGCGGCGCTTCTCGAAATCCTCGAGGTTGGCGGCGGTGGCGGGTACAGCCTTGCCCTGGGGCACCAGGTAGTTGCGCCCGTAGCCCGGCTTGACGTTGACGCGGTCGCCGAGGTTTCCGAGCTTGTGGACTTTCTGAAGCAGGATCAATTCCATGGGGGTCTCCGGATCGTTAGCGCCGGGTGTGCCGGCGCAACGTGTGGCTGTCCGATCGGACGGACGAAAATTTCACAGGCCCGACGCAGCGGGCCTGATGACACATCAATGGTTGTCGCAGTACGGGATCAGCGCCAGGAAGCGCGCACGCTTGATCGCAGTGGCCAGCTGGCGCTGGTAGCGCGCCTTGGTACCGGTGATGCGGCTGGGCACGATCTTGCCGGTCTCGGTGAGGTACTGGCGCAGCGTGTTGAGATCCTTGTAGTCGATCTCGACGGTGTCCTCGGCGGTGAAACGGCAGAACTTGCGGCGACGAAAAAACTTGCTCATGGGTCGGTTCCTCTATGCGCTCAGGCTTCTACGGACTCGGCAGACTTCTCGTCCGGCGCGTCCTCGTCGTCGTCATCGATTTCGACATCGACGTCGTCGTCGTCGCGACGGCTGCGCGGGCGATCACGCCCGTCCCTGCCGTCCTTCTCTTCCTTGTTCCTGGCGATGAAGGAGGGCTCGGTGTCCGGCGCGTCGCGCTTGATCACCAGATGGCGCAGCACGGCATCGTTGAAGCGGAAGCCCGATACAAGCTCATCCAGCACGGACTGGCCGCACTCGACGTTGAGCAGCACGTAGTGGGCCTTGGCAAGATGCTCGATCGGATAGGCCAGCTGACGCCGACCCCAGTCCTCGAGGCGATGGATCTTGCCGCCCTCGGCTTCGATCATGCCGCGATATCGCTCGATCATCGCGGGCACCTGCTCGCTCTGGTCCGGATGGACCATGAACACGATCTCATAGTGACGCATGGTGTTTCCTCGTGGATGCGGGTCCAGCGAATTCCGGACCGGCAGCCCCCCGATCAACGGTGGGGCAAGGGCCCTGCATGGTGCAGGGAGCCGGGCATTATGGGTGCTGTGTGCGAGCGGCGCAAGGGTTGGGAGGTTTGTACCTGGGCTTGGGGCTTGGGGGTGGCCAGATCGAGAGGCTCCAGTGTTTCCAGGAAGCCCTCGACGCACCGAAGCGACCGTTCCTTGGGCTGCGGCGCACGCTCTCGGGCTGTTCCCTAGGCCCTAAGCCCTAAGCCCTAAGCCCTAGGCCCTAGGCCCAGGCCCAGGCCCAGGTCCTTGGATGGCCCCAACCGTAGCCTCTCGTTTTTCAACCACCCTC
>CAZGKE010000003.1:0-3211 GCA_964526035.1 uncultured Gammaproteobacteria bacterium | reverse complement strand
AGGCCCAGGTCCTTGGATGGCCCCAACCGTAGCCTCTCGTTTTTCAACCACCCTCCTGCTCCTCAATCCACCCCCTCACGCGCGCCTCAAGCACCTCCAGCGGTACGGCGCCCTGGT
This sequence comes from uncultured Gammaproteobacteria bacterium, assembly GCA_964526035.1. Classification (GTDB taxonomy): domain Bacteria; phylum Pseudomonadota; class Gammaproteobacteria; order Xanthomonadales; family BPKI01; genus DAOMOD01. The sequence goes on along the minus strand of CAZGKE010000003.1, from coordinate 3,094 downwards.
TGAGCAGGATCTCATGGAAGTCCTTCAGGCTGAACTGCTCGCCGAGGGTCGTTTCGCCGTGTTCGCGCAGTTCGGAGATCTTGAGCTGGCCGATCTTGTAGGCCAGGGCCTGGCCGGGCCAGGCGATGTAGCGGTCGATCTCGTTGATGATGTCGGCTTCGGTCTTGGCGGCGTTGGCGCGGAAGTAGTCGATGGCCTGCTCGCGGGTCCAGCCCTTGTAGTGCATGCCGGTATCCACCACCAGGCGCACGGCACGCCACATGTCGTAGGTGAGCTGACCGAAGTGGTCGTAAGGGTCTTCGTAGAGGCCCATCTCGTGGCCGAGTCGTTCACTGTAGAGCGCCCAGCCTTCCACGTAGGCAGTGATGCCGGCGCTGCGGCGGAACTCGGGCAGCTCGCCCAGCTCCTGGGCGCGCGCGATCTGGAAGTGATGACCGGGCACCGCCTCGTGGATCGACAGCACCATCATTTCGTATTTCGGCCGCACCTCCGGTCGATAGAGGTTCACGTAGTAAAAGCCGGCGCGGCTGCCGTCGGCGGCCGGCTGCATGTAATAGGCGGTGGTGGTGTCCGGCGCCACGTTGTCGGGAATGGCGCGCAGCCCATAGGGCATGCGCGGAACGGTGTCGACGTGAAAGACCTTGACCAGTTCGGGATCGATGCGTTTGGAGATGGCGAGGTAGGCCTCGAACAGCTCGCGCGAGGTTTCGTAGTAGAAGCGCGGGTCACTGCGCAGGAAATCGAGGAATTCGGCGAAGCTGCCCTCATAGCCGACCTTTTCGATGATCGCATCCATCTCGGCGCGGATGCGTGCGACTTCGGCGACACCTACCTGATGTATCTCTTCAGGCGTCATGCCGGTGGTGGTGAAGCGGCGCGCCAGATGCCGGTAGTACTCGGCGCCGTCGGGCAGTTCGCGCGCGGCGATCGACTCGCGGCAGTTGGGCAGGTACTCGTCGTTGAAGAAGGCGCCGAAGCGGCGGTAGGCAGGGATCACCACTTCGGCGATGGCCTCGCTGCCCGCCTTGCGCAGCCGTGCCTGGGTGTCGGCGTCGATGCTGTCGGGCATGCGCGAGAAGGCGCGGAAGAAGCGGCTGTCGGTGGGCTCCTCGACGATCTGCGCGGCGATCTGGGCGGGAATGCGCTCCATGGTCACCTTGGGCGGCGTGAAGCCCTGCTTCACGCCCTCACGCATCAGCGCAATGGTGTTGTCGACCAGTTCCCCCACACCGCGCAGGCGCGCGATCCAGTCCTCGAAGTCCTTGACCGTCTCGAAGCGCAGGCTCTCCTGCACGCCGTCCAGGGTCTGCACCCCGCCGCGCTGGTTGAGCGGGATCAGGTAGCTGCGGAAACGATGGCCGTCGATGCCGCCCTGCAGGTCCCAGGCAAACATGTCATAGCTGACCTGGTCGGTCTCGTCGAGCAGATCGCGATCGATGGCCTTGAGCCTGGCGAGCGCCGCGATATCTGCCTGGTTTCGTGCTTCGATGGAGGCCAGCGAACTGTCGCCCCACTGGTCGTTCCAGCGACGGTCGCCGCGAAACGAGGCTCGCACCGGGTTCTCGCGCAGTCCACGCTCCCATTCGTCGGTGAACAGCTCATGGAGCGCGGCTCGCGCCTGCACGCGCTCGGCGTCATCGGCGAAGCCGGGCTGGATCAACCCGAAGAACAGGAAGCTGGCAAGCAGGATGCGCATCGATATGACTCGGTTGGCGAGAGCGGCCCACGATTATAGCGGTGACACCCTGGCGACGCTTTCGTAGTGACGGGCCAGCCCGTCACCGTCCCTTTCGGCAAACCTCAAGGCTTCAAGAGGTCCAGCTCAGGCCATCTCTGGCTTGGTGGTGAAGCTCTCGCCGCAGCCGCACTCGGCGGTGACGTTGGGGTTGCGGAACACGAAGCTCGATCCCAGCGACTGCTGGCGGAAGTCGATCTCTGTGCCAGCTACCAGCGGAAGGCTCTCGGCATTGACCAGGATGTCGATATCGTCGTCGACGAACACGGTGTCGTCGCTGCCCGCGCTGTCGGCGAGGTCGATCACGTAGGCCCAGCCGGAGCAGCCGGTCTTCTTCACGCCGAAGCGCAGGCCGCGCTTGCCGGGCTGTTCGACCAGGAACTGGCGTACGCGCTCGGCGGCGGTGGGGGTCAGACGGATGGCGGCGTGTTGGGTCATGCGGGGCATTCTATCAAGTGCTGGCAATGGCTTCCTTGACCGCAGCTGCCGGCGCGGGTTCCCTGCGGTCGGTTCGAGGCTCCGGCCTGTGCGACGGTCGCCTTCGACCCTTGTTCAATGGCGAGCGAGGACTGCCATCCGGCATAATGGGTCGCTGTATCGCCCCATTTCGCATCCCGGCGGCGAGCCATTCCTTCCCAATACCCGCTCCAGCCAGGAGACGCAGCATGTCCGACTCCTTTTCCACCCGCGACGCCTTCGAGATCGGCGGCAAGCGCGTCCACTTCCACAGTCTCACCAAGCTCGGCCAGCGCTTCAATCTCAAGCGCCTGCCATTCTCGCTGAAGATCCTGCTGGAAAATCTCCTCCGAAACGAGGACGGCGTCTCCACCACCGCCAGGGAGATCGAGGCGCTGGCGAACTGGGACGCCAAGGCCGAGCCGGACACCGAAATCGCCTTCATGCCGACGCGCGTGGTACTGCAGGATTTCACCGGCGTCCCCTGCGTGGTCGATCTGGCGGCCATGCGCGACGCCATGGTCGCCCTCGGCGGCGATGCCTCGCTCATCAACCCGCTGTCTCCGGTCGAGCTGGTCATCGACCACTCGGTGCAGGTCGATCACTTCGGCAGCGCCGGCGCGCTTGATCTCAACGCCAAGATCGAGTTCCAGCGCAACCAGGAGCGCTACAGCTTCCTGCGCTGGGGCCAGAAGGCCTTCAACAACTTCAAGGTGGTGCCGCCGCGCACCGGCATCGTGCACCAGGTGAATCTGGAGAACCTGGCGCGGGTGGTGATGACCGAAACCCGCGACGGCGAGACCTGGGCCTTCCCCGACACGGTGTTCGGCACCGACTCACACACCACCATGATCAACGGCCTCGGCGTGCTCGGCTGGGGCGTCGGCGGCATCGAGGCCGAGG
>CAZGKE010000002.1:17438-56801 GCA_964526035.1 uncultured Gammaproteobacteria bacterium | reverse complement strand
CCAGGCCGAGGTCGCGGCCGGTCTCGGTGAGACGCAGGTCGGCATTGTCCTCGCGAAGGTGCAGTCGATACTCGGCGCGCGATGTGAACATGCGGTAGGGCTCGGTGGTGCCGTGCGTGGTGAGATCGTCGACCAGCACGCCGATGTAGGCCTGGTCGCGACGCGGCGTCCACGGACTCTCGTCGCGCGCCGCGCGCGCGGCATTGAGGCCGGCGATCAGCCCCTGCGCTGCCGCTTCCTCATAGCCGGTGGTGCCGTTGATCTGGCCGGCGAAGTAAAGACCCGGCACCGCCCGGGTCTCGAGGCTGGTCTTGAGTCCGCGCGGATCGAAGTAATCGTATTCGATGGCGTAGCCCGGGCGCGTGATGCGGGCATTCTCGAGGCCTTTGATCGAGTGCACGAGCTGCAGCTGCACATCGTAGGGCAGCGACGTGGAAATGCCGTTGGGATACCACTCGCCGGTCTCCAGGCCCTCGGGCTCGAGGAATATCTGGTGGCTGTCGCGCTCTGCGAAGCGCACCACCTTGTCCTCGATGGACGGGCAGTAGCGTGGGCCGACGCCGTCGATGCGGCCCGCGTACATCGGCGAGCGGTGCAGCGCGCCGCGAATGATGTCGTGGCCGCGCGTCGACGTGTGGGTGATGAAGCAGCTGACCTGCGGCGGGTGGTCGGCGGTCGAGCCGAGGAAGCTGAATACCGGACGCGGATCGTCGCCGGGTTGCTCGGCCAGTCCGCTGAAATCGATGCTGCGTCCGTCCAGTCGCGGCGGCGTGCCGGTCTTCAGACGGCCGACAGCAAACGGCAGCTGTCGCAGTCGCTCGGCGAGGGTGGTCGCGGGCGCATCCCCGGCGCGGCCGCCGGAATGATTGACTTCGCCGACATGGATGCGTCCGGCCAGAAACGTGCCGGCGGTCAGCACGACCGCGCGCGCATGGAAGCTCACGCCGAGCTGCGTACGCACGCCACAGGCGCGGTCGCCTTCCAGCAGAATATCGTCAACGGCACTCTGGAAAATCGACAGGTTCGGTTGCGACTCCAGCAGCCCGCGCACGGCCATCCGATAGCGCTGACGGTCCGCCTGGCAACGCGTGGCGCGCACCGCGGGCCCCTTGCTGGAGTTGAGTCGGCGCCACTGGATACCGGCTCGGTCGGCGGCCATGGCCATGGCGCCACCGAGCGCATCGATCTCGCGCACCAGGTGCCCCTTGCCGATTCCGCCGATAGCCGGGTTGCAGCTCATTTGACCCAGCGTCTCGATGGCATGGGTGACAAGCAGCGTGCGTGCACCGCTGCGGGCCGCGGCGAGCGCGGCTTCGGTGCCGGCGTGTCCGCCCCCCACCACGATCACCTCGTAATTGAACGGTGCGCTCATGACCTCGCCCTGCTTCGCTCTCTGCAAGTCGCCATTTCCGGTTGCAGATAATGGCGGCGTCTGACCGTTCCCGGTCGGCGGATGCAAATCTTTGCACGATGTAACACTTGTAAACCCTTATTCTGGCACGGCATCTGCTTTACTACGCAGGCACCCGCACGTTGAGCGCGACATTCATCTAGGTTGCTCGGCTGGCATTGGGAACAGGGGCTGGTCAGCTCGCGTCCGGGGAAGCAGACGATTCGCGTCAGGGGCGCGTAGTCGGGCAGCAACACAAAAGGCCGCCAAGGGCGGCCTTTTGTGTTTTCTAGATCTGACGCCCGGCGGTCTCAGGAACAGGGGGAATCCGTTGTTGACCACCGGACGCCAGAAGCTGGAGCGGGTACCCCGCAAGATTCGGCGCGCTCGGCCCAAGCCGGTCACTGGAAACCGTCACATTGTGACGGATTGGGTCACGACGAAAATCATCATGCACGCAATCCAGCGTCAGTGCAATCGCCTGGCGGGCATGCGGTTTGCATTTATTCACAAACTGCCAAGGCCGCTTCCCCGCGATGAATCCTCACCCTGTCCAGCCCCATGTCGACGGCCTCGGCCTTGCAGAGCTGCGCCTTGAGCTCGGTCGCACGGAGCTTGCGCTTGAACGCGCCGCGACGTCCTCCAACGCGCCGGCGGCGGACGCCGTCATTGCGGCCCTTCAGAAAGAGCGCGACCGGTTACGCGAGCGGCTGCGGCAGGTGCTTCGCCCCTGAGGGGCGGCACAAGAGCCCCGCTCAGCGTCTGTCTCGACTGGAACCTTCGCTGCGGCGCCCGGCGCCGCCATCACGTGGTGCCATGCGGTCACCGGATGATCTGCCGGCAGGCGCAGGCGCAGCGGGCGGAGCCGGCGCGAAAACAGGCGCGCTGCGAGCCGGCGCAGCGGTCGGCGCCGATGCTGTGGTCGGTATGGACGCACTGCCTCGCGGCCCGCTCATCGGGGCCTGGCGAGGCGCTGGAGTCTCAAGGCGCAAAGCCCGGGGCTGCGATGCCTGCCCGGATGCCGGGTGCTGATCGGACGACATCCGCGGTTGCCGGTCGTCGAAGCGGTTTTCCGGCTGCGGCGCCGAAGGCGCAGTCCTGCGCTGCACGGCATCCGCACGCAGGGTGTGTACCTGCGCGGCGTCCAGGCGCCGCGCCCCCATGCGCGGGTGCGATGCCTCGACGGCATCGTAGCGAGGCTGAGCTGTCCAGCTTCCGCGCGATCGCGAGGGCTCGGCACGCGCCGAGGGTGGCGCCGCCCGCTGTCCGCGGACCGTGCCCTGCGTCCGCGCCGGCGCCACGCCGCGTTGAACCGCGCCGCTTCCGCTCCGGGCCGCCGGTGCCCTGCCGCCTGAGTTTGAAGGCCCCCGTGGCGTCGTCATTGCGCCACGCGCCGAGCCCTGTGTCGCGGCCGCGCTGCCGCCGCGCGCACCGAGCACCAGGTCGCCTGATTTGTCCGTGGGGAGCCCACGGGACTGGGCCCGCAGGCTTGCCAGGCGCTCCGCCTCGTTGCGCGCACTGCCGAAGCGTGGCGTGTGGGCAGTGGGAAAATACCCGGAACGCCCGCGCCACGTCGCCCGGCTCCAGGAGTAGTAGCCGTCCCAGAAGCTGTAACGCCATGGCGCATAGGCGTGGTACTGACCCCAGTCGTGATAGCCCAGCGAAAAGCTGAACCAGGTGCGTGGGAACCAGGTGACGCCGTAGTGGAAGCCCGGTGAGAAGAACGGATCGTAGTAATAGTTCCGGAAACCCCAGAATAACGAGTAGTAGTAGGGGTAGTAGGCATAGGTTACGTCGAACGGGTAGCCGTGGTAGGTGTACCTGGCATGGCCACGGTCGTAGCGGTCGTAGTAATAGTCACCGCCGCCGCCGGAGCGCTCCACGTATCGATAGCTGCCGTAGCTGGCGCAGCCGGACAACAGCAGCACGGACAGGACCACGAGCATGCGCTTCATCGGGGGGACTCCGTGAATCGGGAACCCAGTCTAGGCTTTGTGCCGTGAATTGCCGATTAACCCAAGCTGTACCACGCCCCGCTTCGCGGTCGCCGACGATTACACTGTCGCGCCTTTCTGTGGCCCTGAAGTCATGACCATGCACCAAGCCTCCGGACGCTGGCGTCTCGGATTCCTGCTGGCCTTGGCCACGGCCATGCTTTGGGCCAGTCTGCCGGTGGCGCTCAAGCTGGCCCTGGAAGTGGTCGATCCCTGGACCCTGACCTGGGTCCGCTTTCTGGCGGCGGCAGCAGTGGTGGGCGTCTGGATGGTCTGGCGCGGGCAGCTTGGAACCTTTCGCGGACTGAGTACGCGCGCCTGGTTGCTGATGCTGCTGGCTGCGCTGATGCTGACCGCCAACTACGTCTTCTATCTTCTGGGTCTTGGCCGCACCAGTCCTGCCAACGCCCAGCTGCTGATCCAGCTGGCGCCCCTGTTGATGGCGCTGGGTGGAATCTACGTGTTTCGTGAAAAATTCGTGCTGGCGCAGTGGCTCGGACTCGGACTGATGCTGTTCGGGGGTGCCCTGTTCTTCACTGACCAGTTCGGCGCGGGCGACGATGCCTACGCGCTCGGGGCCGTGTTCATTTTTTTCGCCGCCGTCGTATGGGCGGTCTATGCGCTCGCGCAGAAACAGCTGTTGACGCGGCTGTCCTCCACTGCAGTCATGGGATTCATCTACGCTTTTGCGGCACTGGCGCTGCTGCCGATGGCGCAACCCTCGGTGCTGCTGGAACTCAGCGCGTTCCACCTGCTGGCAGTGGGCTATTGCGCACTCAACACGCTGGCTGCCTACGGCGCCTTCGCCGAGGCGTTGGCGCACTGGGAGGCCTCGCGGGTCAGTGCGGTGCTCGCCCTCACGCCGCTGCTTACCGTGCTGGTGGTCGAGCTGGTGGTGCACGTGCTGCCGGGTTGGGTAGAGGCGGAAAACATCGCCACGCTGGGCTGGATCGGCGCCGCGCTGGTGGTCGTCGGATCGATGGTGGTCAGTCTGGCACGGCGATGAGAATGGATTGGTTCCCTGGGTCTTTACCTCGGCGCGCATCCAGAGCAGCATGGCATGCTCCGACAGTGTCCGATTCAGGAATATGAAGATCGACGGCGAACGCGCCTCTGACCGCAGCACCGAGCTGATACTCGCGTATTACACGGCCTTCAACCGCGGCGATCCACAGACGCTGCTCGAACTGCTCGCCGAGGATATTGCCCATGACGTCAATGAGGGCGAGCGTGAAATCGGTCGCGAGGCCTTCGCCGCATTTCTGACGCGCATGCAGCGCTGCTATCGCGAGCGGCTGAGCGAAGTGGTGGTCATGACCAGCCACGACGGTACCCGCGCTGCCGCCGAATACATCGTCGAGGGCGAGTATGTCGCCGACGACGCCGGCCTCCCGGTCGCGCGCGGACAGAGCTACCGGCTGGCCGGCGGCGCCTTCTTCGAGGTCCGCGACGGGCGCATCTCGCGCATCAGCAACTACTACAACCTGAAGGACTGGATCCGCCAGGTGGGTTGAGCTAAAGCGCATCCCCGTCCAGTTCTCCGGTGCGGATACGGATCACCCGTTCCAGGTCGTAGACGAAGATCTTGCCGTCGCCTATCTTGCCGGTGTTGGCGCTGTGCGCCACCGCCTCCACGACACGTTCCACCTGATCGTCCGCGCAGGCGATCTCCAGCTTGATCTTGGGCAGGAAATCGACCACGTATTCGGCGCCCCGGTAGAGCTCGGTGTGCCCCTTCTGACGCCCGAATCCCTTGACCTCGGTGACCGTGATGCCCTGTACCCCGGTCTCGGCCAGGGCTTCGCGCACATCATCCAGTTTGAACGGCTTGATGATCGCCATCACCATTTTCATCGGGCACCCCGGTCAACGATTTGTAGGAAAAGTCCTACACGATTCTAATCCCTGGCCCGACGCGGGCAACGCCCCGCCCGTTCTACACTGGTTCCACGTTCGAGAGGGTCGTTTCATGATCAACGTTCAAAGCATCGATGAGCTAGCCCAGCGGCTGAGCGCGCTGGTACCGCCGGGACTGTCCGAAGCGCAGCGTGACCTGGAGAAGAACATGCGCGCGGTCTTGCGTTCCGGGCTGGAGCGCATGGACCTGGTGGCCCGCGAAGAGTTCGACGTGCAGCGCTGTGTGCTGCTGCGCACCAGGGAAAAGGTCGAGGCGCTCGAGCGTCAGGTTGAGGCGCTGGAGGCGGCGGTAGCCGCCATGCGCCGGCGCGACAGCTAGGAAGCTGCGCGTTTGCAGGTCGGCCGGCGCAGGGAGCGCGGCCTCCGGGGTTCAGGGAGAGGAGATTGATGAACCAGAACAGGGAATGACGAAAGGTGAGCTACGCAACAGCCTTCAGCAGGGCCCAGGACGGGGTACATGCGCCGCAGGTCACAGTGGAAGTGCACTTGAGCGGGGGGCTGCCTGCATTCACCATCGTTGGTTTACCGGAGGCCGCGGTCAGGGAGAGTCGTGATCGGGTGCGGGCCGCGTTGCTGAACACGGCATTCGAGTTTCCGCAGCGCCGCATCACGGTCAGTCTTGCGCCGGCCGACCTGCCCAAGGACGGGTCGCGTTTCGATTTGCCCATCGCGCTAGGCCTGCTGGCCGCGCAGGGGCAGATTCCTGCCGAGTCCCTGCAGCGTATCGAGAGCCTCGGAGAGCTGTCGCTGTCGGGTGAGTTGCGCAGGGTGATCGGCGTGCTTCCCGCGGCGCTGCAGGCGCGCGATGCCGGTCGAACCCTGGTGCTGCCGGTCGACAGCGGCGCCGACGCCGCGCTGGTCAGCGATGCCGACGTGCGGGTGGCGCGCACCCTGCCGGACGTCTGCGCCTGGCTGTCCGGACGCGCCGATCTGCCGCGCGCCACTCCGGCGGCTGCGGTGAGCGTCGATGATCGTCCCGATCTTGCCGATGTGCGTGGACAGCATCGCGCGCGACGCGCGCTGGAAATCGCCGCAGCCGGCGGCCACAACCTTCTGTTCGTCGGCCCGCCGGGCACCGGCAAGACCATGCTGGCCAGCCGCCTCGCCGGCATCCTGCCGCCGCTGGCCGAAGCCGAGGCGCTCGAAGCCGCTGCGGTCGCCTCGGTATGCGGCATGACGCTCGATCCGGCGCGCTTCCGCGAACGCCGGTTTCGCTCGCCGCACCATACCGCCAGTGCAGTGGCGCTGGTCGGGGGTGGGTCGGCGCCGCGCCCCGGCGAAATCTCGCTGGCGCACCACGGCGTCCTGTTTCTCGACGAGCTTCCGGAGTGGAACCGCCATGTTCTGGAAGTGCTGCGCGAACCGCTGGAGTCAGGTCGCATCATGATCTCGCGCGCGGCGCGCCAGGCCGAGTTTCCGGCCGCGTTCCAGCTGGTGGCGGCGATGAATCCCTGCCCCTGCGGCTATGCTGGCGATCCTGCGGGGCGCTGCCGCTGCTCCGGCGAGCAGATCGCCCGCTATCGCGCACGACTGTCCGGGCCGCTCCTCGACCGCATCGATCTGCATGTGGAAGTGCCGCGACTGGCACGCAGCGAGCTGGCCGGCAGCGCAGCGCAGGGCGAATGCAGCGCGATGGTGCGGGAACGCGTGATTGCTGCCCGGCGCCTGCAGCTGGTGCGTGCCGGACGCTGCAATGCCCGACTCGATCCGCGCGGCATGGACCGCGACTGCGCGCTCGGCGAGGCCGACCAATGCATGCTGGAGCAGGCGGTCGACCGACTGGGTCTGTCGGCCCGCGCCCAGCACCGGGTGCTGCGCGTGGCGCGCACCATCGCCGACCTGGCCGGCAGCCCGAAGCTGCAGCGCGTGCACCTCAGCGAGGCGCTCGCCTACCGCGTGCTCGACCGTCGACTGCCGGCCGCAGCCAGCATCTGAGGCAGTCGCAAGGTAGCGGCGCGGCGGCTCAGGGATCCGCTCTGCTGTCCAGCGCCGAAACCTCGAGGCGCCTGAGCTGGGCCCGGAAGCGGCGCGCTTCCCAGGCGAAAAAACGCCAGAGCAGATCGGCCAGCAGCGCGACGCCAAGCCCTACGACAACTCCGCCGATGAACAGCGCGTTTGTGAAGAACAGCGCGGTAGGCAACTCGTCGCCGAAGCCCACCGCGGTCATCAGGCGCGAGCCGACCAGGCTGGTGAATCCGTAGATCGGCAGGATGGTGAAGGGGTTGGTGATGAACTGCAGGGCGACGGTGACGGTCAGGTTGGCGCGCATCATCAAGGCCACGCCGAAGGCCAGCACGAACTGGAATCCATACAGCGGCAGGAACGCGAGCACCGAGCCCGCATACAGTGCAGGCACCAGGTTCTTGCGCTTGTACGACCACAGGAACGGCGCCTTGGCGGCCAGATGCGCAAACCAGCGGATGACGGGATAGCGATGGACGTTGGCGCGTCGCGGCAGGCGTTTGAGCAGGATGCGCAGACGTCGCCGTCGCGTTCTGAGATCCTGACGATGGCGGCGCAGATCTTCGGTCATGGTGGCGGCGATTCTACGCAGTCATTCTGAACGCTAGTGTGACGGCGGCCGCCAAGAGGTCCGCGCGCGCCGCGTCGACCGGGCCAGATCATTCCCGACGGGATCGCTTGAAGCGGTCGTGCACCCACAGGTACTCGGCGGGCGCCTCGCGGATCATGGCTTCAATGACAGCATTGATCCTTGCGGTGTCGATGACCTTGTCTTCGCCAGGAAATCCGTCCAGCGGCGCGCCCAGGCGCAGCGTGTAGCCGTTGCCGTCGCGGCGATGGTGGAAGGGGATCAGGGCCGCACCGGTCATGCGCGCCAGCTGATGGCTGGCGGTGATGCTCTGAACCAACTGGCCGAAGAACGGCGCGCGCACATGCTCCCCGCGGCGGTAGGCCTGATCCGGCGCGTACCAGAGGATGCCGCCGCGCTTCAGGTGGCGGACCGCAGGACGCAGCTCGTCATGACCGAACATGCCCGCCGCATAGCGCATTCGCCCGCGCTTGACGGCCCACTCCATGGCCGGGTTGCGATGCGGTCGGTACATGCCTGCCACTGGGATGCGGTCACACAGCAGACGGCCACAGATCTCCAGGGTCAGGAAGTGGCCGGACACCAGAAGCACGCCGCGGCCCTGGGCGAGGACCGCCTCGACGTGCTCCACTCCTTCGATTCGCGTATGCCTGCGATGCGCGGCGATGCTGCCCCACCATGCGCGAAGGAACTCGAAGGCGCCCAGACCCAGCGAGTGGAAGCTGGCGCGCAGCATGCGCCTGCGCTCATCGGAATCAAGATGCGGCAGGCACAGCGCCAGGTTGCTTTCGGCAATGCGTCGCCGGCTGCGCATCAAACGGAACAGCACTGCACCCAGAGCGCCACCGAGCGCGCGATGCAGCGGCAGCGGCAGCTGCGCAAGCAGCCACAGCGCGGCGATCCCCGGCCAGACCAGCCAGGTTCGTGGATGCAGGGGCGGGAGATTCACTGCCGGGATTCTACTGACGAAGCGCAGCGCCCGCTTCGGCTATCCTTCGTCGATGCCGAGATCGATACCCACACGCCTTCCGTATCCGCTGATGCGGGCGTTCTACACCTTCACCATGTATCTGCTGACGCCGGTGATCCTCTGGCGGCTAGCGCTGCGCGGTCTGCGCTACCGCGATTATTTCCTGCGCTGGAAGGAGCGCTTCGCGTTCTTCCCGGACCCCGGGGTGCGCGATTCCATCTGGGTGCATGCGGTCTCGGTGGGCGAGTTCAACGCCGCCGTACCCTTGATTGAAGTGCTGATGGAGCACTACCCGGACACGCCCCTGGTGGTGACCACGGTGACCCCGACAGGGTCCGAACGCGTGTGCAGGCACTTCGGTGACCGCGTATTCCACGTCTATCTGCCTTACGACCTGCCAGGCTCCATCCGGCGCTTTCTGCAAAAGACCCGCCCGCGCCTGGCGGTGATCATGGAAACAGAGATCTGGCCCAACCTGTTCTTCGAATGCCACCGCCATGGGGTACCGGTGCTGATGGCCAACGCGCGGCTGTCGGAACGCTCGCTGCGAGGCTATGGTCCGATCAGACCGCTTGCGCGAATGGCCATCCTTACCGTGTCTGCGGTGATCGCGCAGTCGGAAAGTGACGCAGAGCGCTTTGCCGAGCTGGGTGCCGACGAGGCGCGGCTGAGCGTGGCAGGCAACCTCAAGTTCGACATGGACGTGCCGGGCACCTTGCCCGAACAGGGCAGCGCGCTGCGTCAGCAGTGGGGCCCGAAGCGTCCGGTCTGGATCGCCGCCAGCACGCATGAGCCCGAGGAGCTGCCTGTCATGCGGGCGCATGCCCGGGTGCTGGCGAGATTCCCCGACGCGCTGCTCATCGTGGCGCCGCGCCACCCGGAACGCTTCAGGCCGGTGCAGCAGCTCTGCCGCAGCCTCGGTTTCCGCACCAGCCTGCGCAGCGAGGACCAGCTACCGGTCAGCGACAGCCAGTGCTTCGTGCTCGACTCGATCGGCGAGCTGCTGCGCTTCTATGCCGCCAGCGACGTGGCTTTCGTGGGCGGTTCCCTGGCCCCGGTCGGGGGCCACAACGTGCTGGAAGCGGCGGCGCTGGGCGTACCGGTGCTGATCGGGCCGCACACTTTCAACTTCGCCGAAGTCAGCAGCAACCTGATTGCCGCCGAAGGTGCGCGGCGCGTGGACAATGACGGCGCGCTGGCTGCCGCCGTACTGCAGCTTCTCGGCGACGACGCCGCGCGTCTGCACATGGGGCTGGCCGGTCAGCGGGCGTTCGAGCGCGAGCGCGGGGCCGTCGACCGCATTGTCGAAGCCATCGACACCATTCTCAGCGAGCACGAAGCGGACTGATGGCGAAAGCGCCGCGCGCCAGCGCAGCGGCTCCTTTCGCGCGTTCAGCCCCGCGATCCAGCTGCCGCGACCCAGTCGGGCAGGCCCAGTCGATGCGCCGGATCGACGGCCGCGAGCAGTGCCAGCACCTTGTCGGTGCGCTCGAAAGTCGACACCCGCCCATCCGCGTGGGCGATCAGAAACGGGTCAATGTCGATGGGGCACACTCGGTCGTCGACCCGTCGCGCCACGGTGGCCTCGAGCAAGCGGCAGTAGCGGTCGACGGCGGACGGCGTGGCCAGCAGCTCGGCCACCCGGCACAGCAGCAGGCGGTTGTGGTAGATGCCGTGACCGCCGATGGCCGCTGCGCGACAGCGACCCAGTACTTGCACCAGGGGAAACACGCGGTCGAGCACCTCGCTGGCGATGTCCAGGTGCAGCTGAGGGCGCATGTTGCTGCCGAGCAGGATCAGCAGGTGCGTACGCGCAAAGATCCGCCGACGATCGCCCGCGGCGGCTGCGCGTCGTGCATCGGGAACCACCTGGGACCCCGTTTCCGATTGCGCAGTGCCGACGGTCGCCATGGCGCCGCCATGCAGGCTTGCCGAGTCGTGACCTGCGACCCGTTTCATCCGTGATCGGCTTGGTCCCGCACCAGCAGGCCTGCGAGGTCGCGACCGCCGGGGCTCTGGAACACGTTCAGGCCGAACTCGCCCATGATCGCCAGCAGATGATCAAAGATGTCGCCGGCCAGGTCCTCGTGTGCCAGCCAGGAGGTGTCGGCAGAGAAGCAGTAGATCTCCAGCGGCAAACCCTGGGGCTGCGGCTGCAGCTGCCGCACCAGAAGGCTCATGCCCTGGTGCACACCTGGGTGGGACTTGAGATAGTGGAAGACGTAGGCGCGAAAGGTACCGATGTTGGTCAGGCGACGCTGATTGATGTCGCCGGAGAAGCGTGCGTTCCACCCCGAAAGCTCCTCGGTCTTGGCGGCGAGATACTCGCGGAGCAGCTCGAAGCGCTCCAGATGTTGCAGTTCATCGCCAGTCAGGAAGTGAATCGAACCGAGGTCGATATGCAGGGCGCGCTTGATGCGTCGACCGCCGGATTCGGTCATGCCGCGCCAGTTGCGGAAGGACTCACCAACCAGTCGCCAGGTGGGTATGGTGGTGATGGTGCGGTCCCAGTTCTGCACCTTGACCGTGTGCAGGGCGATCTCGACCACGTCGCCGTCGGCGCCCAGCTGCGGCATTTCGATCCAGTCGCCGACCCGCACCATGTCGTGCGAGGCGATCTGGATGCCGGCCACGAAGCTGAGGATGGTGTCCTTGAACACCAGCATCAACACCGCGGTCAGCGCGCCCATGCCTGACAGCAGGAGCAGCGGGGAACGTTCGATCAGGGTGGCGATGATGAGGATCGTCGCCACTACCGACAGCACGATCTTGATCAGCTGCAGGTAGCCCTTGATCGGCCGCGCCCGATTCTCTGGCCGGTGTTCGTAGATGTCGTTGACCGCTTTCAGGAAAGCGCTGATCGCCAGCATCACCATGAAGATGGTGTAAGCCAGCGCCACATTGCGTACCACGGTCGCCAGGTCGTCGGGTACATTCGGCACGTACTGCACACCGAACTGGATCACCGCCGATGGAACCAGGTGGAACAGGTAGCCAAGCGTGCCGTGCTTGATGATGTAGTCGTCGAGCCGGGTTTCGGTACGTTTGATCAGCCCGCGGAAGAGCCGCAGCAGCGTGCGCCGGGCGATGAAGTGCAGCAGCATCGCCACCAGGCCCAGCAGAACGAGGCCCATCAGACCCTGGGTGAGCGGCCATTCGGCCCACCAGCTGTTGAAAGCTTCCATCTCAGGACCTCCTGCCGCGCTCGATCATCACCCCGACCGTTCGCGCCGCGTGAATGGCTTCCGGTTTGCCAACGCGCAGTCGCAGCCAGCGCACGCCGAACTCACCCTGCAGAAGTTCCGCGAGGCGCTCTGCCAGGGTCTCGATCAGCTCGAAGCGGGTGGTCTGGGCAAAGGCCTGGATGCGTCGGCTGATGGCGTCGTAGTCCAGAGTGTCGGCGACGCGATCCGCGGCGGCCGCGCGACGGTTGTCGAAGCCCAGTTCGAGGTCGATGAGCAGCGGTCGCGGGCGCGCACGCTCGAAGTCGTGCACGCCGATGAAGGCTTCGATCGCGAGCTGTTCGATGAAGACGATGTCCACGCGCGCTTCCGGAATGGCCGCGGGCAGGGTAGCGGCTGGGGCAGTGAAGCGGAAGGGCGCGCCCTGCAGCAGACAGCCGTTACGACAGTGCGGGCAGCGTTTCCATGGACCAGCGCGGCCTTGCCTCGATGGCCAGCGGACTTGTCTCTCCGGCCGCGAGGCGCAGCGCGCCGGCCAGGGCAATCATCGCGCCGTTGTCGGTGCAGAACTCGATGCGCGGAAAGTACACGCGAAAGCCGTGCATCCCGGCGTCCTCCTGCAAACCCTCGCGCAGCCGCCGGTTGGCGCCGACGCCGCCGGCCACCACCAGACGGCTGCGGCCGGTTTCCTGCAGCGCGCGCCGGCACTTGATGCGCAGGGTCGCGGTGATGGCCTCCTGGAAGCCGGCGGCTACGTCGGCATGATCCTCGGGGCCGGCGATCTTGTCGCGAACGGTCAGCAGGGCCTGGGTCTTGAGGCCGGAGAAGCTGAAGTCGAGGCCCGGTCGGTCGGTCATCGGGCGCGCGAAGCGAAAGCGCGCCGGGTCGCCCCGTTCGGCCATGGCTGCCAGTTCAGGGCCGCCGGGATAGGGCAGTCCGAGCAGTTTCGCGGTCTTGTCGAAGGCTTCGCCGGCGGCGTCGTCGAGGGTGTCGCCAATGACCCGATAGCGGCCGATACCCTCCACGTCGACCAGCATGCTGTGGCCTCCGGAGACCAGAAGCGTGATGTACGGCGTCTGCGGCGGGTCGTCTTCGAGCAGCGGCGCCAGCAGGTGACCCTCCATGTGATGCACGGCAATCGCAGGCACGTCGAGCGCATAGGCCAGACTGCGTGCAAAGCCGGCGCCCACGAGCAGGGCGCCGATCAAGCCCGGTCCGGCGGTGTAGGCGACGCCACCCAGGTCGGACGGCTGCAGCCCGGCCTCGGCCAGAACCTGTCGCACCAGCGGCAGCAGGCGCTGGGCGTGGTCGCGTGAGGCAAGCTCGGGCACCACCCCGCCATAGGCGGCGTGCAGGGCCACCTGGCTGTGCAGCAGGTGGGCCAGCAGTCCTCCGCGGCCGTGCGCGTACACTGCCACGCCGGTTTCGTCGCAGGAGGTCTCGATACCGAGTACCGGACCGGTCGGCGCCTGGCCACGCGCGGGCTTTGCAAAGGTCTGGGTGGTCAAGGTAGAATGCCCGGCTTTCCCGGTAGATCGGGGCCTGAGTTTAGCAACCGGAGCAGTCATGCCCAACGTCAAAGTCCGCGAGAACGAACCTTTCGAGTTCGCCCTGCGTCGTTTCAAGCGCACCTGCGAGAAGGCCGGAATCCTGGCCGAGTCGCGCAAGCGCGAGTTTTACGAGAAGCCGACCCAGGAGCGTAAGCGCAAGGCCGCGGCCGCGGTAAAGCGTCACCTGCGTCGCCTGTCGCGCGAAACCGCGCGGCGCACGCGCCTGTACTGATCTCGGCCAGCCGGCGCCATGCCGGCGGCCAGCATCGGCGTCCGTATCCGGCAGGCTTGAGGCCTGCCGTCTGCGTTTAAGCCGCCCGATTTTGCCATTGCCACCGGAGCAGCATCGTGTCCCTCAAGATCCGCATCACCGACGACATGAAGGCCGCCATGAAGGCCGGCGACAAGACGCGCCTCGGCACCATCCGTCTGATCCAGGCCGCCATCAAGCAGCGCGAAGTCGACGAGCGCATCGAGCTCGACGATGCCCAGGTGCTCGCCGTGCTGGAGAAGATGCTCAAGCAGCGGCGTGACTCGGTGAGCCAGTTCGAAGCCGCCGGCCGCAGCGATCTGGCCGATATCGAGAAGGCCGAGATGGTGGTCGTCGAAGGCTACATGCCCGCACAGCTGGGCGAGCCCGAGCTTGTCGAAGCCGTGGCCGCCGCCATCGCCGAGGCCGATGCCAGTGGTCCGCAGGACATGGGCAAGGTCATGGGCCTGCTCAAGGCTCGCCTCGCCGGACGCGCCGACATGGGCCGGGTATCGGCGCTGGTCAAGGCTCGACTCGCGGGCTGAGCAAGCCGTTCGGCGAGTTGCGCTCGGTCAGGTAGGCCAGAGCGCGTTCCATCACCGGATCGCGTCCGCTGCGGATGTCGTCGAGCGTCGCCCGCACCTCGATATCCGGCAACACGCCGACGCCGACGAAGGTCGAGCCGTCCGGGTATTCGTCGCGCTTGACGCAGATGCGCGCACTTCCGCCTCCCGGCAGGTCGAAGAACAGCGGCTGACCGCTGCTGCCGCCGCTCGGCTCGCCGATGATCACGCCGCGCTGCATCAGGCGGAACGCCGCAGCGGTGTCTTCGGCGGCGGAGTAGGTGCGTGCGTCGATGAGCATCGCCACCGGGCCGGCAAAGACGCGCGCACGTTCGCGCCGGTATGGCCCGCCGCCCAGTTCGCGCCAGCGCAACGCAGTCTGCGCGCCGCTGCGCGCCCGATCCAGCCCGTCGCCGACCCGATGTCGCGCGCGCGTGCCCTGCAGCGGCTTGGCGGACAGCCAGGTGAGGATGTCCCAGCCGTGGAGCGTGGAGCCGCCGCCGTTGCCGCGCAGATCGAGAATCAGGCCGGGCGCGGCCATGATGGCGTCGAGGTTGGCCTCGAACAGCTTGAGGGCAGCGTCGCTGCCGAACTGACCGGCGCTGAGCACGGCCACGCCGTCGCTGCGTACTTGGAACGATTCGGACGGCGGCGGGCCGGTCCGACCGTAGCGGTTGCGCGGGATTTCGACCTCGATCTCGCGGCCATCGGCCTTGCCAAGACGCAGGCTGACAGGGACATCGGCGGCACCGGCAAGCAGGCGGTAGTCGTACAGCCGCACCGCGCGGTCCTGCGCGGTGGAAGCCGCGACCAGGGGCCCCCATGTGACCGCAGCATGGGCATGCACCTCCTGGCCGTCGATGGCGATGACGCGATCGCCTACGTCGAGCCCGAGAGCCTCCAGCACCGGGCTGCGGATCTCCATGATCACCACATCCGCGTCCACCAATGCGGAACGCAGCGGCGGACGCGAGAAGAACTGCGCATGCAGGGCCTGTGGCGGCGTCACGCTGCTGTGGCCATCCTGGAGCAGGGCCGCAAAGCGCATCAGCACCCGGTAGTAGGAGGCAGTGTCCTCGGTTTCCAGCACCATCGGGATGAAGTCGAGATAGGCCTGGTCCCAGTCGAGGTCCGGCACCTGGTCGAACCAGACGAAGCCATCGCGGGCCTCGCTCCACAGCCGCGACAGCCCGGCCACGCGCTCGGCCACCGACAGCGACTCGCGGTATTCGCTGGCCAATGCGGGCGCCTCGGCCAGTCGCTTCGCCACGTCCTCGCGCTGGCGCGCGGCCCGAAAGCGCGGCGTGTCGATCAGGGGCGTCACGTGCGCGTCCTCGGCCAGGCGGTCCAGCGCGCCGGGGTGCCAGCCGATGCGCTGCAGGGCTTCCAATGCGTCCAGCGCCGCTTCGGGCTCGCCCAGCCGTGCATGGGCCTTCACCTTGTCGACCAGAAAGTTGTAGCGCCGGTAGTGCAGGAAGTCGTTGCCGCTGGCGAGATCGCGGTGCAGCGGCGAGTCCAGCAGTTCAAGGCCCCGATCGAGATCGGCGATCACGGCACGCAATGCGTCGGCGCTCGCTTCGGCGCCCTCCCAGATCACTTCGGAGTGACGGTCGCGGTGCACCGATACCGCATCGTAGGCCTCCAGCGCCGGGGATCGCCCCTGCGCTCCGGCGGCAACGGCGAGAAGCAGAACGAAGCAAACGGTTCGGCGCGTGAAGGACGCCGAGACCCGGGTGGATCGAAGTTGCATGGGTGGTGTGCTCCTTCAGCTCATGGGCCGTGCTCATGTCCGGCTCAATGAGACCAGGCTCGATCCCGGGTCTTTTGCGGACAACGGCTCTTGCATCGAGTTCCGGCACCTTACAATCAGCGCATGTCCGGACGCATCCCCAGCGGCTTCATCGACGACCTGCTGTCACGGCTCGACATCGTCGAGGTGATCGAATCGCGGGTGCCGCTGAAGCGCGCAGGACGCGAGTACAAGGCCTGCTGCCCGTTCCACGACGAGCGAACGCCGAGCTTCACGGTGAGTCCGCACAAGCAGTTCTACCACTGCTTCGGCTGCGGTGCACACGGCACCGCGATCGGCTTCCTGATGGAGTTCGACCGCCTCGAGTTTCGCGATGCAGTCGAGGAGCTGGCCGGCCGCAGCGGGCTCAAGGTGCCCTACGAGCGCGATGCGCAGGCACAGGAAGAGCGCGGCGACCAGTACGAAGTGCTTGCCGCTGCGGCGCGCTATTTCGAGGGGCAGTTGAAGCTTTCCGACCGGGCGCGCGCCTACTTCGATGGTCGCGGTGTTGGCGATGAGCTGCGCCAGCAGTTTCAGCTCGGCTACGTGCCAGACGCCTGGGATGGTCTGTTGAAGGCGCTGGGCGGTTCGCCGGCGCGCATCAAGGAGATGGAAACCGCCGGTCTGCTGATCGCCGGGGAACGTGGCGGGCACTACGACCGGTTCCGCGACCGTGTGATGTTCCCCATCCACGACCGCCGCGGGCGGCCGATCGCATTCGGCGGCCGCGTCCTCGATCGCGGCGAGCCCAAGTATCTGAACTCACCGGAAACTCCGCTGTTCCAGAAGGGACGTCAGCTGTACGGCCTGTGGCAGGCGCGGCAGGCGCGCGGCAAGCTCGAGCGCCTGATGGTGGTGGAGGGCTACATGGACGTCATCGCCCTGTTCCAGCACGGACTGCCCTATGCGGTGGCCACCCTCGGCACCGCCACCACCCGCGAGCACGCCGAGATGCTGTTTCGCAACGCACCCGACGCCTACTTCTGCTTCGACGGCGACCGTGCCGGTCGTCAGGCGGCGTGGCGTGCGGTGGAATCGGTGCTGCCGCGCATGCGCGACGGCCGCCAGGCGTTCTTCCTGTTCCTGCCCGACGGCGAGGATCCCGATTCGCTGGTGCGCAGCGAAGGCGAGGCCGGCATGAACGAGCGCATGCGCGACGCCATGCCGCTGTCCGAGTTCGTGCTGCGCACCCTCGCCGAGGATGCCGATCTCGCCACCGTCGAAGGACGCTCGCGGCTTTCCGAGCGCGCCCGTCCGCTGCTCGATTCGGTGCCGGACGGCGCCTTTCGGGATCTGATGCGCGACGAGCTGAAACGCCGCACCGGCGTCAGTGGTCGCATGCCGCGGCCGGCCGCCGTCGAGCGGGGCGGGGTCAGCCGCGAGATGCAGCGCACGCCGCTGCGCACCGCCATCGGCCTGCTGCTGCAGAACCCCAGGCTGGTCGAGGCGCTGCAGCCGCCGTACGTGTTCAGCGCACTGGACCTGCCCGGCATTGCGCTGCTCGGTGAGCTGATGGAGCTGTGCCGCCGACGCCCGGAAGCGAACACGGCGATGCTGCTGCAGCACTTCGAAGGTCGCGAGGATCAGGCCGCGTTGTCGCGACTGGCCACCCAGACCTGGCCTCTTGAGCGCGCCCAGGAACAGGCCGAGTTCCTCGGCGCCGTGGCGCAGCTCAACCGGCAGTTCTTCGCCCGGCGCGTCGAGGAGCTGTCGCGCAAGCAGGTCGAGGGGGGGCTCAGCGATGACGAAAAGCGGGAGCTGCGCGATGCACTCAAGGCCCGTGCCGCGGCCATGTAGCTTCTCAGGTGACCGGCATCAGCGCGTCCAGCAGTCGTCTTCGCGTGTCGCGGTCGAGCCCTGAGAGGCGTCTCAGCGTCGCCGTCAGCACGGCCAGGTCCTGCGCTTCGCTGAGTGCGTCCGCCGGATCCGGCACCGCCGCGTACTCGCCCCAGTCGAGTCCGGTGAGTTTCTGGAGCGCGGTGAGCTGCTGGCGCAGCCGCCGCAGTCGCCGCCGCCAGCGGTGCAGCGCTTCGGCGTCGGTCGCGAGTTCGAGGGCGCGTCGTTCCGCCCTGTCGCAGCGTTTCAGCGAGCGCGCCAGTGCCGCGTGGACATGGCTGGCTTCGACCTGCGCCCAGGGCAGGGCCGCGGCGCGCCTGGCGATGCCCGCGAGTCGCTCGCGCAGGCCCGTCAGTCCCGGGTCGCGCTCGAGCCGCGCGGCGAGCAGCGCGTTGCGACGTGCCGTCAGCAGGCGCTGGGCCTGCTTCAGGTCATCGTCCTGGATGCCCGTCGAGGCATCGGCGGCCGCGCTCGTCAGGGTGTCGATGATCGCCTGCGCATCGCGCTCGCGCGACAGCGAACGGCACAGTCCGCGCAGTGCCCGGTCAATGCGCGCCGCGCCGGGTCCCAGCGCGTCGCCGGCAAGTGCGATGGCAGCGCGACTGCGTCGCAGGCTCTTGCGCCCCTGATGGATGCCGACATTCAGTCGCCCAGGCTTGCGACCGAGCAGCTTCCCGGCGCGCGCCAGTTCGGACGCCACATAGCCGGCCAGAAGTGCACCGAAACGGGTTTGCTTTCGCCCTTTGTTGGTCATCGTCATAGCTTGCACAGACCTTTGCGGCGGCTGCCACCTCGCCGGGTGAAAGTCACATTGACACAACACCAGCGCCGCTCTCTGACCAGGATCAAGTCAGACTGCGCGGTGTGTGCATGCCCACGTCACGGTCGGATGCTATGTTGAGGCCCCGCACGATCCGCCGTGCGTGCCCCATGACCCTGCCGATCCCGTGACGCCGTCGCCCCGCTGCTCCATCGTGCTGTTGCTCATCGCCGCGAGCCTGGCTGCGGCATGCGCGGGTACTCGCCATCCGGCTGCGCTCGATCGCGATGCACCGATCCTGATCCTGATTTCGATTGACGGCTTCCGCCACGACTACTTCGACAAGGTGGATACGCCGACGCTTGACCGACTGCGCGCCGAAGGCGCCTCCAGCGCGGCGCTGATCCAGGTGTTTCCGACCAAGACCTTTCCCACGCACTATTCGGTGGTGACCGGGCTGCACCCCGGCGAGCACGGCATCGTCGCCAACAACATGTACGACCCGGACATGGACGCACGTTTTTCGCTGCATCTGCGCGATGCGGTGCAGGATCCGCGCTGGTGGGGCGGAGAACCGATCTGGAACACTGCCGAACGTCAGGGGCTGCGCGCCGCCACGTTTTTCTGGCCCGGCTCGGAGGCCGCAGTGGGCGGCCGCCAGGCCAGCGAATGGCACGCCTACGACGCATCCGTCGACTACGACACGCGCGTCGATACCGCGCTCGGCTGGCTGGATCGTCCGCCGCCGGATCGCCCGCGACTGATCACCCTGTATTTCGAGGGCGTCGATACGGCCGGTCACCGTCAGGGCTTCGGCTCGGAGCGACTGCAGCGCGCCATCGTGGAGGTCGACGACGCGCTCGGGCGTCTGCTGGCGGGGATCGAGGCGCGCGACCTGGCATCCCGGGTGAACCTTGTGATCGTGTCCGACCACGGCATGGCCAGCATCGCCACGGACCGGCGCATCTACCTTTACGACTACGTCGATGCGGCGCGGGTGCGCGTGGACGACTGGGGTCCGGTCACCGCGGTTCGCCCTGACCCGGACTACCTTGACGAGGCATTCCGGCGCCTGCATGGCGCACATCCGAACCTGCAGGTCTATCGACGTGAGAACACGCCGGAACGCTACCGTTTCCGCGATCATCCGCGCATCGCGCCGCTGATTCTGGTCGCCGATGTCGGTTGGATGGTCACGCGCAGGGATTTCGTGCCAGGTCGACCCGAAGTCGCCTCGCACGGCTGGGATCCGGAGTCGCCCCAGATGCACGCCATCTTTATCGCTCGCGGTCCGGCCTTTCGCGCCGGGTTGCGCGTCGATCGCGTCGAGGCAATCCATCTCTATGAGCTCATGTGTACGGTGCTCGGCATCGAGCCGGCGCCGAACAGCGGTGATCTGGACGCGGTGCGGGGGTTGTTGCGTCACCCGTGACTGCGCCCGGTTCGCGGTAGGGCCGCAGTGTGAGAATCGCGACGCAGCCCCCATAATGGGAGACTTGGCTTTCGTGTCGCTTCACCTGCTGATTCATGGACATCTTCAAGATCTTCACCATCGAGGCGGCGCACCGGCTGCCCAACGTGCCGCCGGGCCACAAGTGCGCGCGGCTGCACGGGCATTCGTTCCGCATCGAGATCCATGTCAGTGGGGCGAGGGACCCGCACAGCGGCTGGGTGATGGATTTCGCCGACATCAAATCGGCGTTCAAACCGCTGCATGAGCGCCTGGACCACCACTATCTGAATGATGTGGAGGGGCTGGAGAATCCCACCAGCGAGCGTCTGGCGGAGTGGATCTGGGAGCAGCTGTCGCCGGCGCTGCCGCTGCTTGCAAAGGTCGTCGTGCACGAGACGTGCACCTGTGGAGCGGTGTACACAGGCCCCGACTAGCCCCTTTTTTTGCGGCAACGCACCAGCCCGGTCTTTGATACAAACCGTTGAAGATAAACGTTTGCTGAAGGGAGCGCCGACCCGATTGGCGAAATATGTTGCACTGCACCAAACGTTTCGCTAGGATGCTCCCCACAGGTTATTTCAACCGGCGAGGGCACCACCATGTACGAGCAGTTCAACAACCAGTTCAGTCAGATCAACAAGCAGATGGCCGACTCCGCGCTGAAGGCGCACGCGATCGCCCTTGAGGGCTTCGAGCGCGCGCTGGAGCTTCAGATGAAGGCCGTCGAAGAGCAGGTCAACGCTTCCGTGGCGTTCTGGACCGAAGCTTCCGAGGCCCGTGATTTCGGCGCCATGAAGACCCTGTTCCCGAAGAGCGCGCAGCTCATCAAGGAATCGGCGGAGAAGGCGTTCGGCACCAGCCAGGAGCTGGTCGGCCTGAGCATGAAGACCTCCGAGGCGCTCGGCGAACTGGCCAAGGGCCAGATGGAAGCCGCCAACGTCCAGGTCAAGGCAGCCACCAAGAAGGCCGCCAAGTAAAGAGCAATCGTTCTCCAACGAGCGCGTGGTTTGCGTCGCGGGACTCCGACCCCCCTCCCCCAAGGATACCGTGACGCGACACATGGGCCGGCAGCGCAAGCTGCCGGCCTTTTTTTTGCCGCCGGATGTGTCCCGGCCGGGGTTCAGCCTTGAGGATCGCCTTCGAGTTCGGCGACCAGGGTCCGCGACGCCTCGGTCTCCGCATGCTCGACGCCGAGAAAGGCCTCACTGCGACGTAGCGCCTCGCTGGCAAGCCCACGCGCCCTGGGAATGTCCTTGCGCGCCTGTGCCGAGCCGGCCAGCCAGCGCAGGACGGCCGCTTCCATCGGAACGCGCCTTGCCGTCAGGCGTTCGAGGTCATCGAGCAGCGCTTCCAGCAGGTCTTCTTCGCCTGTTTCATCTAGCACCATCTGCCCCAGAACCATCCGCGAATACAGCGCGTAGACGTTGTCTTCGGGCAGGCGGGCGCGGGCGATGTCCATCGCTTCCTGAGCGGCGGCGCGCGCCGAGTCCCTGTCGCCCAGCTGGCCAGCGTTCTCGGCGAGATTGAGCAGCGGCAGCACCATGCCCGGATGGTCCGAGCCCAGTGCCTCGCGGCGCAGGTCGACGGCCCTGGCGATCTGCCCGAATGCCGCCTTTGCATCGCCGCGGTCGTTGAGCAGAGCGGCATAGTTGTTGGACAGGATCGACAGATTGGCGAGGTCACGGGGATCGTGGGCGTCGAGTGCCCTGCGGTAGTAATCGCCGGCCTCATCGAGACGCTCCAGGCCGTGCAGGGCATAGGCAAGGTTGCCGTAGGCCAGGCTCGCCTCGATGCTGTCGGCACCGCCGTCCAGCGCCTCGACGATACGGCGCATGATCGGTTCGGCCTCGGCATAGCGGCTGCTTGCGTTCAGCACCGCGGCGTAGTCATTGGCGAGCGTGTGCTCGCGCAGGACGTCGACATTGCGCGGAAACGCATCGACCAGCGGACGGTAGCGTTGCAGCGCCCCCTCGCTGTCGCCGCGCTCAAACGCCAGCCAGGCGAGGTCGCCGCCGCTCGACAGCGTGCGCGGGTCGAGGTCACCGTAGACTTCGCGTTTGAGCGCCTGGGCCCTGCGCAGATGCGGCTCCGCGTCGTCCGCAAGGCCACGGCCCATGAAGGCGCGACCGATGGCGCGACGCACTGCGGCCTCGATGGCGGGCTGGTCGGGAAACTCCGTGGTGATCCTCGCGGCGGCCGCACGCAGCGCGTCGGCAATGGTGGCCTCGCGCTGGCCCTCGTAAGGATCGGCTTCCAGCAGCAGGCCCTGCAGGAAGCCGGTGACCTGCGCGGCCCTGGTGGCTTCGAGCTCAGCGCGGGCCGCCTGTTCGCGCGCGTCGCGTGCCTGATCCAGCGCCACCAGCGTGGCCGTCAGCAGCACCGCGAACAGGGCGAACGCTGCTGCCATGGTCAGGGCATTGCGACGCACGAACTTGCGTGCGCGGTAGCCGAACGCATCGCCGCGCGCGCTGACCGGGAGGCCCTCCAGATGACGGCGCAGGTCGGCAGCCATGTCCGCTGCGGAGGCGTAGCGCGCTTCCGGCTCCTTGCGCATCGCCTTCATGACGATGTGGTCGAGATCGCCACGCAGCCTCTTGCGCCACGGCACAACCACGTCGGCAGTCCCACCGCCGACATGGCTGGGTGGACGCGCGTCGGTGTCGCAGACGATGCGCTCGATCTGCGCGGGGGTGGCCCCGCTGAGATCGTAGGGGCGCTCTCCGGTCAGCAGCTCGTAGAGCACCACCCCCAGCGCGTAGACGTCGGTGGCGGTGGTGATGACGCCACCCTGCAGCTGCTCGGGGCTGGCGTAATCCGGCGTCATGGCCGCCCAGCCGGTGCGGGTCTGCACGGCTGCGTCTCCAGCGCGGCGCGCATCAAGTGCCTTGGCGATGCCGAAGTCCACCAGCTTGACCCGGCCGTTCTCGTCCACCAGAAGGTTGGCCGGCTTGATGTCGCGATGTACCACCAGGCCGCGGTGCGCCGCCTGCACCGCTTCGCAGACGCCGATGAACAGGCGCACGCGGCCGTCGACGCCGAGTCCCTTCTCACGCAGAAAGTGGGTGATGGGCTTGCCTTCGATCAGCTCCATGGCCAGCCACGGCACACCGGAACCGGTGGTGCCGCCATCGACGATCCGTGCGATGCCAGGGTGATCGAGCTGCGCGAGAATATGCCGCTCCTCGTCGAAACGGCGCATCATCTCGGCGCGCAGTTCGTCGCCGCTGCCGAGCAGCTCCGGGCGGATCAGCTTGATCGCCGCATACTGCTCGTAGCTGCCGTCGTCGCGGCGCGCGCGATAGACCGCGCCCATGCCGCCTTCGGCGATGGGCGCGAGCAGCAGCCAGGGTCCGGCGCGGGTGCCGGTGAGGGCCCCGGCGCCGGTGGCGCTCACCCCATCAATCCTCGCCGGTGAACGCTGCGAACAGATTGAGCAGGTGCAGGAACAGCACGGCGATGCTGCCGAACAGCGAGACCGTCAGCAACACGGGGTTGCGTTCGCCGCCGTGGATCATGCGGCTGGTGTCGAACAGGATCAGGCCGCTCATCAGCAGCACCGCCGCCGCGGAGATGGTGATCGACAGCAGCGGAATCTGCAGGAACAGGTTGGCGACGATGGCCAGCAGCAGCACGATCACGCCGACGAACAGGAAGCCACCCATGAAGCTGAAGTCCCGGCGGCTGTTCACCGCATACAGGGACAGCCCGAAGAACAGCACGGCCGTCGTGGTCAGCGCGTTCAGCACGATCGAAGAGCCGCCCGGCAGCGACAGGTAGACACCGACCATCGGACTCATCAGGAAGCCGACCAGGCCGGCCCAGACGAAGCACAGGCCGATGCTCGCCTGGCTGTTGCGCATGGCGTGCAGGGCGAAGGAACCGCCGATGAACACCGCCAGGAACAGCAGTGACATGCCGAAACTCCAGGGAATGCCCATCGCCAGGCCGGCGCCGGCGCCGGCCGCGGCGACTGCCAGGACCATGGCCAGCAGCGTGTAGGTCTGGCGAACAACGCGATTGGTATCGCGTGCGGCTTCGAAAGTCTGGGCGGTGCGGGTGGTGACGGGTTCCATCTGTGTCTCCTGCGATTCAGGGGTTCGGAAAGTGCGGATTGGCAAATCGGCCCGGGAAGTCTGCGGGCAGCGGCGCGGCGGATCAAGTCGGCGCTACCATGAACACCATGGACCCTTCGCAACCCGCCGAGTTCATTGACATTGACGGCGCCCGTCTGCACCTGCGCCGCGTCGGCAGCGGGGCGCCGGTGCTGTTGATCCACGGTCTGGGTTCCTGCGGTGCCGACTGGGCGTTCCAGGTGCCGGCGCTGGCGCCGCACTTCGACATTCTGCTGCCCGACCTGCCCGGCTCCGGACACAGCGACGCGCCGCCGGCCTACCGCATCGAAGTGTTTGCCGCGCGGCTGTGGTCGGCACTGGACCGTCTTGGTATTGCCGACCCTGCCGTGGTGGGCTTCTCGCTGGGTGGCGCGGTCGCGCTTGAAATGGCGCTGCAGCGCCCTGGCGCCGTGCGTCGCCTGGCGATGATCAACAGCCTGCCGAGCTATCGCGTCGACCACTGGCGAAAGGCGATGGAGGTGTTCGCACAGATCGCGCTGGTCCGCGTGCTGGGGCTGGCGCGGACCGGGCGCATGGTGGCCGCGCGCCTGTTTCCCCATCCGGCACAGGCGCCAATGCGCGAGCGCGTCGTGCAGGTGCTGGCGGCGAACGACCGTCGCCGCTATCTCGCCACCACCCGTTCACTGGTCGGCTGGTGCGCGCTGCAGCGCCTGCACCTGCTGGACGCACCGACCCTGATGCTGTCCGGTGAACACGACTACACGCCGCTGGCCGAGAAGCGTCGCTTCGCAGCACGCATGGGAGCGCAGTTCCACGTGGTGCGCGGTGCGCGTCACGGACTGCCCTTCGACAGTATTGCTGCCAGCAATGCGCTGCTGCTGGCCTGGCTGCGCGGCGAGGCGCTCGACGACAGCCTGGTGGCCGACGATCCCAGCGACTCGCCCGCGTTCGCGACCACCGGCGGCTACCAGTCGAGCTGAAGCCCAACGCGCAGCGTGCGCGGCGCGGCCGGGCGGTAGAAGCGGGGATTCGGTTGACCCGCCACCAGCTGCAGACCGCGCAGGTAGCGGCGATCGGTGAGATTGTCGACGGCAAGGAACAGCCGGTGTCGTCGACCGCGCCAGCCGACGATGGCGTCAAGCGTCGCGTGCCCACCGCGATAGCCCACCTCGCGATTCGCTGGATCGCTGAACACGCCGCTGCTGTAGCGGGCGCCGATGCCGGCATGCAGGCCGCCGCCGCCGCGCCAGTCAAGACCCGCAACCGCGGTGTGTCTGGGTGCTTCCGGAAAGCGCTTGCCGGCGAGGTCGACGACATCGAAGCCTTGCGCCAGGGAGAAGCTGTCGAAGCGCGTGGTGAGATAGCCCAGGCCGACATGCCAGCGCAGCCCCTCCGAAAGTGCGCCGCGCAGCACCCATTCGGCCCCGTTGGCGGTGGCGCGTCCGGCGTTGCCGATCAGGAAACTCCCGGCCTGCGGCAGTGCAATGGGAATCTGCCGGTCGCGCCAGCGATTGGCGAACAGGGTCAGCGCCGAGCTCAGGGTGTCGCCGTCCCAGTGCCAGGCGAAGTCCCAGGTGGCGCTGCGCTCCGGTGCATAGACCTCGAAGTCGCCGCTGATCAGATTGAACTGGGTGCCACCGCTCAGATAGCCGCGTCGATAGCCGATGGCCAGCCGATGGGCCTCCGTGGGGCGAAACTCCACGCGCCCGTGCGGCAGTCGATTGGTGCTGGTCGAGCGACTGTCCTCGCGCAGACTGCGCGCCGGAAACTCTTCCTCGCAAGGTATCTGTACGCTGTCGATGGTGAGCACGCACCCGTCCCCGGACAGAAAGCTCTGCAGGAGCTGCTCCTGACCGAGGCGTTCGTTGAGCAGTCGCAGCCCCATCTCGATGGTCCAAGATCCGGTGTCGCGCCGCACATCCAGAGCCAGCGAGCGAGAGGTGATGCGGGTGACCACGCGGCCCTCGATGATGCGGTCGGTCTGCGGCTCGACGTTGATGGCCAGAGCCGGCGGGAAGAAGTCGCGGACGTCGCTCAGGCTCGACTCCGCGGCGTCGAAGCGGCGCCTTTCCACCTCGGCGCCCAGCGAAAAGCGCCAGCCCGGGCGCGGTGACCACGCCGTCCCGGTACTCAGCAGCCCGCGCGTCTCGCGGTCCTTGCTGCGCTGCCGCTCCGAAGGCAGCGCAGCGAGCGCAAGCTCCGCGGACTCATTGGCATGACTGAAGGCCACGTGCGTCCATGCCTGCAGCTGCTCGCTGCCGCGCCAGTCGACGTCGATGGCTCCGCCGGTGCTGTCCAGCCGACGGCGATAGGTGAAGGGATCGAAGGTCTGGCGGCGGAACGGGTCGAAGTCGGGCTGGCTGGGACTGGCAGGTGCGATCAACGGCTGGCCGGGATCGCCGCTGATGCCGAGCAGGCGGGCGCCGATGCTGAGCGATTCGAAGCGGTCGGGCTCGAAGGAGAACTTCAGCAGCATCGAAGTCAACTGCTGGCTGTCGATGCCCTTTTCGTCGCGCAGCGCGTGATCGTGGAAGCCTGCACGATGGCGTCGCTCCACGGTCACCCGACCGCCAAGGCCGTGCACACCCACACCGCTGTCGGCCTCCACCCAGGCGCGCAGGTCCCGCGCGGAGCCCAGCGAGGCGGCCAGTCGCAGCGCCGGATCAGGTGCCGGCATCACGGTACGCAGGTCGATGGAGCCACCCAGGGTGGAAGCGCCCTCCCAGGGGCTGCGTGGACCACGGCGGAACTCGATGCTGTCGAGTCCGTGCAGCGGGATGGCGTCGGCGTCGATCACGCTGAGCGGCACCGGCATGCCGTCCAGGTACACGCTGGCCGCCGTGGCTGGCCCGCGTCCCAGGCCGACGCCACGAAGATTCAGGGTGGCACCCTGTCCGGCGACATTGGGCGCGTAGCGCAGCAGCTGCTGCCAATCGAGCGTGGGCCAGTCGCCCAGTTCAGCGGCAGACCACGGCGTGGTGCCGGGCATGTCGGCGGCGCGCGCGCCGGGTCGGATAGGTACGCTTTCGCCGATCGGGGAATCGGTTACATGTACGGTCGGTGCCTGCAACCGCGGCCTGACCGCGATCACGACGTCGCCTTCGCCGTCGATTCGCCAGCCCAGTCCGCTGCCTTCAAGGAGGCCGTCAAGAAGGGCCGCCAGCGAGTACGGTCCTGACGCCAGCGCAGGCGCCGGCAGCGCCTCAAGCAGCGCGTTGCCCTCTGCGTAAATCACGCTCAGGCCAGTCTGGGCCGACACTTCGCGCAGCGCCTCGAGCAGGTTGGCGGGCCGCAGCCGCCAATCGAGCGGCATGTCCGCTTCCGCTGATGTCGCGGGCGCGACCAGGGCGACAAGCAGCACCAACAGGACCCCCGCGCGCCTGGGGCAGACACAGCGGGCAAGCCGAGCAGCCGCCGGGCCCATGGCCGCCGGAAGGACTGTGATCGTGCCTGGGCGCACCTCGGAGCGCGCGTCAGTAGAGGACGATAAGCAGACCGGGAATGCGCGTGCTGCGATAGCCCCGTTCCCTGCCCAGGCGTTCGAGAAGCTGTGCGGCCTCGCTGATCGGCGCCACGGCGGTCACCGCGTCGACCGGCTTGGTGCTGGAGACGATCACACGTTCGGGCAGGTGGCGCGCCATGGCCGCGACCGCATCGGCGAAGGGCGTCGCGGAGAACACCAGCTGTCCCGAGATCCAGCTGACGTCCAGCACGCCCGCTTCCTCGATCCTCAGGCCTGCGCCGTCGTCGGCGGCCGTCAGCGTGCGACCGGCGAGGAGCTCCACCGGCTCGCGATTGCCGATACGCACCGCAACACGTCCGGCATCGACCGCGACCCGGTGACGGTCGTCGACACGCGAAACCGCGTATCGAGTGCCCAGCGCCTGTGCTTCCAGGTTGCCACTGCGCACCACGAACGGGCGAGTCGCATCAGCGCGCACGTCGACGTGCACGACACCGCGCAATACCTCCACCTGACGGCGGTCGTGGGTGTAGTTCACGCGGACCGCCGAGGCGCCATCGAGGCGCAGGACGCTGCCGTCATCGAGCGTGTGAAGCTGGACCAGACCGGGCTGACCGATCAGGTCGGCGCGCAGCTTGAGCGAAATGGACGGCGCGAACACCGCGGCCACGACGCTGGCCGCCAGCGCTACCACGACGGCGACGCGACGCAGTCGACGCGATGTCGTCGTGGCAGGCTGGCGCAGCGGGCGGGGTGGGCCGCCAAACGCGGGGACGCCACGCGCAGCTTCGGCGTGGTGCTCGGGTTGCAAGACCTGATCGCAGGCATAGGCCGCGGCGCAGACATCGGCATAGGCCAGGCGATGGGCGATGTCCGCCTCGAGCCAGGCCGTCAGTTCGTTATGCACCCTGGCCGAGCCGGGCTCGTCGCGCAGCCGTACGTGCCACTGCGCGGCCGTCTCGTGGGCGCTCTCGGAAGGATGTCCGGTGTCGTGCATGTTCATGAGACGCTCCTGGGCTGCTGATCCCCCAACTCGGCGGTCCCGTCGGCGCGGGCGACCGCTTCCAGGCTGCGCGCGAGCAGGGCGAGACCCCGGGTCAGGTGGTTCTCGACGGTCTTGGCGCTGATGCCGAGGCGCTCGGCGATCTCGCGATGCGAGTATCCCTCCATGCGCGCCAGGTACAGGATTTCCCGCGGTCGTGGCGGCATGTCCTGGATCGCCCGGCGTACGTGCTCGAGCTCCTCGCGCACGCTGGCAACCGCATCGCTTGGCGGGCTGACCGGGTTGGCGTGGGCCAGCTCCTGCTCGGCGCGTTGACGGGTTACGCGCCGCCGCAGCTGGTCGCGTGCCAGGTTGGTGGCAACGTGATAGAGGAAGGCGCGCGGCTCACGCACCGACTGCTCGCGTGCCGCGGCGAGAAAGCGCACGCCGGCATCCTGCGCGGCGTCCTCGGCGCCTGCGCGGTCGCCAAGCAGGGTCTCCAGATAGCGCACCAGGGCGGCGAAATTATCGCGGTAGATCGCCGCGAATGTGCTCTCGCTGTGACCGTCCATGGGGCTGGTCTAGTCCCGAACTCTCATGCTGCTTCCCGGCGCGGGCACAGCGGCGCACCAGCACGCAAGACTGCAGCGCATTGGCAGCGGGCGACAGAACGCGGGATCGGGAACCGGGTGCAGGGCATCTTGGGCGGCGCCTGGACTAGGATCCGCTGTCGAGTCGGTAGTTCACCGGCAGCACCACCTCGATGCGCTCGGCGACGGAACCGCGCGGCGGTGGATACGGCGCCGCGCGGCGCACCAGCAGCAGCGCCGCCTCGTCCAGGATGCGGTGGCCCGAGCTGCTTTCGAGGCGCTGTCCGCGCAGCACGCCGTCACGGTCGATTTCCATCCACACCCGCGCGGTACCCTCGATGCCGGCACGGCGTGCCGCCCGCGGGTAGGACTTGAACTGCTCGATGCGCCGCAACAGATCCCAGAGGACAGTCTCGCTGGCCGCGCTTTCCGCGCTGCGCCGTGGCGTGGGGACCGGCACGCTGACGCGGGCGGTACGGGTGTCGGCGATGGGCTGTCTTTTCGATGGCCGCGGCCCGACGGCGGCATCGCTGCCCGCGGACGCGACCGGTTGGCGTGCTGTTTCCGGCGGAGCGCGACGGGCGGAATCTTCCGGAGCGCGGGCGACTGCTTCCGCCAGCGCCTCCTCGGGCACCTGAGCCGGTGCCGGGTGCGCCTGTTTCGGTGGATTACTGGCGGGCTGTCGGGCGTCGAGACTCAGCGTCAGCGCAATTTCATGGAACTTCGCCGTTGGAGTGGCTGGCGCGGCCATCGAAAGCGCCCATAGCAACATACCGTGCGCAGCCAGCGACAGCGCCAGCGCGACCGCCGGTGCCATCGGTCGGCGCGGCGGCTGCAGCTGGATATCGAGCGGGGGCAGGGAGTGGGGCATCAGCCGGCCACGGACGGGGGAGGCATCAGCCTAGCCCCGCAGCTGCCGCCTGTGCAACGTGTGTCGAGTTTTTTGGGGGATTCGTCGCGCTGCGGCGTCTTTGCCCATGCGCGCGCCCGTCTGCCGCGTGCTACGGAGACCCATCGAGTGACATTGACCGAACCGAGCTGGGGCCCGGTGACCGCGCCAAGCGGCGCCGTGACGGCAAGCGCTCATCGCCGTCACGACGCGGTTTTCGTCAAAGGACGTGCATCAGGGCTCGCGGGCGTTCAGAATCAGGCGGCAGTGCCGAGTCGTGCTGCCTCTGCCATGCAGTTCCCATGGACTGCCCTTCGCTCCGGAGTCCCAGATCGCGTGAAAATCCTGGTAGTCGCGGTCGCGCGCATCGGACTGGGTGTCGCTGCAATGCTGTCGGCGATCACCGGGGCGCAGGCGCAGACCCTGGTGCACTTCGGCAACTTTGCGCCGCGTCATGTCGACGGCGGCGGCAGTGTAAGCCTCTTTGTCAACGGTTCCGCCATGGCGCGTGACGTGGCCTACGGCGAGTGGGTGCCAGGGCTGTCGCTGCCCGCCGGCGTGGTCAACCTCGCCCTTGTCGACGAGACCGGGGCCGTGCTCACCGAGCGCGATGCGCGCCTGCTCATCGACATTCCACACACCGTGTACGCCTCCGGCAATGGCGTCGAGCGCAACCTGGAGATCCGCGTCGTTCAGGAATCGCCGCGCCCGTTGCATGGAGAGGATTTCGTGTTGCAGCTCTATTCCGCGGTCATCCATCCTGTCGATCCGCTGCGCTACGCGCTGCAGTGCGGGCCTTCGGATTTCAGCGGCACGCTGACCTTCGGACGCGAGGCCGTCGGTCGTATCACGGCGCGGCGCACCGTCAATGCCGGCTGCACGCTCGTGGCCCTGGTTCCCGGCCCCCAGGTTGCGCTCCTTGCCCTGGTCGACTTCGACCCCATCGACGGCGGTCTGCAGCGCGTCGTGCTGCTCGGCGACGGCGATCGTGAGCCTTTCAGGCTGCAGGTGTTCGACGACACTGAAGTAGTCGCTGCGGTGGTCGTGCCGGACCAGGCGATGAACGGGCTCTGGTTCGATCCTCGCGACGACGGCAGCGGTCTGACGCTGTCCGTGGAAACTGCGAATGACGGAGAGCAGCCCTGGATCACCGGCGTCTTCTACGGCTATGGATTCGACGGTGAGCGAACCTGGGCGCTGATCCAGGGACCGGCCAACACGCCGGTCCAGCCAGGCGTGCTCGACGGCATGCGCGTTGTCGAGTCGGTGGGAGGGACCGTGCAGGGCCTGCGCCAACCGGTGCGCATGAGCCTGGGATCCGCCTCGCTGGACTTCCACTCCTGTCGCGATGCGACCCTGTATCTGCTTGCCGCCAGCGATCGCATGCCGCAGCGGCTGGGTCGCGAGCCGGGCGATGGCGCCGAGCAGCTGTTCCGTCTGCGCCGCGTGCTGCCGATCGACAGCTGTACCGCCGGGGTCGGTCAATGAGTCCGCGTCGGCTGCTGTCGGGAATCATCGGGTTGGCCGTGGTGCAGTTCGCGGCGGCGACCGAGACCCTCAATGTCGGCCATCTGGCGCTGAGCACGCCGGGTGGCGGTGCCGTTCTCATCGAGGTTGGTGCAGCCGAGGTGGAGCTGTCCTATCGCGATTTTTCTGCGCTGTCGCTGGAAGCGGGCGACCACGTGGTGCGGGTGATCGATGCCGTCGACGGCAGTGTTCTCGCCGAACGGAGCATTGTCCTGAACCCCGACTATTCGCTGACGCCGCTGCTGTACTTCGCTGGCAACGGAGGCTCCGTGCCGTACCGCATCGAGCTCGATCAGCGGCTTCGCCCGCCGGACTCGGCGCCGCCGGGTTCAGGTGTCCGCGTCCGTTTCTCCGTCCATCACGAGGCGCCGGGGCCGTCCGTGGCTGGCGTGCCGCAGGACGTGCGTCTGGAAATTGACTGTGTGCGACCGGTATCGCCGCTGCCAGTCGGATTCGGCTACGCCTACGAGGAGATCGGCTACGGTCTGCAATGGCGCGAAACGCTCGGCGACGTCGGCGTGGTCGCTTGCGACGTGCTGCTGGGCAGCGCAGACGCAGGCGGGTTCAGCTTCCGCTTCGAGCAATCGGCAGCGGTCGCCACGCGGCGCGCATTCCTCATAGGCGACGGCGAAACACAGCCGTCTCAGGTTCTGATCATCGACGGCTCTGCGCAGGTGGCCCTGCTCGACCTGCCGCCGGCACAGCCGCGCGCTCTGGCCGAATCTCGCGACCACTGGTTCGACCTGCGGCGCCCCGACCAGGGACTCAGCCTGTTCGAGGTCGGCGGCACCGGCATCGTGTTCGGGACATGGTTCACGGTGGGCGACGACAACCTGCCTACCTGGTTCTATTTCGAAGGCGCCAAGGTGCAGGGCATCGGCCGTCGCGACATCATCATCTATGCCGGATCGCGTGCCAGCGGATTGCAGGCGCTGCAGCCGGTCGGCAGCGCCCGCCTCCAATATCTCGACTGCAATGAAGCCGAGTTTCGCGTGCTGCTGGGTGAAGCGACCCTGAGGACGGTCCGTGCCAGGCGCAGTCAGCCGGTGTCGTTCTGCCCGGTGTTTGATTGAGCGAGATACAGGCTGGCGCGAGCCCTTGATATTCTATCGTTGCACGTTGCCCTGGACGTGTCGTTCGGGGGAGCGCGGGTAGCGCGAAACCGACCTCCCATCGGCCGCTGTCCGCCACCGCGGAACCCCGACTATCCACCGCACGCCCGGCGGGCAAGGGCATCAATCCATGCGCATCTCCGAATGCTTCATCCATCCAGTCAAGTCCTGTGCCAGTCTGGTGCGCGACTCACTCGACATCGAACCACGCGGTCCGAAGCGCGATCGCCGCTACATGGTGATCGACTCCGATGGTCGATTCCTGACCGGGCGCAAGCTGCCGCGCATGGTGTTGGTGAGGGCTACACCGGATGCCCAAGGACTGCTGCTCGCTGCTCCGGACATGCCCCCGCTGAGGGTTGCTGCAGCGGACGATTCAGTGCAACGCCTGACGGTGCGTGTGTGGGGCGATGAAGTATCGGCACGTGCCGCGGGCGCCGCCGCTGATGCATGGCTGAGCAGCTTTCTGGGCTGCGACGTGCGACTGGTGTACATGGACGAGGCCGCCACGCGTCGGGTCGATACGGACAAAGGGAAGCCGGGTGACGAGGTGAGCTTCGCTGACAGCTACCCGCTGCTGCTGATCGGTCAGTCGGCGCTTGATCAACTCAACGACAAGCTGGCCACCGCCCTGCCGATCACCCGATTCCGCCCCAACCTGGTATTCGCCGGCGGTCCCCCGCATGCCGAGGATGCCTGGCGGCGGGTGCGCATCGGCGGCCTGCACTTCGATGTGGTCGAGCCGTGCACTCGCTGCGTGTTCACCACCGTGGATCCCGGCAGCGGTGAGTTCGATCCCGGCGGAGAACCGCTGGCCACGCTGAAGACCTACCGCCGCGGACCGAGCGGCATCACTTTCGGCGTGAACCTCATCGCCCGCGACAGCGGCCGGCTGCGGACAGGCGATGCTGTGGAGGTGCTGGAGTAGCGCCGCGCAGGATGGACGGCGCGCCTACCCCTCGCTGCCAGCAAAGAACTGCACGCCGTCGCCGCTGCGCAGAGGCCAGGCGACCCCGACTTCGACCTCCACGTCGACCAGCCAGGTGATGCGTACACGCGCACCCAGGCCGATGCTGGCATGCGCGCCGTGCGGCGAAATGTCGAGCACGTCGCGGCCGATGCCGCCGGCATCGGCGACCACGAACAGGCGCACCGAATCGCGCCATAGCGGACGAGGGAACGCGGCAGAAGGATAGTAGTAGCGATCGCCCTCAAGGAAATCCTTCTCATAGCCGCGCAGGCGGCTGGAGCCGCCAAGCGCATAGTGGTTGCGCGCGCGTGGACCACCGCTGAAGAGTCCGCCTTCGGCCTCCAGGTGCAGGGTCTGGTGGCGGCGTTCGCCGACCGGAAGCACGGCGCGATAGCTGCCCTCGAGGCGCGCGTAGCTGTAGTCCGAAGCCCATCCGCGGCGCGCCGCCTCGACGCGTGCCGCGAAGCGTTGACCGGCTTCGCTGTAAACGAAGAAGCGCAGATCGCTGTATTCGGCGGTGCCGACCAGCGCGGTGGCGCGGCCCTCGGAAACAGGTGCGAAATCGCCGAATGCCTCCTGTTGCTGCCAGAACAGGCCTCCGCCAAGCGTCCAGCCGCGTCGCGGGCGTCCCTCGCGCGGGTCGCGGGCGGCGAGCAGCTGCAGGCGGTCGAAGGTTTCCTCGTAGCCACCCTGCGGGCTCGGCGTTTGCCGTTCAATGCGTTCGGCGGTGGTGCGCAGCTGCCATGGCGTGTCGAAAACGTAGGGTGCGGCATAGGCGATGCGACCGCCCCGTTCTGCCTCGCGGTTCCGGTCTTCGGGGAAGCGGCCGCGCTGGACGGTGGCATTGAGCCGGTGGTTTCGACCGAATGCATTGCTCCAGCGCAGCTGCAGGCCGTAGCTTCAGTCCCCGTCCGAACTGGTATCCAGGCGCGGAACCGGCAGCAGGCAACGCTGTTCGCGCACGCGCACGATCAGAGCCACGCCATCAGGCGTGGCTTCCTCCTGGGTTTCCACCTGGCGGAACAGGCCGAGGTCGAGGATCGCCTGTCGACTTCGTTCAATGAGCACAGGGTCCGCCGGATCACCGGGCACCACGCTCATCTCGCGCAGCAGCATGTGTTCGCGGGTCACCTCAT
Source organism: uncultured Gammaproteobacteria bacterium (assembly GCA_964526035.1). Taxonomy (GTDB): domain Bacteria; phylum Pseudomonadota; class Gammaproteobacteria; order Xanthomonadales; family BPKI01; genus DAOMOD01. The sequence goes on along the minus strand of CAZGKE010000002.1, from coordinate 21,854 downwards.
TGCCTTCAAAGCGGATGGAGGCGAGCGGCGGCCACGCCGCCTCGGACAGGGTCGGCAGCAGCACGCCGAGCCGCAGGATGCTGCCCGCAACGGGATGAAAAGTTCGCACGGGGCTCAGCTTGGAGGTTCGGCAGAATCTCGGCAAAGAAGCGCCGGTGGGCGCCGAACAACGGGGGCTCAGCCGCGGACCTCGAAGCTGCATACCTCGACGCGATTGCGCCCGAACTGCTTGGCGCGCAGCATCGCAGCGTCGGCGCGCGCCATCAGCTCCTTCAGCGATTCGTCGGGGTGCCACTGCGCCACCCCTGCGCTGATGGTGCGGCTCACCGCGTCGGTGGAGTTTTCGCATTCGCGGCGCACGCGTTCGGCAACGCGCAGCGCCGCGTCCAGACCTGCACCGGGCAGCAGCGCCACGAACTCCTCACCGCCGAGACGCGCCACCAGGTCGCCCTGGCGCACCTGCTCGCGGATCAGGTCCGCCACCCGCCCGATGACCGAATCGCCCACCGCATGTCCGTGCTCGTCGTTGACCGATTTGAAGCGATCGAGATCGAAGTAGATCAGCGAGGCCGGTGCATTGCGGATTGCGGAGAGGCGCAGCGCATCCGGCGCGTTGCCGTCCCAGCCGGCGCGGTTGAGGACGCCGGTCAGCGCGTCCGAGACCGCGCGCCGTTCCAACTCGCTGCGCAAGGCCGAGGAGCGTCCGGCGGCCTGCATGCGCTCGCGCCAGAGTACAAACGCCGTCAGCAGGGCGGCCAGCGCGAAGATCGCGTAGGTCACCCACAGCGTTCGACTGGCGTCGATCCAGGCCAGCGTGAAGGCCGCCGGCGCCATGCACGCCAGCGCGCCCCAGGTGAAGTGGCGCGGCGTCGACCACAGCGGCCCCGACAGCAACACGATGAGCACGAACCCGGCCAGCGCGCGCTCGGCGCTGGCCGGGTCGGCGGCTACCGTGAGACTTTGCCCGGAGGAGACCAGCAGCAGAACCAGGCACACCAGAAAGGCCTGTCCGTCCGCGCTGCGCGTGATGCCAAGACTCCACCACAGCAACAGCAGTACCGGTGCCAGCGCGACCCGAACCGCCAACGGCATGCCGCTGCCTTCACCAAGCAGCATCAGCTCACCGACACCCAGCAGCAGATAGACCAGGGTGCCGTACAGCACCAGTCTGCGGATCATCGCGATGCGGCGTCCCTGCGGTTTTCCGGTCTCGTCGCCCATGCCCTCCCCCGATGGCCGGTCGCTCATTCGAGATCGCGCAGGAACAGGGTCAGCGTGCCATTGAAGGTGCGGAAGAAATCCTCGACGCGCTTGCGGTCGACGCCACCCTCGAGATCGAGATCGCTCTCCAGGATCGGATCACCCTCGTCGTCGAGATAGGCGCGCGAGTAGCGCTTGGTGCGATTCCAGTCGTTCACGGTCTGCAGGGTGGCACCGGTGCCGGTGACCGCAAAGCGCGCCATCAGGCTTCGGCCGGCATCGCTGCCGACCAGTATCAGCACGCGATAGCCCTGCATGTTGACGATGACATCGTCGTCGCTGTCGATCTCCGAACCGGTGAAGCCGAGGTCCCCGAGAATGGTCTGGACCTGGCGGCCATCGAGTCGCTCGATCACCTCGGAGGCGCTGGCAATGGTCGCAAATGTGATGCCCAGCAGCGCGGCAGCCAGGATGCGAAGGCGCATGTCGTTTCTCTCCCCACCGTTGTGAAGGCGACATGCTGGCCCCGGCGACGGCCGCTGTAAAGCGGGTGGCGCGTCCGCAGCAAGGTTCAGGCGATGATTCCGCTGGCGCGCAGCGCCGCAATCTCCGCCGCGGTCACCCCGATTTCCGCCAGCACTTCGTCGCTGTGCTGACCGCAGCCCGGCGCCGCCAGCGGCTCGACAGGCCGCGTCGCGGAGAAGCGCACCGGCTGCCGCACCATGGCGACACGTCCGCCACCTGGATGTGCTGCCTCCACGCGCAGACCGCGTGCCTGCACCTGCGGGTCGGCGAACACCTTTGCCAGATCGTTGATGGGCGCTGCCGGCACGCCCTCGCGCTCGAGCGCAGCGAGCCAGTCGCTGGTGCCGCGGCCGGCGACCACGGCGGACACCATCGGCACCAGCACATCGCGGTGCGTCACGCGGTCGGGATTGGATGCGAAGCGCGGGTCGTCGGCCCATTCAGGATGTCCGACGAGGCGCGCGAAGCGCGCGAACTGCGCGTCGTTGCCGATCGCCAGCATCAGGTGGCCGTCGGCGCTGGCGAATGTCTGGTACGGCACGATGTTCGGGTGCGCCGAGCCCTCGCGTTTCGGCAGGGTGTCGCCGATCAGGAAATTGCCCGCCTGGTTGGCCAGCCAGGCAACCTGGGTATCGAGCAGGGACACGTCAAGATGCTGCCCTTCTTCGCTGCGATCGCGGTGGTGCAAGGCGGCAAGGATGGCGCTGGCCGCATACATGCCGGCCATCAGGTCGGCGACCGCCACGCCGACTTTCTGCGGGCCACCACCAGGCCGGTCATCGCGTTCGCCGGTGATACTCATCAGGCCGCCCATGGCCTGGATGGCGGCATCGTAGCCGGCACGCTGGGCATACGGCCCGTCCTGGCCGAAGCCGGTGATCGAGCAGTACACCAGGCGCGGGTTGATGCGTCTTAGCGAGGCGTAGTCGAGACCGTACCTGGCCAGCGCCCCGACCTTGAAGTTCTCGATGAGCACGTCGGCGCGCTGCGCCAGCTTGGCCACCAGCGCCTGGCCTTGGGCGCGGCTGAAATCGATCGCCACGGAGCGCTTGCCGCGATTGCATGACAGAAAGTAAGCGGACTCGCCGGTGTCGTGGCCATCGCCATCCTTCAGCCAGGGTGGACCCCAGCTGCGGGTGTCGTCCCCGCTGCGCGGCTTCTCCACCTTGATCACGTCGGCGCCGTAATCGGCCAACAGCTGGCTGCACCAGGGGCCGGCCAGAATGCGCGAGAGGTCGAGGACGCGGACGCCTGCAAGCGCGCTCACAGCGGCCCTCGCCGCGGTGCCGCGGCGCCGGCTGCACAGTTGCACCCTGCCTCAGCCCGCGGGTCGCAGCAGGTCGTTCTCACGGTCGCTCGTCGGCGCATTCGAACATCCTCCCTATAATGCCGTACACGCTGCGGGTTGGGGGTTGAAGCAATGGGAGGACGCATCAGGCCGCGCTACAAGCAGGTGGCCGACGAACTGGTGGCGATGATCCGCAGCGGCAAGGTCGCCGTGGGCGCGCTGCTGCCGACCGAAGTGGAACTGTGTGCGCAGTTCGGCGTCAGCCGACACACCACCCGCGAGGCGCTGCGACTGCTGGCACAGATGGGTCTTGTGGACCGCCGTCGTGGCTCGGGTACGCGGGTGCTGGCGAGACGTTCGCCGGTCAAGTACCAGCAGTTCGTGCAGAACATCGACGACCTGCTGCGCTATGGCGACGCCACACGGCTGGAACCCTACAGCACAGCTGAAATGAACGCCGATACCCTGCTGGCCGCACGTCTCGGTGTGTCCGTGGGCAGCGCCGTGGTGCACATGCGTTGCCTGCGACAGCATCGTGCCCCCGGACTGCCCCTGGCGCATTCCGATATCTGGGCGCCGAAGCCGCGCGGGCGTCGCGGCGACCTGCTGGTGGACCTCGGCGAAGCGATTTTCGCCCTGCTCGACATCGTCAACGTGCGCAGCCTGACCCGCGTCGAGCAGGTGCTGGAAGCGGAGAACCTCGACGCCGAGCTCGCTGCCAGGCTCCAGGTCGAGCCCGGCACCGCCGCGCTGCGCATCGAGCGGCGCTTCTACGGAGCGCAGGGTGAACTGCTGGCTTTGGCCGTCAGTACGCATCCGAAGGACCGCTACACATACGCCACGGTGCTGACGCGTGCATCCGATTGAACCGCGGCGGGCCGCGTCTACTTGCGCCGATATCCCGAGACATGCGATGCGATGGCCCGCCACACGCCGTCGCGCTTGATCAAGACGTTGGTCGACTGGTACTCGGCAAGGTACGGCCCGTCGTTGTCGGTGGCGTGGATGGTTCCGGTTCCGGCCACGATCGCCGTACCGTTCTCGAAAATTTCGAGCCGGCGGATCTCGAAGCTGAACGCATCGTAGTCGGGCTTGTTGCTGCGTATCCAGCGAAGCTCATCCAGTTTGGTCGACCAGTCCCCGCTGCCGCTGATCATCTGGAATTCGTCCGCGAGAATGCTGTCCAGAAGAGCCGTGTCCTGCTCCCGATAGGCCTGGGGCCAGGCGACCTCCTTGAGATGGCGCAGCGCCTGCTCGTCGTCACTGGGCGTCGCCTGGCTCGCTTGAGCAAACAACAGGCAGGCGAGGAGTGTCGCAACGGTGAAGCCTTGAAGGGTTTTCATGGATGGTCTCCTTATGCGCGGCAGCAACTCGATGCTGCGCGCACAGGACATCGCGCCGGC
>CAZGKE010000002.1:0-17338 GCA_964526035.1 uncultured Gammaproteobacteria bacterium | reverse complement strand
GTCTCCTTATGCGCGGCAGCAACTCGATGCTGCGCGCACAGGACATCGCGCCGGCCGCCGGCCGGTCAAGCGCCAGGGGACGAGTTGCGGGGTTTTGTGACGAATGCCGGGCGCGGACTGCTTCAGAGGTTCCCGCTGGCCTTCTGCAGATGCGTGATCGCTTCGCGAAAACGTCGTCCTGCCCGCACTTCGGTGCCGTCGGCCAGGTGCACCAGCCACTCGCCGTGACTATCGCGACCGATGCTCCGGATGTGGTGGCGATTGATCATCGCCGAGCGATGTACCCGAACGAAGCCGCTGTCAGCGAGGCGCTCGGCCAGAGAACCCAACGTCGTCCTGAGCAGATGGATTCCGTCGCTGGAGTGCAGTTCGACGTAGTTGCCCGCGGCCTGGATTCGGACGATCTGCGTGGCGTCCAGCTCTCGTGGACCGCTGCGAGTGGGCACCGACAGAATCGCCGCACGCGCAGACGGCGGCCGCGATGGAGGATGCGTCGAGCGACGTTGTGTCCGGTTTGCGGATTTCAGCCATGCAGGGAACCTGACGATGGCCAGAACCAGCAAACCGAGCGGTGCGCGACTGGCAACATGTGCGCCAAAGTCGGTCCAGGGACGTTCCCAGTAGAGCTGCGCCAGCCACTTCTCGCCGCACACAAGCGCGATCACCGTGCCGGCGAGCAGGATCACCGTGCCGCTCACACGCAGCGCGGATACGCCCCGCGCGATGCTCAGCCAGCCGGACACCAGGCAGCAGCCCACGGAAAACACCACTACGACAAGGGCGCCCCACGCCAGCGACAGCGAAGGCGGCGCCCGTTCGCCGGCAGCAAGACCGGACAACAGGCAATAACCGCTGGCAGCACAGGCCAGCGCCAACGCGGCGAACAGCCATTGGCGCAGATTCAGGCGCTGTTCGCGCCAGTCCGTGATCCAGGTGCCCAGTGCAGTCATGGCAGGCGTGATTCACCCCGCCCGCAGCGCCACCGTCACCGGCAAGCGTGCCGCGCGCAGCGCCGGCAGCAGGCCGCCGATGAAGCCGATGGCCAGCGCCAGCAGCAGGCCGGTGACCAGCAGGTCGGGGGTGACCTGGAAGTTGAACACCACCTGGGTGAAGTTGGCGCCCAGCGTGGTGACGGCAACGTTGTTGAAGATGATCCATGCGCCAGCGGCACCGAGCAGGCCGCCCGCCAGGGCCAGAAGCATGCTTTCCACCAGCACCGACGCCACCACCGGCAGGGCACCGAAGCCGATTGCGCGCAGGGTGGCGATCTCGGTGGTGCGCGCGGAGACCGAGGCATACATGGTGTTCAGCGCGGCGAAGATCGCGCCCAGCGCCATGACGATGGTCACCAGCGCGGTCAGCGCACGGATCATGCCGGTCGATTGGGCCGTCTGTCGCTCGTAGTATTCGAGCTGCGATTCGGCATCCACGGTGAGCCGGGCGTCGGCGGCCAATGCGGCCTGGAAGGTTTCCAGCGCCGCGGGCGATTCCAGTGCCACCAGTACGCTGGAAAAACCGGGGCGGTTGAATGCGCCCTGTGCGGTGCTGGCATCGAGCCACAGTTCGCTGTCGTGTGCGGTGCCGGATTCGAAGACGCCGACGATGGCCCAGTCGGCGCCGCGAATGCGCACGGTTTCGCCCAACGCCGCGCCGTCGAACTGGCCGGGCACGCCGGCGCCCACCATCATTTCGTTGAGGCCGGGCTCGAATCGACGTCCCTGGACAATGCGCAGGTCGTCGCGCAGCGCAAACGCCGCCGGTTCGACACCGCGCAGGGTGACGTTGCCCCCGGTGCCGGAGCGCCTGAGCGGCAACTCGGCGATCAGGATCAGCTCGCGAGAGGCCAGCGGGTTGCCCGCGGCGTCCTTGCGCACGCCGGGCATTTCGGTGACCAGGGTGGCGGCTTCCTGGCCCAGGCCGCTGTTGAGTTCGGCATTGGAACCACCGCGCAGCACGATGGCGCGGTCGTTGCTGCCGGTCGATGTCAGGGTGCGCGACAGGCCCTCGCCCATCGCCAGCAGCGCGGTCAGCACGCCGACCACGCCGGCGAGTCCCACCACGATGACCAGGCTGGCGCCGAGGCGCTCAGGCAGGCCGCGCAGGTTCATCAGGGTGATGGCGAAGATTCGGGCGATCATGATGAACTCCTCAACGTCCGGCCAGCGCGTCGATGATTGACAGGCGCCGCGCGCGCAGCGCCGGAAGCAGGCCGACGGCGAGCGCCATCACCAGCATGGCCAACAGCGCCAGCAGCCAGACCTGAGCGCCCATCTGCAGCGGCGGAAAGCCGAAGCCGGTGGTCAGGCCCGGGCCCAGCACGCTGGCGATGCCCATGCCGGCCAGACCGCCCAGCGCGACCAGCGCAAACGCCTCGGCCAGCACCAGCAGCAAGACGGTGGTGTCGCCGAAGCCGAGCGTCTTCAGCACTGCCAACTCGGGAATGCGTTCGCGCACCGACTGCGCCATGGTGTTGGCGGTGAGCAGCAGGATGGTGAACATCACTGCCGAGAGGATGGCGCGCACGATCATGCCGATGTCGCCGATCTGGCGGGCGAAGCCGAGCTGGAACTCCTGCTCGGTCTGGGTCTTGGTTTCGATGTCGGAATTGAGGTAACGCGCGTCCACCGCGGCGGCCACCGATTCCATGAGGTCGGCGCTGGCGACGCGGATGATGTAGATGCCGGCGAAGCCCTGGCCGAACTGGTTGGCCTCGCGGAAATAGTCGAAGTTGATGAACAGCTGGTTGGCGGTCTGGCTCTGGAAGGTCTCGTCGATGCCGTCGAAGATGCCAACGATGTCGAAGTCCCAGGTCTTGTTGCCATCGCGCTGCGGGAAGATGTTGGACTGGATGGGGACGCGCTGACCAAGCGACCAGTTGAAGCGCTCGGCGAGGCCGCGACCGACAACGATGCCGGTGCGGGTATCGACGAAGGCGCGGGCTTCGTCGTCGCTCAGCACCCACTCCGGGTACATGCGCTTCCAGCGGTCAGGCGGTACCGCGAAGCCGAAGATCTGGTTGCGCGGCGACTGGTACTGCGAGCCGAACCACTGCTGCCAGCTGACGTCGACCACGCCTTCCACCGCTTCCAGCTCGGGCGCCATGCGCAGCGGCAGCGATTGGGTGAAGCTGGTGCGCGACTGCACGATCAGGCGGGTGGTGCCGGCCTCGCTTTCGGTGGTCGAGTTGAACAGCACGTCTACCGCCGACAGCAGGCCGAACAAAAGGAAGGCGCTGAGGATCGACAGCACGGTCAGCAGCGTGCGCGTCTTGCGTCGCAACAGGCTGGCCAGCACCAGGGGCAGGTACTTCATGGCTCAGGCTGCCTGCTCGGCATTTTCCACCAGCACGCCCTTGTCGAGATGCAGGGTGTGGCGCGCGAACTCGGCGGCCTTGGGGTCGTGGGTGACCATGATGATGGTCTTGCCGAATTCGCCGTTGAGGCGCTGCAGAAGGGTCAGAATTTCGTCGGCCGTGGTGCGGTCGAGGTCGCCGGTGGGCTCGTCGCAGACCAGTATCGATGGGTCCGAGACCATGGCGCGGGCAATCGCCACGCGCTGTTCCTGGCCGCCGGACAGCTCCTTGGGCTTGTGTCGGGCGCGGTCCTTCAGGCCGACGATCTCGAGCGCCGTGCGCGCGCGCTTGAGGCGCTCGGCGCCCCCCATGCGCGTCAACAGCAGCGGCAGCTCGACGTTGCGCTCGGCGGACAGTACCGGCAGCAGGTTGTAGAACTGAAAGACGAAGCCGACGTTGCGCGCGCGCCAGGCAGCCAGTGCGCCGGAGGACAGCCTGTCGATGCGCTCGCCGCCGATGTGGATCTCGCCGGACGTGGGCTGGTCGAGTCCGCCGATCAGGTTGAGCAGGGTGGTCTTGCCCGACCCCGAGGGCCCCATCAGCGCAAGGAAATCGCCTCGGGCGATGTCCAGAGACAGGCTCTCCAGCACCGGCACTTCCTGGCGCCCGCGGCGGTACGTCTTGCTCACATTGCGGATCTGGACAAGGGTTTCGCTCACGACTGTGCTCCTGAAATCTGTTGCGGATGGGTCACGAACCGGTCGCGCTGCGCCGCTGCACGGTATCGCCCTCGTCGAGGTCGGGCGGCGGCTCCAGCACCACGCTCTGGCCGGGCGCGAGGCCGCGAGTGACCAGGCGCTGGTCGCCGCGGCGATCGCCCAGCGACACGTTGCGGCGACTGACGCGATCGCCGTCGAGCACGAACACCACTGATTGGCCGCCGCGCTCGGCAATCGCTGCTGCCGGTACCCATACGCCGCTCGCCGCGGTTTCCGTCGCTTGCGGCGCGCTGCGTTCGAGGAAGGCCACGCGCACGCCCATGTCCGGCACGATGCGCGCGTCCCTCACGCCCAGTGCGACGCGCACGCGCACCGTGGCCTTGGTGCGATCGGCGGCGGGAATGACGGCGATGACTTCGCCGGGGATCTTCCAGTCGGGATAGGCGTTCAAGGTGGCGGTGACCGGCATCGAGGCCGACACGCGGCCAATGAATGCTTCGTTCACGTCGACCTCGACTTCCAGTGAGTCCATGTCGACGATGGTGCCGATGCCGGTGCGGGTGAAGCCGCCACCGGCGGACACCGGCGAGATCATCTCGCCCGGCTGCGCCGCCTTGGCGATGACGATGCCAGCGAACGGCGCCCGGATGATGGTGTCCTCCAGCGTCACCACGCTGAGCAGCATCGACTGCCCGGCCACTTCAACCTGGCTGCGCACGCTGGCAAGCCGCGCCTGCAGGGTCTCGGCCTGGGCGCGGACTGCTTCCAGCCCTGCGGCGCTGCCGAGTTGGCGGTCGAACAGCTCCTGCTGGCGGCGCAGGTCGCCGCTGGCCTGGACCAGCTGCGCCTCGATCTCGCCGAGCTGCGCGTTGGCCGCGGCGAGCTGGGCGCGCCGCACTGCAAGCTCGGCGCGCTGCTGGGTATCGTCGAGACGCGCCAGGATCTGGCCCTCGTCAACCTGCATGCCTTCCTCGATCAGCACTTCCAGCACCTTGCCGGTGACCTTGGACGACACCGTCGCCTGGCGGCGGGCCACCACGTAGCCGGAAGCGTCGAGTACGGAAAGGGAGGTGGGCGTCGCGGCCGCGGCGGTCGCCGTGGCCACGTCAAGCTCCACCGCATGGCTGCCGCGCATCAGCCACAGCGCGGCGATGCCGACGGCAAGCAGGGCCGCAGCGCCGAGCAGCAGGGGCGTGCGACGCGAGGCTGCGGGTTCGCCGCTGTCGCGATCGATGCGCAGCTGCCCCAGCAGGTCGGGCGAACTCATCGGCTACGATCCTTCGGTGTCAAAGCCGAAATGATCGCACATCGGAATCGGGCTTCCATGCGCACACCTTGAGACCCGCACGCGATGAGCGAAAGTGCCGGTTGTCACCTTGAGCACCGCTCCGGCGGCGCGGGCGCGGCGCGCTGGGAGTTGCTCAGCGCCGCATGCGCGGCATTTCGATCTTCTGCTCGCGGTAGCCCGACGGAACCTCGAACAGATCGGCGGCAAGACTCTCGCTGCGGATGCCGGCGAACTCGGAGGTGCTGCGGCGACCCTTGTCGATGTCGGTGATGCGCAGCGGCACCATGCCATCGCGGAACGGCGTCATCTGCGCGAACTGGGCGAGCGGGCCGCTGGTCATCTCCTCCATCATCTCGCGCGTCACTGCCAGCGCCTGATCGAGCACCGCGCGATCGTCTGACGACAGGCCGTCCAGCACCGAGGCATCGCCCATGCAGGATTCGCTGACCAGTTCGTCCTGGAATCGGGTGTGGAAGACGGTGCAGCGATGGCCGGCAACGGTGTCGCTGCGACCGGTGTCGGTGATCTTGAGCATGGCGTCACCGCCCATGCCGGGAATGGCGCCGCCCAGCATCGACTGCATCTGCGCGCGCATCTCCGGGGGCACGTTGGCCATCGCCTGCTCGAGCTGGGCCATGGCGTCCTTGAGCGCGGCGCTCATCTGACGCATTTCTTCGGGGCCGATGCGGGTGAAGCGCCGTTTGCCATGGTCGAGGATGGTCATGCTGCGCGAGGACGGGTCAAGGATGACGCTGGTGTCGGCGCTGGCGTCACTGCGCATGCGGCCATGACCGATCAGCAGGCTCTGCATCGAAGCGCCGCCGCCTTCGGTGGCCGTGAATTCAATGCGGGCATCGGCGAACGCGGAACCCGCGGGAACGGCGAGGGCGAGAGCGAGGGCAACTGCGAGTCGGGATTTCATGGTCAAAGGATCTCCGGGTGGTCGGCGGGTGGCCGCATCGGCGGCGAGTGCTTGCCAATCTATACGAGATCAATGACGTCGGCCGGACACGCCGCGATGGAGACTACTTTCCGCCCAGCAATCCTGCGGCGGTCAGCGCCGCGCGGCCCACGTCGATGCGCTTGCGCGCGTACGAGCTGTCCGGCATGTCGATGTTCAGGGCAAACGCATGGATGCCCCCGTCACGCTCCACCCAGCCGACCCACCAGCCGATGTGCGGCTCGTAGAGGTTGGCCCAGCCGGTCTTGGCGTACAGGGACCAGCTTTCGCCACTGTCGGTGCGAATGATGTCGGCCACCGCCGCCTGCGCGTCCGGCGACACCGGGAGCCGTCCCTGGGCCAGCGCGGCAAGGAATCGCGTCTGCTCGATGGCGCTGATGCCCAGCGGGCCGACCAGCCAGAAATCGTCCACCGTCTGGGCGATGCTGGCGTTGCCGTAGTCGAGGCTCACGAGGTGTTCGCGCATGGGTTCGAGTCCGATGCGGCGGGCCAGCTCCTGGAACACCGGCAAATTCGACACCGGCATGCCCTGGCGCAGGCTCATGTCCTGCTCCCAGGCCTTCAACCACTGCGGCTTGCCGCCGTACGGCAGCACTTCATCGACGCTGGTCACGGTACCGGTGGCCACGCCGATCAAGGCATTGGGGACCTTGAAGGTAGAGGCGGGAACGTAGCGTCGTTGGGCGCGCGCGTGATTGTGGCCCGAGAGGGAGCCGGTCTCTGCATCAAGCAGCACGAAGGTGCCGGTGACGCCGGCCTCGGTGAACACGCCCCCGATGTCTTCACGCTCGGTCCAGGTGGAGACGAGAGAGGTGTTGGCGAGCAGCAGGGCAAGGATCAGGGTGGACATGGTGTGAGGTACCGTTGGAAATGAGCCGCAGGATGGCGTGCGGAAGTGGCATTGAGCTGCCCGCATCATGGCAAACGCGCGCATCTTCCAGGTGTTCAGTCGCCAGCAGCGCGCCCTTCGGGCCAGCCCCTCTGCAGGCTGTCCGCCCGGCGTACCATCTGCCGATAGCAGGTCAGAAGCCCACAACCCTGGAGACCCCCATGATCACCTTCACCCTTGTCGCCTCGCTTGCTCTGGCCGCAGGCGACCCCTGCGCCCTTCCCCGCGGTGACAGCTGCACACCGCGCAATGGCCATTGCTTCGACCTTGAAATCGACGGCCAGCGCGTCGAGCCGCTGAACGACCTCGCGCTGCGTGACGAGCTGAGCGCTGCGGTCTCGCAGTCGGTGTGCTGGCGCCTCCCGCAGCCGGCCTCCGGCGCAGTGCAGGCACAGGCGAGCGGCAACGCGCGGACCGCGCTGGGTCTTGGGGCGCTGCACGAGGAGCTGGAGATCGTCGTGACCGGACTGCAGGGCCAGCAGATTCCCACCCGCAAGGGCATCCGCACCGATCCCACGGTGCGCATCGGCGGCGTACCGATGCAGACCGCGGTGGACGTGATCGACACCGAGGCCCTGCCGGGCGGTACCTACGTCATGACGTTTCGAGTGCGCGGCAAGGGTGGCTGGGACCGCAAGGCGGTGTACGTCGAAGTGCGTCGCGACGGTGACTGAACTTCAGACCCCGCAGTAGATTCCGTGCAGCGTCTCGATGATGCGCTGTGCCGGACCCTCCTCGATGGCATAGAAGATGGTCTGCGCCTCGCGGCGCGTGCGCACCAGGCCGTCCGCGCGCAGCAGCGCGAGGTGCTGTGAAAGCGCCGACTGGCTGAGATCCACGCGGGCGTTGATGTCTCCCACGCTCAGCTCGCCGTCGACCAGCAGGCACAGGATCATCAGGCGCTTGTCGTTGGCCAGCGCCTTCAGCAGGCGTGCGGCATCGTGGGCATGGGTGCCCATCTGTTCGGCGGTGAAGGTATTGCTCGGCTTCGGCATGGGTCGTCATCGGGTGCGGGCGAGCCCATCTTATTTAGTTGACACTAATATAAGCAAATGCTAATGTTCATTCCGAGTCGGTTGACCGAGGTCAATCGGTCGAGCCGCCCAAAGGGGCTGGCTGCCATCTCGAACGGCGGAGGGCGGAACATGGCAAGCATCGTGGTATTGGGCGCTGGACTCGGCGGCATGGCCGCGGCCTACGAGCTGCGCGAGGCGCTGGGCAAGGCGCACGAGGTCACCGTGATCGGCAAGGGCGACCGCTTCAGCTTCACGCCATCCAATCCCTGGGTGGCGGTGGGTTGGCGCACGACCGAGCAGATCACCCTCGACGCCGGCGATTGGCTGGGGCGCAAGGGCATCCGCTTCCTGCCGACCGCGGCCCAGGCGATCGACGCACCCGGCAATGTCGTGATCACCGAAGACGGCGAACGCGTCGCCTACGACTGCCTGCTGGTTGCTACCGGCCCCAAGCTGGCCTTTGACGAGGTCCCGGGGCTGGGTCCGGACGGCGGGCATACGCAGTCGATCTGCACCACGCCGCACGCGCAGAGCGCATGGGACGCCTACCAGGATTTTCTCAAGGATCCCGGCCCGATCGTCATCGGCGCGGTGCAGGGGGCGAGCTGTTTCGGCCCCGCCTACGAGTTCGCCATGATCCTCGATGCCGACCTGCGCCGTCGCAAGCTGCGCGACAAGGTGCCGATGACCTTCGTCAGCAGTGAGCCCTACATTGGCCACATGGGTCTTGGCGGCGTCGGCGACTCCAAGGGGCTGATGGAGTCCGAGTTTCGCCAGGCGCACATCAAGTGGATCGTCAACGCCAGGGTCGATGCGGTGCACGCGGGAGAAATGGATATCACCGAGCACGACACCGACGGCAAGCCGACCAAGACCCACAAGGTCCCGTTCCGCTATGCGATGCTTCTGCCCGCCTTCAAGGGCGTCGATGCCGTCGCTGCGGTCGAGGGCCTGAACAACCCGCGCGGATTCGTGGTGGTCGACAAACACCAGCGCAGCACGCGCTACCCGAACATCTTCGCCGCCGGCGTGTGCGTGGCGATTCCCCCGATCGAATCCACACCCGTGCCGACCGGTGCGCCCAAGACCGGATTCATGATCGAGTCGATGGTCACCACCATCGTGCACAACATCAAGGCCGAGCTGGACGGCAAGACCGCGGACTATGAAGGGACCTGGAACGCGGTATGTCTCGCCGACATGGGCGACACCGGTGTGGCCTTCGTCGCCCTGCCGCAGTTCCCGCCGCGCAACGTCACCTGGGCGAAGAAGGGCAGGTGGGTGCACCTCGCCAAGGTCGCCTTCGAAAAGTACTTCCTGCGCAAGATGCGCAAGGGCGTATCCGAGCCGGTGTACGAGAAGTACGTGATGAAGGCGCTCGGCATCGAGCGGCTGAAGCCGCGGGCCTAGGGGGTCAGGGCTTAGGGCCTAGGGCCTAGGGAGAAGCCCGGCACCCCCAAGGCTTTTCGCCCAACGACATCCTCGCCGAGTGAGCAAACCGACATGAAACAGCATCGCCCAACGAAGTAACCCCTAGGCCCTAAGCCCTAAGCCCTGGACCCACAGGTCCTTCCAGCGCCCAGCATCCACCCCACCGAACCAACTGCACCAACCGAGGCCCCATCATGAACATCGACCGCTTCGTCTTCGCCTTCGCCGGCATCATGATCCTGGCAGGACTGCTGCTGGCGCACTACTTCAATCCGTGGTGGCTGCTGCTGCCGGCCTTCGTCGGACTGAACATGCTGCAGGCCGCCTTTACCGGCTTCTGCCCGTTGGCGCTGGTCCTCAAGAAGGCCGGTGTGAAGCCGGGCTGCGCGTTTCAGTGAGCCAGCCATGAAGCGCAGAGGCCTTTTGCTCTCCGCCGCGATTGCCATCCTTGCGATGGCCGGCTGCGGCCGCGAAGCGCCCGCACCGGCGACGCCGCTGGCGGCGCCAAATCTCGACACCCACACCGTATCGCGCGAGCGTGCCCCGCGCGAACGCGTATGGGACGGCGTGGTGGAAGCGGTGAACCAGGCCACGCTGTCGGCGCAGACCAGCGGACGCGTGCTGGAGCTGCCGTACGATGTCGACGATTACGTGCCGGCGGGTGAAGTGGTGGTGCGCTTTACCGACACCGAGCAGCAGTCGGCGCTGCGCCGCGCCGAATCTGCAGTAAGCGCCGCCCAGGCGACCGCCACCGAGGCTGCAGCCGAGTTTGAACGCATCCGCGAAGTCCACGCGCGCGGGCTGGTCGCGCGTACCCAGCTTGACCAGGCCACTGCTCGTCGCGATGCCACCCGCGCCCAGCTCGATTCCGCCCGCGCCGCCCTGCGCGAAGCGAGTGAGCAGGTTGAATACACCATGATCCGCGCGCCCTACACCGGCATCGTGGTGCAGCGCCACGTCGAGGTGGGCGAATCGGTGCGACCCGGTCAGCCGCTGATTTCCGGGCTGTCGCTCGGCCAGCTGCGCCTGCAGGTGTCGATTCCGCAATCCGACGTCGCCGCCATCCGCGAGCACCGCCGCGCGCGCGTGCTGCTGGCCGACGGCAGCGCGGTCGCGGCCACCGCGGTGACCGTGTTTCCCTATGCCGATCCCGCCACGCACAGCTTCCGCGTGCGCGTGGAGCTGCCCGAGGAGGAGACCGGCCTGCATCCGGGCATGACTGCCAAGGTCGCCTTCGTCATCGGCGAAGGCGAGCGTCTGCTGATTCCGCACTCGGCGCTGGTCCTGCGCAGCGAGGTGAGCGGCGTGTACGTGGTCGATGGTGGCCGCGTCGCGCTGCGCCAGCTGCGTCTGGGACACCGTTTCGGCGATCAGGTCGAAGTGCTCGCCGGCCTCGTCGAGGGCGAGGTGATCGCTGCAGATCCGGTGGCCGCGGCGCTGCACCTGGCCGGAGGGCGTTGAGGTGTCGCCCGTTACCTTGCTCGCGGACAAGCAGGGAGAACTTGTCCGCAAAGGACGCAAAGGACGCAAAGGAGATCAAGAAAGGTTTCCCTTTGCGCTCTTTGCGTCCTTTGCGGACTACTGGCTTTTCGCACGACGAGTCGCCGCCGGGGTGAACCGCCATGGCTGACACATCGCCCCGCCTCGGCTTCTCCGGGCGCGTCGCGCGCGCCTTTCAGGCTTCGCAGTTGACGCCGCTGCTGGCGATTGCCGGCCTGCTCCTGGGACTGGCTGCGGTGATAATCACCCCGCGCGAGGAGGAGCCACAGATCGAGGTGACTTTCGCCAACGTGTTCGTGCCGTTCCCCGGCGCGGCGGTGGCGGATGTCGAGAACCTGGTCGCATTTCCGCTCGGCCAGACCCTGCTCGAGATCGAGGGCGTGAAGCACGTCTACTCGATGTCGCGTCCGGGCATGGCCGTGATCACGGTGGAGTTCGTGGTCGGTGAGCCGCGCCGCGAGGCCATCGTTCGCCTGTACAACCAGGTGTTCTCGCGCCAGGACTGGGTGCCGCAGGGCCTGGGCGTCGGCCCTGCGTTGATCCGTCCGATGGGCATCGACGATGTGCCGGTGATGGCGCTCACCCTGTGGACGGAAGATGCCTCGCGCGGCGCCACCGAACTCGCCGAAGTGGCGCACATGCTGGAGACCGAGCTGAAGCGCGTGCCCGGCACCCGCGACGTCTACACCATCGGCGCGCCCGAACGCGCGGTGGTCCTGGAACTCGACGCCACCCGTCTGGCCGCCTATGGTCTGGCCATCGACGATCTCGCCCAGGCGCTGCGCGCGGCCAACGTCGCCACCCACGCCGGTGACATGGTGGCCGAAGACCGCGCCTGGCCGCTCACCGCCGGCACCCTGCTCGCCGATGCCGACGAGGTGGCCCACCTGGTGATCGGCCTTGCCGAGGGTCAACCGGTGTATCTGTCCGATGTCGCCGACGTGCGACGCGGGGCCGACATCCCGAACAGGTACGTCTGGCACGGCGCGCCACGCCATCAACCGGGTCCAGGTGCGAGCTACGCCCCGGCGGTCACCATCGCCGTGGCCAAGCAGCCTGGCACCAACGCCGCCGACATCACGCGCGCCATCGAAGTGCGGCTCGCCACGCTGCGCGACCGCCTGATTCCCGAAGGTGTCGAGGTCAGCGTCACTCGGGATTACGGCTACACCGCGACCGACAAGGCAATGACGCTGATTCAGAAGCTGGTGTTCGCGACGCTTTCGGTAGTGCTGCTGGTGCTGTTGACGCTGGGCTGGCGCGAGGCGCTGGTGGTGGGCGTGGCGGTGGTGGTGACGCTGGCGCTGACCCTGTTTGCATCCTGGAGCATCGGCTTCACCATCAATCGGGTGTCGCTGTTTGCGCTGATCTTCTCGATCGGCATTCTGGTCGACGACGCCATCGTGGTGGTGGAGAACGTGCATCGTCACATGAAGCTTTCCGGCAAGCGCATGCTGGAAGTGATTCCGGAGGCGGTCGACGAGGTCGGTGGCCCGACCATCCTGGCGACCTTCACGGTCATCGCCGCGCTGCTGCCGATGGCCTTCGTCACCGGCCTGATGGGCCCCTACATGCGGCCGATCCCGATCAATGCCTCGGCCGGCATGCTGATCTCGCTGGGTATCGCTTTGGTGGTGACGCCGTGGTTGGCGCTGAAGCTGTTCAGGCGGCATGCCCATGACGCCCACGATGGCGGGCACGAGGACCATGGCGGTCGTCTCCACGGCGTCTTCGACCGCGTGATGCGGCCCTTCCTGGAGGGTGGCCGCGCGCGTTTCCGCCGTGGCGCGCTGTTCGGCGCCATGGTGCTGCTGGTGCTGGGCGCAGTCGCCCTCGTGGCGATGCAGGCGGTGGTGCTGAAGATGCTGCCGTTCGACAACAAGAGTGAGTTCCAGGTGGTGGTCGACATGCCGGAAGGCACGACGCTGGAACGCACCAATGCGCTGCTCGCAGAGCTCGCGGCAGTGATCGACGCCGTGCCCGAAGTGCTGAACTATCAGGCCTATGCCGGCACTTCGGCGCCAGTAAACTTCAACGGCCTGGTGCGCCAGTACTATCTGCGCGAGGGCGCGCACGTGGGCGATCTGCAGGTGAACCTGGTGGACCGCCGCGAGCGCAGCCGCAAGAGCCACGAGATCGCGCTCGATCTGCGCCCCGGTCTCAACGCAATCGGTGCGCGCCACGGCGCCTCGGTGAAGCTGGTCGAGGTGCCGCCCGGTCCGCCGGTGATGGCGCCGCTGGTGGCCGAGGTGTACGGGCCCGACTACGAGCGCGTGCGCGCCATCGCGCGCGGGCTGGAAGACGTGTTTGCCGCAAACCCCGATGTGGTCGATGTCGATTCCACGGTGGAGGCGCGGGGCGCACTGCGCCGCATCCTGGTGGTCGATCGCGATCGCGCCGCGCGGCTGGGCGTCAGCCAGTCTGCGGTGGTGGGCGCGCTGCGCGCCGCCGTGTCCGGAGACGATGCCACCTACCTGCAGGACGGCGCATCGAAATACGCGGTCCCGGTGCGCCTGCGCTTGCCGGCAGGTGACCAGGGCAACACCGAGATCCTCGGCGCGCTGCGCGTGCGCGCCCAGCACGGTGGACTGGTGCCGCTGTCAGAAATCGCGCGCTTCGAAGATGTGCCCTGGGATGGCGCGGTCTACCACAAGGATCTGCAGCCGGTCGCTTTCGTCACCGCGGATGCGGTGGGTCGCAGCGACAGTCCGCTGTACGGCATGTTCGGACTGGTGTCCGAACTGTCCGACCGCGAGGTGGCCGGTCATCGCCTCGACCAGCACTTCTTCAGCGCGCCCGACGGCGCCGCCGGCTTCGCCGTCAAGTGGGACGGCGAGTGGCAGATCACCTTCGAGACCTTCCGCGACATGGGCCTCGCCTATGCCGTCGGTCTTCTGATGATCTACCTGCTGGTGGTCGGCCAGTTCCGGAGCTACGTGGTGCCCCTGATCATCATGGCGCCGATACCGCTCACCGTGATCGGGGTGATGCCCGGCCACGCCCTGCTTGGCGCCCAATTCACTGCAACCAGCATGATCGGCATGATCGCGTTGGCCGGCATCATCGTGCGCAACTCGATCCTGCTGGTGGACTTCATCAACGAAGCCATCGCGGCTGGCAGGCGTCTGGAAGACGCGGTGATCGAGGCCGCAGCGGTGCGCGCCAAGCCCATCGTGTTGACCGCACTGGCGGCGATGATGGGCGGGTTCTTCATCATCGACGATCCCATCTTCAACGGCCTCGCCGTGTCGCTGATCTTCGGCATCCTGGTCTCCACCGTGCTGACACTGGTGGTGATTCCGCTGTTGTACTACGGCTGGCTCAGGTCGCGGGCGGTGCGCGGATGATCGCCGGGCAATCTGGAGCCCACCCGTGGGCGACCGTTTCCTCCCCTTCCGCCCTCGAAGTCCAACACCATGTCGGGGCAGAGGCCCCTCCCACAGAGGCCCCTATCCCCTCCAAGACCCGGCTCCTTGTGGGAGCGGCCTCAGCCGCGACCGTCCCTTCGGCGCGTGTCCGTGCGCACGTTCGGGGCTGGAGCTCCTCCCGCACCTCTCCTTTGCATCGCCTGGAATCCGCCCGATGACCCTGTACCGCATCCTCCCACTCGCCGCCTTGCTGCTGACACTCCCGGCCGCGGCTTCCGATGACCTGGAATCGCGCGCCTTCGCTGCCGTCGCGGCACTGCAACAGTCGCTGGCGCCGCGCCTGATCCAGTCCATGACCGAAGACGGCGCGCCCGCCGCCGTCGAGGTATGCGCCGAAGAGGCGCCGGCCATCGCCGCCCGCGTGGCTGCCGAGCAGGGCCTGCGCATCGGTCGCGCGTCCACGCGCTGGCGCAATCCCGGCAACGAGCCCGGCGACTGGCAGCTCGCAGTCCTCGAGCAGTTCCAGGCCGCGGTGGCGAACGGCGAACCTGCCGGCGAGCAGCGCTGGACCACACGCGAACAACTTCCCGAGGGCGTTGCCCTGCGCGCCATGGTCGGACTGGAAACGCGCGGCCTGTGTCTGGCCTGCCATGGCCCCGCCGTCGCCGACGACGTGCACGAGGCGATTTCGCTTCGCTATCCTGATGACCGCGCCATCGGCTTTGCCGAGGGCGACTTGCGCGGCGCGGTCTGGGTCGAGATCGGTGAGACGCAGCACAAGTAGGTTGGCGCTGAGCGCAGCGAAGCCCAGCGCCACCCACCCGCGACGGAACCCCGACATGAACGACACCTCCATCCGCCTGTCCATCGAGCAGGAACAGGACTACCAGTTCCGCATCCGCTTCGAGGGCAGCGATCTCGACGCTCTGCACACCGACGAACCGGCACCGCTGGGGCAGGGCACCGGCCCCAATCCCTCGCTGCTTCTGCTGTCCGCCGTGGGCAACTGCATGGCCGCCAGCCTGCTGTTCGCCCTGCGCAAGTTCAAGAATGTGCCGGGACTGCTGCGCGCCACCGTGACCGCAACCAGCGAACGCAATGAAGACGGCCGCTGGCGCATCCCGCGCGCCGAGGTGGTGCTGCACTTGCCCGAGGCCGCCGACAGCTACCGCAGTCTCGACCGCATCCTCGCCACCTTCGAGGACTTCTGCGTGGTCACCCAGAGCGTGAGACACGGCATCGATGTGCATGCCGTGGTCGAGGACGCCAACGGCCTGCGCCTGCGCGCGCTTGATGCCGGGTGAGTCATGGGTGACCCGCTGATCCTGGCCTGCCCGCACTGCCATACGCCAAACCGCGTTCCGGCCGCGCGACTCGCGGATGCACCCGTGTGCGGTCGCTGCAGGAAAGTGCTGTTCGTCGGCGAGCCACTGGATCTCGATCAGGCAAGCTTTGCCCGCCACGTGCGCGAAAGCGCGCTGCCGATCCTTGTGGATTTCTGGGCGCCGTGGTGCGGCCCCTGCCGCGCCATGGCACCGGCCTTTGCCGAGGCCGCGCGCCTGCTCGAACCCTCGGTGCGACTGGCCAAGGTGAACACGCAGGCGCACGCAGAGCTGGCGGCGCCCTTCGCGATCCGCACCATTCCGACCATGGTGCTGCTGCATCAGGGGCGTGAGATCGCTCGTTTGAACGGCGCACACCCTGCGGGGCATATCGTTGCCTGGGTGCGCCAGCACTTACCATGAAGCGACAACGCACCACGTAAGTGCATTGAATCAGGAATCGCGCACCGTTATGGTGCTATCCGGCCGCATTTCTTTCGTAGAATGGCGACAACGCCTTGATTCCAGGTGCTGGCACAGGCTTTGCACTAGTATGGGGCGACTTTCCCTCCATTCCCCGAGGTCCCATCCGTGAGCAGCAACGCCATCATCAAGACCATCAAGGATCATTCCATCGAGTTCGTCGACCTGCGTTTCGTCGACGTGCTGGGCAAACAGCACCACGTTACCGTGCCGGTCAGCGCCGCTGAGCCTGAGCTGTTCGAGGACGGCAAGATGTTCGACGGCTCCTCGATCTCCGGCTGGAAGGGCATCAACGAATCCGACATGGTGCTGATGCCGGACACCGACACCGCCTTCGTCGACCCGTTTACCGAGCACCCCACCCTGGTGCTGGGCTGCGACGTGCTCGAACCGTCCACCATGCAGGCCTACGGGCGCTGCCCGCGCGGCATCGCGCGGCGTGCCGAGGCCTACCTGAAGTCCTCCGGCATAGCCGATACCGCTTATTTCGGCCCGGAGCCCGAGTTCTTCATCTTCGATGGCGTGCGCTGGGATGTGTCGATGGGCCGGGTGTTCTTCGAGATCGACTCCGAGGAAGCGCCGTGGAGTTCAGGCAAGAAGTTCGACGGTGGCAACCACGGCCATCGCGGCGGTGTGAAGGGGGGCTATTTTCCGGTGGCACCGGTCGATTCACTGAACGACCTGCGTGGCGAGATGTGCAAGGTGCTGGAGTCACTGGGCATTCCGGTCGAGGTGCACCATCACGAGGTCGGCGGCGCCGGTCAGTGCGAGATCGGCACCCGCTTCAACTCTCTGGTCAAGAAGTCAGACGAGCTGCTGACCACCAAGTACGTGATCAAGAACGTGGCCCACCGCAATGGCCATACCGCCACCTTCATGCCCAAGCCCCTGGTGGGCGACAACGGCTCCGGCATGCACGTGCACCAGTCGCTGGCCAAGGGCGGTGAGAACCTGTTCGCCGGTGAACTCTACGGCGGACTGTCGCAGATGGCGCTGTGGTACATCGGTGGCATCTTCAAGCACGCCCGCGCCATCAACGCCTTCGCCAACTCCACCACCAACAGCTACA
>CAZGKE010000001.1:43170-61743 GCA_964526035.1 uncultured Gammaproteobacteria bacterium | reverse complement strand
GTGGCCAGTGCGATCGGCTGCCGCGCAGGTGCGCTGCGCGGTGCCCTTGCCGTAGTGCGTGGTCATGCCGCCGAACGGTCGCTGGTAGATGCGGCCGTCCTCGGTGCGCGAGAACGGTACGCCGTAGTGTTCCAGCTCGATCACTGCCGGAATGGCTTCGCGGCACATGTACTCGATGGCGTCCTGGTCGCCGAGCCAGTCGGAACCCTTGATGGTGTCGTAGAAATGGAAGCGCCAGTCGTCCTCGCCCATGTTGCCAAGCGCTGCGGACATGCCGCCCTGCGCCGCCACGGTGTGGCTGCGCGTGGGAAAGACCTTGGTCAGGCAGGCCGTGGACAGGCCCTTGGCGGCCAGGCCCATGGTGGCGCGAAGGCCGGCGCCACCGGCGCCGACGACGATGACGTCGTATTGGTGAGTGGTGATGGGATAGCTGGACATGGGGTTCGTATCAGCCGGCAAGGGCGATGCGCGCGACGGCCAGAATGCCGGCCAGCGCGCCGAGGAGTGCGAGGAACTTGATGGAAACCAGCAGCACGATCTCCAGCCAGCGGGTATGGACGTAGTCCTCCACCACCACCTGCAGGCCGAGCTGTGCGTGCCAGAACAGGGCCGCCACAAAGACGATGAGCAGCAGCGCGTTCAGGGGCTCGGCGATGGCAGCGCGTGCGGTTGCCTGGTCGCCACCGATCAGGCCGAACAGCCAGACGATGAACCATACCGACAGCGGCACCAGCGCAATGGCCGTGAGTCGCTGCGCCCACCAGTGGGCGACACCCTCCTTGGCGCTGCCGAGGCCGTGTACACGGGCCAGCGGGTGCCTGAGGCTCATGCTGCACCTCCAATGGTCCAAAGGGCGGTCAGCGCCGTGAGGAGCAATGCCAGGGCGACGGTCAGCCAGCCGGTGGCGTAGGTCGTTTTCAGGTCGAGGCCCCACCCCATGTCCCAGCCGAGATGGCGGATGCCGTTCAGCAAGTGATAGTAGAAGGCCGCTGCCCAGAGCAGCAGCAATACCTGCGCGGGTGCGCTGGCGAACCAGTTGGCGACGCGTCCGTGAGTGGCCACCGGGCCGGCGACGCAGACCAGCCAGGCGACGAACGCCAGCGCGCCGAACGAGAGGAACACACCGCTGAGCCGGTGCGTGATCGACAGCACCGATGTCAATTGTGGCCGATAGTAGGGCCCGATCATGAACGGCGACAGGGGTCGCTCTCGCTTCGCCATGTTTCTCTCCAGAACTCGACGCTTTCGTTCGCCACGCTCCGGCCGTTTGCGTGACCGGGCGAGAAAGATCAGAAATCGATGCAGCGGCCCTTGCGCTCCCAGTCGCCGAACCGCGTCGGCTCCGGTCCCGGCGGCCCACCGATCTCGATGCCAGGCGCGGTAGTCTGCGACGGCTGTTCGGGCGCAGCAGACTCGGTCAAGTCGGTGTCGACAGGCGCGGATTCGGGAACGGATTGCATTTCTACAGGTCGCATCAAACTGATCAAGCGTAATATGCCCCTCGCGCAGCGGCAAGCACAGCGTGCTTCGAGCGATGGTCACGGTCCGCCATTCTTGCGAAGACAACATGATCAATCTGTCCGCATACAGCGTGCTTGAGGTGAAGGGTCGCGACGCGGCCGCCTTCCTTCAGGCGCAAGGCATGAACGATGTAGCGGCTCTGGCAGCTGGCCGGTGGCAGTGGAACGGCCTGCTCAGCGCCAAGGGGCGCGTACTGTTCCTGTTCCAGCTGCTGCGCCTGGACGACGAGCGCTTCTGGCTGCTGCAGCCGCTGCCCCGTGCCCAGGCATTGGCAGCGCACCTGCTGGGCTTTCGCTTCCGCAGCAAGGTCGAGTTCAACGAACTGCGCGCGGTTCGCGTGTTCGGTAGCCCCGCGGCGAGTGCGGATTCCGAGGTATCGGAGCTGCCACCCTGGTCACATCAGGCGACCGCCAGGGGAATCGTGCTCAACGAGGCCCCTACCCGCGCCGGAACACTGCTGCTTTCAGACAAACTGCAGGAACCCGGCGACCACGGCGATGTGGGAAGCTGGACGGAAAGCGCGTTGCGCGCGGGAGTTCCCAGAATCGGCGAGGCCGTTTCCGGCCGGTTCACCCCACAGATGCTTGGCCTGGAGGCTCTGCCTGCTTTCAGCGTGCGCAAGGGCTGCTATCCCGGTCAGGAGATCGTCGCGCGGACGCATTTTCTCGGGGCAGCAAAGCGTCGCGCTCAGCTCATACACGCTGATTTCGTGCTGGCTCCCGGCGCCACGCTTGTCGATGCCACAGGAGCCAGCAGTCTCGGCGAGGTAGTCGATGCGCACGTATCCGGCGACGCAACGCTGGCTCTATGCGTCCTCAGTCAGTACCTCGAAAGCGATCGTGTACTGCTGACACGCGACGGAAAAGTGACCGCCTGAGCCAAGTGACGACACAATTTGCGACGCTTCATGCGTTGGCATTCACCTTCAGCACGTGCTATTAGCCAATCTATCCGATGCGAGGCAAACTCAAATGTCCAGCACCAGGAAGGCGATGAATGACTTCGCCAAGTGCCGCGTTGATTCCACGGCCGTGGATCCTGCGCACTTGAGGTCACGCTTCGCGGCAGCGATCATTGTGGCCGTGGTATTGCTCTATTGCGCTGCGCCCGGCCCGGCGCGTGCGCAGAGCTACACGCTGTTGGTTGAGCCCATCTACGATCCGGCGCGCGCCACCGATGTGTATCAGCCGCTGATCAACTATCTGCGCAGCGAAACCGGACTTGATATTTCGCTGCAGACGTCGCGCAATTTCCATTTTTACTGGCGTGACCTGAGGCGCAATGAGGGCGTGGACTTCGTGTTCGAGGAGGCCCACTTCACCGACTACCGGATCCAGCGCTTCGGGTTCACACCCCTGGTGCGGACCGCGGAGCCGAGCAGCTACACGCTTCTCGTGCCTGCTGCCGAAGCCGAGCGCGGCGTCAGCGGCCTCATCGGTCAGAACGTCGTGAGCATGCCCGCTCCAAGCATGGGCTTCGCCGTCCTTCTGCAGATCTTCAGCAACCCCATCGCCCAACCGGAGATCATGACCTTCGCCGCTTCCTGGCGCGATGGCGTCGAAATGGTGCATGCCGGAGAAGCAACGGGCGCCATGGTGCCGCGTGCATTGAACCAGGAGTATCCGGATCTCGTGGCAATCGCCGAGTCAGAAGATATTGCCGGGGCGGCTGTTTCTGCTTCTCCGCATGTGCCCGAGGACGTGCGCATCAAGGTTCGCGATGCGTTGTTGCTGTTGCACGACAAGATCGACGAGGATCCGACGCTCTATGAAATCCTCCACGAACTGCGTGTTTCCCGTTTCGAAGCGGCCAGTGCCGCGGAGTACGAGGGTGCCGAGGCCATGCTGCAGACTTTCCACGGCTACGACCGTGAATGAATAGTTGCGACGGGACGCGCCGCGACCTGGAGAGTGCAGTCGACTACTGCGCCCCGGCGCCGTAGTCGCACTGGAAGTAGAGGACGTCGTTCTTGTTGACGTCGACAGACTGCCCCATGCTGACGGTGCCGGACTTGCGCAGGTGGATCTCGTCGCGGTGCAGCCTCAGCTCGTCGTCTTCGCCCAGTTTCACATAGGTGCCGTTGGTGCTGCGATCAGACAGGATGAAGTAGCCCTTCTTGAATTCGATCATGGCGTGGTTGCGGCTGACCCACTCGGCATCCACCACCAGGGTGTTTGTTGCGTCGCGACCCATGGTGTAGGGCTCGGAACTCTCATTGAGCTCGATCACCTTGCCGCGATGACGCAGCGTGAGCTTGACGCCCGTGGTTCCGCCGTCATCGAGACGAATGGCCCTCTGCACGGTGGTGACGTTGGAGAGGTCCTCCTGCCAGAGCACGTCGCTGATCTCGACCGGAAGCAGCTTTCCGGCGACACGGGCGCGGCCCAGGCTGCGCGTGCGCACCTGGCCCGAGGCGGTCATGTCCTTCAAGGTGCTGGCTGTGGTGACGATCTGTTCGCGTTTGGCCAGCGCCGCCATGCGCGCGGCGGTATTGACGGCATCACCGAAGACATCATTCTCCTCGATCAGCGCATCACCGTGGTGAAGTCCGACGCGGATTGCGAGGTTGTCGCGTACGAAGTTGATGTCGCGCGCCATGCGTCGCTGCATGTCGATGGACGCTGCGACACCCTGCATCGCCGATGGAAAGGTGCACATCACCTCGTCGCCGATCGTCTTGATGACCTTGCCGCCGTGACTCTGGGTGATCCCGCTCATGGCATCGAGAATGGCGGCAATGAGGCGACGCGCCTCGACATCGCCCTTCTGTTCGAACAGCTTGGTGCTGCCGCTGACGTCGGCGAAGACGATGGTGATCGGCTGACTATGGCTCATCGGGTGCGATCATAGGACAAAAGAACGGTCAGGGCACGGGGCGGCGCCCTTTCACATATCGAGAAGCTGCTCCGCAGCGGCTACCACATCGTCTTCGCCAGGCAGCACCAGGAAGGCGGCACCAGCCAGTGGCGTAAACGTATCGGCACCCACGACGCGCCTGACGGGCTTGTCACCGAGGCCTGCCTCCATCAGTGCGGTGAGTACTCCCTCTCCGACTCCCGCGCTGCGACGGCCCTCATCGACCACAAGTACCGCCTTGCACTGGGCGGCGTGCAGCGCGATCTCGGCCTCGTTGAGAGGCACCAGCCAGCGCAGATCGAGCACGCGTACGCCGACCTGATGGCGCTCTGCAACGTTGCGCGCCGCGCGCAGGCTCATCGGAACACCGTTGCCGAAGCTGATGACAAGCAGGTCGCAGGCTTCCGGATGATAGACGCGACCCGCGCCGAAAGTCATCGCCTCCGCGGGTGGCGGATAGTCGAACTGCCACTGGCCGTCAGCAGCCTGGTAGAGATCCTTGGCCATGTACAGGGAAATCGGTTCGAGAAAGGCGCAGACCCTGCCGTCCACCTTGGCCAGCGCCATCATGGTTCGCAGCATGGTGGCGGCGTCGTCGCCACGCGAAGGGCAGCCAACCACCAGCGAGGGAATATCGCGCAGCGCGGTGATCGAGTTGTCGTTGTGGAAATGTCCGCCAAACCCTCGCTGGTAGCCGAGACTGGCGATGCGCATCACCATCGGGTTGCGATACTGGCCGTTGGAGAAGAACTGCAGCGAGCAGGCCTCACCGCGGATCTGGTCGCAGGCGTTGTGGAAATAGGCCAGGTACTGGATTTCGGGCAGCGGCAGCATGCCCATATTGGCGAAACCCTGGGCAAGGCCGAGGATGGTGGTCTCGTCAAGCAGGGTGTTGAATATGCGTGCGCCTTTGAAGGTCTTGTGCAGCCCCTTGGTCACCGTGTACACGCCGCCCTTCTGGGCCACATCCTCGCCAAACAGCAGAGCTTCCGGATACTTGCAGAACAGGTCGTGCAGGGCCTGGTTGATGAGAATCGCGAGGTGTCGTGGCGCCTGCTTTTCGGGCAGATTGTCCTCCCCGCCGAACACCTCGACGCGCCGCGCCTGGTAGTCGAAACGCGAGGCCTCCCGGGCCACTGCGTCGGCCGTGTACGGTGCAAGTGGCGCCATCACATCTTCGAGGGTTTCCAGTCGTGGACGCTGGTCGGCTTCCTCGGCGGCAGCAAAGCAGCGGCGGCGGATCTCCTCGTAGCGTTCCAGCAGCGTGTCCTTGTCGAACAGCCCCGATACCAGGGCAATCTCGGCCGAGCGCAACAGCGGATCGCTTGACTCGACGTTGACGAGTTCCTCGATGGATCGCCACTCGATCTCGAAATCGGTACCGGCGTGGCCCATGATGCGCGTGGTACGCAGGTGCAGGAAGGTCGGTCTGCGACGCGTGCGGCAGTGGTGCACGGCGCGCGCCACCTGTTCGTATCCGGCGGCCAGATCGAGACCATCGGCGTGAAAATAGTCCAGGTCACGTCGATGGGCGAAGTTCTGCTCGATCCAGCCCCCCGGCGTCTTGACCGAAATGCCGATGCCGTTGTCTTCGCAGACAAACAGGATCGGCGCGTTGAGCCTCTGGTAAGCAGTCCACTGCGCTGCGTTGAAGGCGCACTGGGCCGTCGCATGATTGCTGCTGGCGTCGCCGAAGGAACAGACGACGATGCTGTCTTCAGGGACCGGCAGCGAGTGACCGATGCGTCTGGCCTGTTCGATGGCGAGTGCGGTGCCCAGCGCCTTCGGCAGGTGGCTGGCGATGGTCGAAGTCTGCGGCAGCACCCAAAGTGGTTTGGAACCCCACACCTTGTGTCGGCCACCGGATGCAGGGTCGTCCTTGCTGGCGGCGAAGGAAAGCGCCGAGTCCATCACCGGATCCATGCCGGGCAGCTTGCGGAAGCGTTCGGCCATGAAGGCTCCGGAGCGGTAATGCAGAAACGCCGGATCGGTGTGGCGGGTAAGCCGCGCGATCATGGCGTTGCCCTCGTGGCCGGAGCTGCCAATGGTGTAGAAGACCTTGTTCTGCACGCGCAGAACGCGCGCCATCAGGTCGAGATGTCGACTGATGAGCTGCGATTCCAACAGCTCCAGAAAATCGCGCGCCGAGCACAGGCTGCCGGGCAGCACGGGATGGTCGGCCAGCGGAGGCGCGTTCGATGGTCCGTCGTAGTCGCGCACGAATTCGCTGAAATTCTGATCGACGACTTGGGCGCGGTTGAATTGACGTCGTCGCGCGGGAATCGGTGTGAGCTGGACGGACATGGGCTGGATCGGGCCGAAAATCCGGCTATTGTAGGGACTTGCACCGGACCGGCACAGCATTCACTGCATGAGCGACAAGACCACACCTCCTCCACAGGACGAGCGCACGGCGCACCTCCCGGAATTGCGCGAAGCGAGCGGCGATGGCTCCACTTTCGACCCAGGCACCATGGTCGGCCCGTACCGCATTCTGGAGCGCCTGGGCGCAGGCGGCATGGGCGACGTCTGGCTTGCCGAGCAGATCGAGCCCATCCAGCGCAAGGTTGCCCTCAAGCTGATCCAGCGCCAACTGTTGGGCGGATTGGCCGAAGCCTATTTCGAGGTCGAGCGCCAGGCGCTGGCGCGCATGGACCACCCCGCCATCGCCAAGGTCTTCGACGCCGGTCGAACGGCGCACGGATTTCCCTATTTCGCGATGGAACGGATCGATGGCGTTCCCATGCAGCGCTGGCGCAGGGAACGCGACCCCTCACTGAGCGAACGCCTGCGCCTGATGATTGCCCTGGCACGCGGCGTCCAGCACGCACACCAGCGCGGCGTGGTGCACCGCGATCTCAAGCCCAACAATGTGCTGGTCACCGAAGTCGACGGCCTGTCGCAACCCAAGATCATCGATTTCGGTATCGCCGTAGGCATTGGCGATCAGCCCTCGCAGTCGGGACCGAGCAGCTATTCGGTGGCGGGCACCGCCATGTACATGAGTCCGGAGCAGGCCGAGGGTCACGCGGAGGGCGTCGACACGCGCAGCGATGTCTATGCGCTGGGGATGATCCTGCTTGGCCTTCTGTTGCCGGCACCGGGGTTGAAGTCACTGGGTCCGGAATTTCCGTCCGCCGCCGAGCTGCACGGCGCGCTGTCCGCCAGTCTGCTGCGTGGCAGCGACCCCGCCCCGCGCATGACCCTGCTTCGCGGCATACCCTGGGAGCTGCGCCACCTCCTGAGAGTGGCGCTGGCACCGGAGCGCGGCGACCGGCTGGAATCTGCCGAGCACATGGCTGAAGAGCTTGAGCGCTTCCTTGCCAGCAGGGCTCTCGACTCCGTACCACCCTCGGCGCTCTATCGCAGCGCGCGCTTCATGCGACGCCACCGGCTCGCCTTTGCCGCCGGCGCCCTGGTCGTCCTGTCGCTGCTGATCGGCCTCGGGGCGGCGCTGCACGGAATGTGGCGCGCGGAACAGGAGGCACAACGCAGCCGGGCGATGGCCGACTTCATGGCCGACGTCCTCACCGGGGTCGACCCGGACCGCGCGCGCGGACACGACCGTGCCCTGCTGAACCTCATCCTCGAAGAGGCAGCTGAACGCGCGCGAAGCCGCAGCGACCTCGACCCGTCGGTCCTGGTGGACATCGAGGGCGTCATCGGCGGCACCTACGACAGTCTCGGGGATTACGTTCGCGCCGTGGAATTCACCGAACAGGCATTCGAGCGTGGCGCTGCGCTCCTGGGCGCAGACGATCCCAGGACCCTCCACCAGGCTCGTCGGTATTCCGATGCGCTCAGCAACCGCGGCCAGTTCGCCGACGGCGAGCGCGTGGCGGCCGAGGCGCTGGCGCGCGCCCTCAGGCATCACCCTGATGAGCATCGTCTGATCGGCAACCTGCAGATGTCGATGGGTTGGGCGCAGCGTGAACTGGGGCGACTTGAAGAGGCGCTGGCTGCACTGCATCTGGCAGCGGCGAACATCGAGCACGCCGGACCGGACTCGCCCGACGACGCCGCGCTGATGAACGCGCGCTATATCGAGGCCATCGTGCTGTCCGACCTCGAGCGCTTCGATGAGGCCGAGCCGCTGCTTCGCCAGCTCATCGACGAGCGCATCGCCATCGACGGCGCCGGGCATCCGCGCACGCTGCGGTTGCGCAACAGTCTTGCCGTCATTCTCCTGCAATCGCGTCGCTATGCCGATGCCGAACCGGTATTGCGCGCCGCGCTCGAAGGCTCGGAAAAGACCTTCGGGCCTGAGCATTCGAGCACCCTTGGAGCCGTTTCGAACCTGGGCGGTGCGCTTCGCCAGCAGGGCAAGATCGAAGAATCCGGAACCTATTACCGGCGCGCCCTGGAGGGACTCACCGCGTCCATTGGCGCCGAACACCCGCGCACGCTGCTGGCCCGGCACAACCACGCCAACTTTCTGCTCGACAATGGCCAGCCCGAGGATGCGCTCGCCGAACAGCAGCGCGTGCTGGAGCTGGCGAAGCCGGTGTGGGACCGCGAGCACATGGTGACCTCGGAGATTCTCGGCGGTATTGGCAAGGCGCTGATCGCACTCGGGCGTCTGGACGAGGCAGAAGCGACGATCAACGATGCCCTGGCCATCAAGCGACGTGTCGTCGGGGACCGGCATCGCACCATCGACAACCTTGAAGCCGAGCTGGCCAGGATCGAAGCGTTGCGCGACGATCCCTAGCTGTGGCTCAGAATGCGTTGATCCCCGTCAGCTCGCGCCCAACGACCAGCTGGTGCACGGTCTCGGTGCCTTCGTAGGTGATCACCGATTCCAGGTTGAGTCCGTGGCGGATGGGGCAATACTCCACGGTAATCCCGGAACCGCCGAGAATGTCGCGCGCTTCGCGGGCGATATCGATGGCCATGCGGCAGTTGTTCCACTTGGCCAGCGACACCTGGGTCGGCCGCATCTTTCCAGCGTCCTTCAGGCGGCCGAGGTGCAGACTGAGCAGCTGGGCCATGGTGATGCGCCTTGCCATCTCGGCAAGCTTGATCTGCACCGCCTGCGTGGCCGCGGTGGGACGACCGAACAGAATCCGTTCCTTGGAATAGTCCAGGGCCTCCTTGAGGCAGGCCTGGGCGGCGCCGATCGGTCCCCAGGTGATTCCGTAGCGCGCCTGCGTAAGGCAGCCCAGCGGACCCTTCAGGCCCTTGACGTCGGGCAGGCGATTGGCCTCGGGCACGCGTACGTTGTCGAAGTACAGCTCAGAGGTGATCGAGGCGCGCAGCGACATCTTGCGGTGGATGTCCTGGGTGGCAAAGCCCTTCATGCCGCGCTCGACGATGAATCCCTGGATGCCGTCGTCGGTCTGCGCCCAGACGATGGCGATGTCGGCGATTCCACCGTTGGTGATCCACATCTTGGCGCCGTTGATCACCCAGTCGTCGCCGTCATTCTTCGCGTGGGTCTTCATGTTGGCGGGGTCGGAACCACCCTGCGGCTCGGTCAGCCCGAAACAGCCAATCACCTTGCCCGCCGCCATGTCCGGAAGCCAGCGCAGACGCTGTTCCTCGCTGCCGTAGGCATAGATCGGGTACATGCACAGCGAGCTCTGCACCGAGACGAAGCTGCGGATGCCGGAATCGCCGCGCTCCAGCTCCTGGCAGATCAGGCCATAGCTGACCGCATTGAGCCCGGCGCCGCCGTACTGCTCGGGCAGGCTGGCGCCGAGCAGACCGAGGCTGGCAATCTCGGGAATCAGTTCTTTCGGAAAGCGTGCCTCATCGAAGCAGGGACCGATGATCGGCAGCACCCGTTCATCGGTGAAGCGTGCCACGGTGTCCTGAACGGCCTGCTCCTCATCGCTGAGCATGGATCGAATGTCGTAGAGGTCGAGCGGATTGAGCGGCGCGGCGGGCATGGGTTCACCAGGTAAATAGGCATAAAGCCCGATATTGTAGGCACAGGTCGTGAGGCCGTCATCACGATGCAGCGATCGGAACGCCCGGTCAGCCGTTCTTCACGCCGTGCGGGACATGGCCTGAAGGTACGTGTCGGGCTGCGGCCTGCACGTTCATCGCCTGGTCGTCGAAGAAGATGTCGGCGCCGAACGCCTGCAGAAACGGGCCCTTGTCGCGCCCGCCCAGGAACAGCGCTTCATCAATGCGCACGCCCCAGTTGCGTAGAGTGAGAATCACGCGCTTGTGGGCCGGCGCCGAGCGCGCTGTCACCAGCGCAGTGCGTATCGGCGGATGTTCCCGCGGCAGGGCCTTCTGCAGCAGGTGCAGGGCTTCCAGAAAGCCCCGGAAAGGCCCACCCGAGAGCGGCTGTCCCGCGTTCTCCTTTTCGCTGCGGCTGAACGCTTCCAGGCCTTGTTCCTGATTGAGCCGTTCGGACTCGTCGCCGAACACGACGGCGTCGCCATCGAAGGCGATGCGCAGTTCCTCGCTGCCGCTTTCCCGCGCGGGTGCGGTCAGGATGGTGGCCGCGGCCACGCCGGCATTGAGCGCAGCGCGCACGTCCTCGGGATGAGCAGACAGAAACAGGTCGGCGCCAAAAGGCTGAATGTACCGATACGGCGGCGCACCGTCGGTGAACGCAGCGCGGACGATGTCCAGCCCGAAGTGTTCGATGGCGTTGAAGATGCGCAGTCCGGTGTCGCTGGAATTGCGGCTCAGCAGGATGACCTCGACGCTGGGTCCATCCGTCGGCAGATGGCGATTGAGCCTGAGCAGCTTCTGCACCAGCGGGAATGCGATCCCGGGGGCGAGCAGCTGGTCCTCGCGCGCAATCTGATAGCGCGCGTAGGCGTCCAGGCCCTCGCGCTCGAACAGCAGGTGGCTCTCCGACAGGTCGAACAGCGCGCGCGAGGAAATGCCGACCACCAGCCGCTGCGCCTCGGCCGCCGATTGCCCGGAACGGCCGGATGGGACCTCATGTCCTGTCATTGCACAAGTATCGCATTGGGCAAGGACACTGTAGAGACTCCGTTCCGCGTCCACCCTCCGCTTCGATTCCGCGCGCATGTCGGGGCTGAGGCCTCTCCTGCAAAGCCGTGCCCTGCAGGAGCGGCCCTTCGACGGGGCTCAGGACAGGCTTCGCCACGATGGTCCCGTCCGATGCAAGAAAGATTCGTGGTCTAGAAAGCGAACTGCTCGCTCAATATCCGTTCGTCGAGGTTGTGTTCCGGGTCGAACATCAGGCAGATGGTCTGGGATTCCGATTCGCGCACCGACACCTCGAGTACGTCGCGCACTTCATGGGCGTCGGCGGTGGCGCTTACCGGGCGCTTGTAGGGCTCCAGTACCTCGAAGCGGATCTCCGTGTCGGCGCGCAGGATGGCGCCCCGCCAGCGTCTCGGCCGAAATGCGGCAAGCGGGGTCAGAGCAAGCACGCGGCTGTCAAGCGGCAGGATCGGACC
Source organism: uncultured Gammaproteobacteria bacterium (assembly GCA_964526035.1). Taxonomy (GTDB): domain Bacteria; phylum Pseudomonadota; class Gammaproteobacteria; order Xanthomonadales; family BPKI01; genus DAOMOD01. The sequence goes on along the minus strand of CAZGKE010000001.1, from coordinate 49,975 downwards.
GTGCGCAGACAGGTTGTAGGCGGTGCTTCCGGCAGGCGTGGCGACCAGGATGCCGTCGCAGACCAGTTCGTCGATACGCACCTGGCCGTTGAGAAATACCCGGATCTTGGCGGCCTGCTTGGTCTCCCTGAGCAGCGACACCTCGTTGATGGCAAGCGCATCGGCAGGGCTTCCCGACTCGGCAATGATGGACATCTCGAGCGGCCGCAGGGTGTGCGATTGGGCGGCGTCAAGACGCGCCTGCAGTTCGTTCTCGCGGAACTCGTTCATCAGGAACCCTACCGTCCCGAGTTTCATGCCGAACACTGGCTTGCCGAGTCGCATGTGGCGATGCAGCGCGCGCAGCATGAAGCCGTCGCCACCAAGGCAGACGATGACATCGGCATCCTCCGGCTCGGTCTCGCCATAACGCTCGCGCAGCGAGACGAGGGCCTGCTCGGCCTCGGGAATGCTGCTGGCTATGAACGCGATGCGGCGGGACATGGAGCGCAAGCCTGCCGCAGGTGGCCAGCCACGTCCATAGGCGGCACTTCGACAGTCACGCCCAGGCGGTGCAGGAGCGCGCCTACAGAACGGCCTTCAGGATGAAGAAAAACACGATTGACAACGCGGCACCAGCCGGCACGGTGACGATCCAGGACAGAAAAATGTCGCGGATGACGCGCAGGTTGAGCGCCGCAATGCCGCGCGCCAGCCCGACACCGAGGACCGCGCCGACCAGGGTGTGCGTGGTGGATATCGGCAGCCCGGTACCCGAGGCAACCACGATGGTAGTTGCGGCCGACAGCTCGGCGGCAAAGCCCCGGCTGGGCGTGAGCTGGGTAATCTTCTCGCCCACCGTGCGCATCACGGCGCGGCCATAGGTGGCCAGGCCAAGCACGATGCCGGCGCCGCCCAGCAGCAGTATCCACGGCGACACCCCGGAACGCTGCTCCACCACGCCGGTGGTAGCCGTGGAGATCACCGCCGCGGCGGGTCCAACCGCGTTGGCAACGTCATTGGAGCCATGGGCAAAGGCCATCGAGCATGCGGTGATGATCATCAGCACACCGAACACCCGCTCGACCGTTGCGTAATGAAACTGCTGATCGGCGCCCGGCTCAGGCTGGATACGATTGATGTAAAGCTTGCCGGCGATCGCCACCGCCAGGCCCAGGCCGACGGCGATGACGTAGCTCTGCGTAGTGCTCAGCTCCAGACCGATGTGGGTCAGACCCTTGAACAACGTGATCAAGGTGATGTTGAACGCGGTCAGGAACATGTATACCGGCACCCACCGCTTGGCGCTGCGCAGCGGATCGGGTCGGTCAAGAATCAGGAACTGCACGCTTCGAAATATCAGGAAGGCTACCGTGCCGGCGATCAGCGGCGATACCACCCAGCTCATCACGATGGTGCCGACCTTGCTCCAGTGCACCGCATCCATACCGATGCCGACGGCAGCAAAGCCGACGATCGCGCCGACGATCGAGTGCGTGGTCGATACCGGCCAGCCGAAGCGCGAGGCGATGTTCAGCCAGACGCCTGCGGCCAGCAGCGCCGCGAGCATCCCGTAGATGAGAAGCTCCGGCTGGTCGCCGAACACCTCGACGTCGACCATGCCGCTGCGGATGGTAGAGGTCACTGCACCGCCCGCCAGCACCGCGCCGGCAAACTCGAACAGCGCGGCGATGATGATCGCCTGCTTGAAGGTGATGGCCTTGGCGCCGGTCGAAGTCGCCATGGCATTGGCGACATCATTGGCGCCGATGCCCCAGGCCATGTACAGGCCGAACACGGCCGCGAGGACGATATAGATCGTCATCTGATCCATCTGAGAAGCCCCCTGATCTAGTTGTCAGCGCGCCAGCAGTCGCAGCAGACGGCTGCCCACGCGCTGCGCGTAATCGCCGACCTCACCCACCCACTCGATGGCCTTGTACATGAACACGACGTCGACCGGCGGCAGTTCGCGCTCCATGGCGAACAGCTGCGCGCGAACCTCGACCTGCATGCGATCGGTATCGTTCTCGATGGCGTCCAGATGGCTGATCATCGATTCGACGATCCTGGCTTCGGCACCGCGGAATCCGGTTTCGTAGAGCTCGTCGAGCTCGTTGACGCTCTTTTCCGCCTGATTCACCGCGTCGATGCAGCGACGCACGAACGCGATGAAGTCGGCCGATATGGATTCGGGAAAGCGCATGCGGCGACCAATGATCAGCCCGGAGGCATCCTTGGCGCTGTTGGCGATCTTGTCCTGGATCATCAGCAGATCCAGCAGATCGGTCCGCGCCACCGGCATCAGGAGCGAGCTTGGCATGTTCAGCCGCAGATCCTTCTTGATGACGTCGGCTTCGTCTTCGAGACGCAGTATCCGCTCGCGCACGGCATCGGCTGCCGACCAGTCCGCGGACTGCGCCGCCTCGGCCAGCGTGATCAGTTCGCGCGCGCAGGCTGCAGCCTTGCCGATGTGTTCCTGCAGCGGACGGACCGGCGATCGGCCGAAGATGTTCGCGATGTAACTTCCGGGCATGGAGGAATCCCTGGTCTTGGAAGCCGCGCGTCGGTCCGCGGCCTTGTCGTCGTCATTATCCGACATTGTCACCTTCGATGCCCTCCTGAAATTCGGGTGCGCTGAATGCGCCCTGTTGCGAACAGGCAGTGTCGGCCCGAAACATGACAGTTTTTTGACCGTCGCCGATGCCGAGACGGGCCAACGCTCGCGTCCTCAGGCCGGCGGGCGTAGCATCCGCTGCCGCTCGTCCACCTCAGGTCACCGTGCTGCTTACGCTCGCCCGCCCCGCCACATTCGAGCAGGACATCCGCAGAAGCCGCTTTCTGGCGCAGGCATCTCCCGTGGCCTCCGTGGAGGAGGCCATACGTTTCGTGACGACGGCTTCGCTGGAAGATGCCCGACACAACTGCTGGGCCTATAGAGTTGGACACGACTATCGCTCTCACGACGCCAACGAGCCGTCGGGATCGGCAGGCCGCCCCATTCTGGCGGCCATCGACGGCCAAGGCCTGGATCGGGTCGTGGTGGTGGTGACACGTTGGTTCGGCGGGATCAAACTGGGCATCGGAGGGCTGGTACGTGCCTACGGAGGCAGCGCCGCCGAATGCCTGCGTCGCGCAGATAAAATAGAGATTGTACATATGGTTACGGTATTGATTTCGTGTGATTTCTCGCATGCCGGCGCGATCCACGCCCTGCTCGGGCAGTTCGGCGCCAGCGCACTCGACCAGCGTTATCACGCTGAAGGACTGCATATCGAGGTCACACTGCCCAGGGAACGGCTGCGTGCCCTGGAACACGCACTGCGCGACGCCACCCGCGGCCAGGCGCAGCTCGGCTCGCCGGGCGACGACACCTGATCGGCTATCCTTTGCCGCCCCCTGCGCCGCAGCCGCCGATGAAGATCGATCTCCGCCGTGCCTCGATCGTGATGACCCGCATCACCGGCATTCTCGCCGGGCTGCTGTTTCTGTTCGCGGCGGCCATGTTCTATGCCAACACCGGACTGGTGCACTGGGAACTGGTGGGAGTCGGCATCGTGTTCCCGGTCGGCCTGCTGTGGATGGCCAACGTGCTTGCCCGCGAACGCGACCGGCCGTGAGCGAAACCGAAGCGCAGCCCGCCGCGACCAGCGGCATGGCGCCGCTGCGCGCCATGCTGCCCTTCGTGCGACCGTACCGCGCTCTGGCATTGGCATGGCTGGGGTTCCTGGCGTTGTCCTCTGCCGCCACGCTGGCGCTGCCGGTAGCGGTGCGCTTCATGATCGACCAGGGCTTCGGCAGCGAGGACGCGGCCACGATCGACCGCTATTTCATCGCCCTGTTCGCAGTGGCGGTGGTGTTGGCGCTGGCCACCGCAGCGCGCTTCTACTTCGTGACCCTGCTGGGCGAAAAGGTGGTCGCCGACATCCGCAGGCGCATCTACGATCACCTGCTCACGCTTGACCAGGCCTTCTACGAGGTAACCCGCACCGGGGAGCTGATTTCGCGGCTGTCGGCGGATACCGAACTGCTGCGTACCGTGGTGGCGTCGAGCGCCTCGGTCGCCGTGCGAAGCATCGTCATCGTGCTCGGCGCAGGGCTGGCGCTGGTGCTCACCAGTCCAAGGCTGGCCGGCTTTGCGGCCATCGGCATTCCCTTCGTCATTCTGCCCATCGTGCTTTTCGGACGCCGGGTTCGTGGCCTGTCGCGCGAAAGCCAGGACCGCATCGCCGATGCCAACGCCAGGGCCGGGGAAACCCTCAACGCGATGCACACGGTGCAAAGCTATGCCCGCGAGGGCCTGGAGAGCGAGCGCTTCGGGACTGCCGTCGGCCGTGCCCTGCACAGCGCAGCACGCCGGGTGCGTGCCCAGGCAAGCCTGACCGCCGCGGTAATCCTGCTGGTTTTCGGCGCCATCACTCTGGTGCTGTGGATTGGCGCCAAGGACGTGGTCGCCGGTGGCATGAGTGCCGGGGCCTTGGGCCAGTTCGTTCTCTATGCGGTGATCGCCGCCGGCTCCGTGGGCGCACTCACCGAAGTCTGGAGCGAGGTGCAGCGCGCATCCGGTGGAATGGAGCGCATCCGCGAACTGCTGGATACCGTGCCGCGTGTGGCGGCGCCCGAGCATCCGCAGGCATTGCCGCGGCCGGGGCGCGGGCACCTGCTGTTCGAAGCGGTGACCCTGCACTACCCTGCCCGTCCGCAAACGGCTGCGCTGGACGCGTTCAGCCTGGAGATCCGCCCGGGTGAAACGGTGGCGCTGGTCGGACCCTCGGGCGCCGGTAAAAGCACGGTGTTCCAGCTGCTGCTGCGCTTTTACGATCCGCAGCTCGGTGCGATCCGCTATGACGGCGTCGACATCCGCACGCTCGAGCCCGGCGCGCTGCGCGCGGGCATGGCGCTGGTGCCGCAGGATCCGGTGATCTTCGGCACGGATGCCATGGAGAACATCCGCTACGGCCGTCTCGACGCCAGCGATGAAGAGGTGATCGCAGCAGCGAAGGCTGCCGAGGCGCACGAGTTCCTGATCGCCCTCCCGGAGGGCTACGCGACCTTCCTCGGCGAGCGCGGCGTGCGGCTGTCGGGTGGCCAGCAGCAGCGCCTGGCGATCGCCCGCGCAGTGCTCAAGGACGCTCCCGTGCTGCTTCTGGACGAAGCCACCAGCGCACTCGACGCGCAGAGCGAACGCGCCATACAGCAGGCTCTGGAGCGCATCATGCGCACCCGCACCACCCTGGTCATCGCCCATCGCCTGTCCACGGTCCTGGCCGCCGACCGCATCGTGGTGATGGATGCCGGGCGGATCGTCGCCGAGGGCAGCCACGCGGAGCTGGTCGCACGTGGCGGGCTCTATGCCGAGTTGGCGCGACTGCAGTTCGCGGCCTGACGTCCCGGTTGCGGGCCCGGCGGTGCTGACGCGCGGCGCACGACTGCGCTACGCTGGGCGCGACAAGCCAGGAGAGGCGTGGTGCTCAAGTCGGTTGCATTCATGGTTGCAGGATGGATCTTGGCTGCTGGCGCTGACGCCGCGGTCGAAAGAACCATCGTGGCTGGTGGAGAGGACGGCTACGAGCCCTTTGAAACCTTGGGACCGAGCGGCGAGCCTGAAGGATTCAACGTCGATCTGCTGCGCGCCATCGGAGCGGAGATGGGCTTCGCGGTGCGTTTCGACATCGGCCCCTGGGGACCGCGAAGACGCGCAATAGAGAGTGGCGACATCGATGTGCTTGGCATGTTCCATTCTGCCGAGCGCGCTCGGCAGGTGCAGTTTGCCCGACCCCACATCATCGTCTACCACCGCATCTTTCTGCCGCCAGGGCGTCCCACTGTAGAAAGCCTGGAAGCGCTCGCCGGGCAGACGTTGATCGTGCAGCGGGATGCCTACAGCCACGAGTTCCTTGTCGAAAGCGGGCTGCCGATCGAACTGGTGCTGGTGGACACCGATGCCGAAGGCCTGCTGCTGCTGGCCTCTGGTCAGCACGATGCCGCGTTGCTTACCGAGCATCGCAGCCGCCTGGTGCTGAGTCAGCGCGGTATCGATTCCCTGACCATTTCCGGTCCGCCCGTTCTGCCGGTCGAATATGCCCTGGCGGTGAGCCCGGGCAACGACGCGTTGTTGGCGCAGATCAACGAGGGACTCGACCGGATCCGCGCAAGCGGCGAGTTCGACCGTATCTATGGACGCTGGCTGCAGCCCTACACCGATGCCGAACCGCCTTCCCCAAGTCGCTGGACAACCATCCTCCTGATACTGCTCGCGCTTCTCGGCACAGGCGCCGCACTGCGCATCATGGCGCTGCGGCGGGCGCTCGCCGAGAATCGTGGCGCACTCGGCCAGCTGGAATTCCTGCGGCGCCACGACCCCCTGACCGGCCTTCTCAATCGTCATGCCTTCGAGCAGGAACTTGGAAGCCTTCTGAACCAAGGCAGCGCGCCGCATCCCACCCAAGCTCTGTTGAGCCTCGACCTGGATCGTTTCCGAGTGGTCAACGAGAACCTCGGACACGGCTGGGGAGACCAGGTGCTTCGCGAGTTGGCACGAATCATCGGTCGGCACCTTCGCAACGGCGATCTGGCCGCGCGGCTCGGCAACGACGAGTTCGCGCTGCTGTGTCCGGATACTGGCCTGTCAGACGCCGAGACGCTCGCGCACAGGCTGCTCGATGCCATCCATGCCGTGGACTTCGGGACGCAGGGGAAGCCGTTGGCCCTGAAGGCCAGCATCGGTATCGTCGGTTTCGGCGACGACACTGACATAGGCCTTGCGCGACTGCTGCGACGCGCGGACAGCGCCCTGGTGGCGGCCAAGGAGGGCGGCGGTGACCGC
>CAZGKE010000001.1:12136-43070 GCA_964526035.1 uncultured Gammaproteobacteria bacterium | reverse complement strand
CCGCCTGGTGGCAGCCGATCGTACCGGCCGATCCCGTGGCAGACGGCCCATACGCGTGCGAGTTCCTGGTCCGCATGCACAGCCCCGATGGCCGTGTAGTGGCCGCTGCCGAATTCATGCCGGCCGCCGAGCGCTACTTCCTGGCGAGCCAGATCGATACATGGATGGTCGACCACGTGCTGGCCTGGATGCAACGCTCTCCGGATGCGCTGGCCGCACTTGGCCGCTGCAACATCAATCTTAGCGGGCGCAGCCTCGGCGATCGTCGCTTCATGGATTTTCTTGAGCGTCGCCTCAAGGAATCCGGCGAACTCGCCAACAAGCTGTGCTTCGAGATCACCGAAACTGCCCTGATCGCCAATCTGGACAGCGCCCGAGAAGTACTGGAACGACTGATGGTTCTCGGCTGCCGCTTCGCGCTTGATGATTTCGGCATGGGCCTGTCGTCGATGGCCTACCTCAGGAAACTTCCGGTGACCTACCTGAAGATCGACGGCAGCTTCGTACGAGACATCGATCGCGACCCGGAGGCGCTGCGCATGGTCCGCGAGATCAATCGGCTGGGTCACGCCATGGGCAAGATCACCATCGCCGAATGCGTGGAGACCGATGTGCTGCGACTGGTGCTTCGAGACGTCGGTGTGGATTGCGTACAGGGCTATGGAATCGGCAGGCCGGCGGCCCTGGAAAACCTCGCAGGATGGTGCGAAGAGATCGGTCGAGGCTTTGGATCGGCGTCGACGCGGAGCGCGGCGACGCACGATCTGCGGGGTTGAACGCGCGATCCACGTGCGAGCCTGCGCCGTGCGACCGTGGTTGCAGGCGCCGGCGAAGTCACGTTGCGTGCGTGTGCCATGCCGATTGACAGCGCATCCGGCTTGGGTATCTTGGAGCTTCTGCGTGGTCCGCCCACGTTCGTGGATTCGACAGGAGGTTGCCAATGCGTCGCTCGATCGCCTTGATGTGTCTGTTGCTGCTGCTTGCGTCGCCAGCGCTGCTGTCCGCCCAGGCGCTTGATCTGCGCCTGACGGAGGCTTACCAGGGGCTGGCGCAGCCTTTGTTTCTGACGCACGCAGGCGATGGTTCGGGACGGGTATTCATCGTCGAAAAGGTCGGGCGAATCCGCATTGGCCGCAACGGAGTGCTCAATCCCGAGCCCTTTCTGCAGCTCGATATCCGCGGTATCGGCTCCGAGCAGGGCCTGCTGGGATTGGCCTTCGCACCAGACTTTGCGCAGAGCGGCCGTTTCTACGTGAACTTCACCAACCTGCTCGGGCAGACCGAGGTGTCGCGCTTCCGGGTGAGCGCCGACGACCCCGATCGCGCCGACCCGGAAAGCAAGGAGGTCATGCTGCTCATCAGCCAGCCCTTCAGCAACCACAATGGTGGCTGGATCGGCTTCGGTCCCGACGGCTATCTGTACATCGCCACCGGTGACGGCGGTTCCGGCGGCGACCCCGACAATCATGGCCAGCGCCTTGATACGTTGCTCGGCAAGATTCTGAGGCTCGATGTGTCAGGTGCAACGGCCACCATCCCGCCCGACAATCCCTTCGTCAATACAGCGAATGCCCGCCCGGAAATCTGGGCCTACGGCCTGCGCAACCCCTGGCGGCCAAGCTTCGATCGCGCCACCGGCGATCTGTGGATCGCCGATGTCGGTCAGGAAACCGTCGAGGAAGTGAACGTGCAGCCGGCGAACTCGAACGGCGGGGAAAATTACGGGTGGCGACTTCTGGAAGGCAGCCAGTGCTACACACCCAGCTGCAATCCTGCCGGCACTGTACTCCCGGTCGCGGAGTACGGCCGTTCGCTCGGTTGTTCCGTGACCGGCGGCTACGTGTACCGTGGTCCACACTACCCGGCCATGCAGGGAGTCTATTTCTTTGGCGACTTCTGCACCGCCGAGATGTTTGCCACGCGCCGGACCGGCGCGGGATTCGGCGCCACCAGTTTTGTCACGAGCCAACTGGGTCCCAAGGGCCAGTTCATTTCCAGCTTCGGTGAAGATGAGGCGGGAAACCTCTATCTGATCAGCCTCCTCGGTGGCATTTTCGGACTGTCTGACGGAGAGCCGGTCACTGGCTTCATCGATCCGGCGATTTCCGGAACCTATTACGACCCCGCCCAGGATGGCCATGGATGGTTGGTCGAAGCCATCCTGGTCGACGGCGAACCGGCCGTGTTGGCGACCTGGTATACCTACCTCGACGGCCAACCGGTATGGCTGATCGGTGTGGGGCAGGCCGCGGGCGACCGCATCGAAGTGCCCCTGACCATCACCCGTGGCGGCGGCTTTTCTCCCGACTTCGATCCCGCCACAGTCATCCGCGAGCACTGGGGCGACGCCAGTTTCCATTTCCCGGGTGGACAGCAGGGCAGCGTCATCTGGAGTTCGGACTATCCCGGATTCAACGACGGCAGCATGCCGCTCCTCCGCCTGGTGGAGCCGGCTGCCGGCGATCAGGGGCCGACCCAGGGCATCCGTTCCTGCCATAGCGGCACGTGGTATCAGCCGGCCGAAGACGGCCATGGGCTGCAGGTACAGGTGTTCGGTGAAGGCGACGAACGCGAGCTGCTGGCTGTCTGGTACGCCTATCTGGAGGGCGAACAGCGCTGGATGATTGGTCAGGGACCGATCGACGGCGATGGTGCCCTGGTGGAAATGATCAGCGCCGACGGTCCGCAGTTCCCCCCGGCTTTTGAACCGGACCTGGTAGAACGCCGCCCATGGGGCACCCTGCTGTTCACCGCGCTCGGCGCCAACAGCGCCCGTATCAGCTGGGAAAGCGTCCAGCCGGGATATGGCAGCGGTGAACTTGACCTGGTGAGGCTCACCACCATGCAGGGGCGCGAATGCGTGGCGCCCTGATTCTGCATGGCGCCGGTCAGCATTGACATTCGCTGCCCCGGGGGATGTCCGATATCGCAGAACACAACGCCGCCGCGGGCATCGTGCGTTGTCCGGTGCATGCGCGTAGCATCTGCATCCCCCGCCGCCGCTGATTGCTGCGCGTCGACTCGCATCAGGACTGTCACTTCACATGGGTCTACCCGATAGCCGACTCGCACGGCGTGCTGCCGTGGTCGGCTTCGGTGTTGCGCTGACGTCCGCGGCCGGGCAGACCTTTTTCATCGGTCTGTTCGGGCGCCAGTTTCAGGCTGCACTGGGCCTTGACGCCGCCGGTCTTGGCGGCCTCTACGCGCTGGCGACCCTTGCCAGCGGCGTGCTGATGTTCTGGCTCGGTGCAAGCGCCGATCGGCTGCCTCTGCGCAGCGCCATCGCCCTGGCCCTGTCGATTCTCGGACTTGGCGCAGTACTGGTGGCCATGTCGACCGGTTCGTCGATGCTGCTGCTTGCGCTGTTCATGCTGCGGCTTGGGGGACAGGGTCTCGCCGGTCACTTCGCCATCGTTGCCGCGGTGCGCTACGGGGGGCTGCGCGCAGGCCGCGGCGTGTCCACGGTGGCGTTCGGATTCATCCTTGGCGAAGCGCTTTTTCCGTTCCTGGTCGTGCTGGCGCTGGGCTGGTTGCCGTGGCGCCACGTGTGGCTGCTGGTCGCCGCAATCCTTGTGTTGGCCATGCTTGGACTGCGCCACGTCGCTGCCCCCTTTCCGGCACCGGCTGCGGATCACGACATCGATCCCGACCCGTCGTTCGTTCGGCTGGGGCGACGTCGCCTCCTGCGCACGCCGGCATTCCTGGCAGCGCTATCGGTGGTACTGGTACCTGCCTTCGTGATCACCGCCATTTTTCTGCATCTCGGAACGTTGTCCCAACGTCTCGAATGGCCGCTGGTCGCCCTGCCCGGCGCCTTTCTCGCGTTCGCTGCGGCGCAGGCCGCTTCCAACTTTCTGTGCGGACAGCTGGTCGACCGCGTGGGCGTGTTGCGCATCCTCGGCATCTATCTGCTGCCGCTTGCGGCGGCCCTTCCGGTCATGGCGTGGCTGCCCGGCGCGACCGGTCTTTTGCTCGGCTTCATCGGGCTTGGCCTCGGTGCAGGCAGTCAGGGCGTGATCGGCGGTTCGCTGTGGCTGGCGCTGTTCGGGCCCTCTCAGCTGGGCCTGGTGCGCGGAGTCTATGCGGCGATGATGGTGCTTGCGACTGCTGTTTCGCCGTGGCTGCTCGGCAAGGCTCTGGAGGCAAATGTTTCGCTGCCATGGATCGCGGGGGTACTTGCCGTCTATGCGCTGCTGGTGCCGGCGATCGCCTGGCCGTTGCTGCGTGCCGCGCAAACGCGCCAGGCCGAGCGGCAGCGTTGATGGATGCGCATCATCGGCTGCGGGACGCATGCGGCCCTGAGCGGGGCAACCGTGCCGCCCCAAGGGACCTGTTCAGAGGTTCCCTAAGACTCCGCCACCAGCGAAGGCATCGCCACTCCATCAGCGTCGCCGCGCAGACAGCCGAAAAGAAGATCGTCCACGAAATAGCCGTCCTTGAAGGATGAGAGGCGCGTGCGCCCCTCGGCGCGAAAACCTGCTTTTTCCAGGACCCGAGCGGAGGCGGGGTTCCAGTGCATCACTTGCGCGCCGATGCGCCTGATTTCAGTGGACGCAAACGCCCAGTCGATCACCGCGCGCACCGCCGCCGTGGCATTGCCCTGCCCCCAGTATGCCTCGCCCAGCCAGTAGCCAAGCTCGGCCGAAAAGCGCGCAACGTCTTCGCCGGTGCGCAGGCCGATGCCGCCGCACAAGCTACCGTCGCGCTCGATGGCCCATCTCCATTCGCCGCTCATCAGGTTGCTGCAACAGACCACCCAGTCGCGCGCATCGTCTTCGCTGTAGGGATGCGGGAAGCGGTCGCGCAGGTTGCGCCACACGGCGCGACTGTTGGCCAGCATCACGAGGTCGCCAACATCGCGTTCCTCCCATGGGCGCAGCCGCACCGGGGGTGCCTCGAGGACCGGAATCACTTCATCGATTCCTGCCAGCGCATCAACCCGGTGCCCGCCCCGATGGCGAAAATCCAGGGAAGGACGACCACTGCCCGTCCCACCAGGGGCGTTTGAAGAAGTATGGTCAGCACGATGATCGCCACCAGCGCAAGCAGCGTCCACTTCAATGCCCGTCCGATCACCGCGCGACTCCAGGAGGGCCGCAGATCGAACATCGAGGCGCCGGAGCGCTGCGCGGTCAGGCGCAGCTGCCGCCACGCCATCCACAGGATGAGAATGGCAGGTCCAAACACCATGATCAGCAGGGGGAGGTATACGATCATTGCCCTAGCGGAGACTGTTTCAAGTTGCGAACCGTACACGAAAAAGCCCCGCCGGAGCGGGGCTTTTTCGTGTGTGGATGGCTGCCAGTCAGGCCACCACGTGCACACCTGCGGCCTGCGATCCTTTCGGACCCTCGACCACTTCGAAGCTCACCTTCTCTCCTTCCTTGAGTGTGCGAAAGCCATTGGTATTGATGGCTGAAAAATGCACGAAGATGTCGTCGCCACCGCCTTCGGGCGCGATGAATCCGAAGCCCTTGGCGTCGTTGAACCACTTGACGGTACCGGTAGCCATGGAACAACCCCTGAGTTGCCGGAACGATCGCCAGCCGGAACAGAATGCTGCGGCCGGCAGCGCGAGTATAGCAACGGGGGACGTCAACTCTGTATGCGGGCTCAATCGGCCGGCAGTCCCGCCAGCAACGCTTCCACCACGGCCGGCACCCGCTCGGTGCAGGCGCGCAAGTTGGCGTAGATCTCGGGCATGCTGATGGCCGCCTGGCCACCGCAGCCGGCGGCCCAGTTGGCCACCAGGGCAAGGCAGGCATAGTCGAGATCCAGTTCGCGGGCGAGCACCGCCTCGGGCATGCCGGTCATGCCCACGAGATCGGCACCGTCGCGGCGCAGTCGTTCGATCTCTGCGGCAGTCTCCAGGCGTGGCCCCTGGGTGGCGGCGTAAACACCATGGTCGACCGCTTCGGCGTGTGCCACTTTGGCGGCATCGAGAAGGTGCCGACGCAGCGCAGAATCGTAGGGATCGCTGAAGTCGATGTGACGGACTTCGTCGTTTTCTTCATCGGCAAACGTCGAAATGCGTCCCCAGGTGTAGTCGATGATCTGATGGGGAACCGCCAGCACCTGTGGAGCATAGGCGTCGCCGATGCCGCCGACCGCATTGATGCCGAGCACGCGGCGGGCACCGAGATGATGCAGCGCCCAGATATTGGCCCGATAGTTGATGCGATGCGGGGCCACCGTGTGATTCACCCCGTGCCGCGCCAGAAAGCCGATGCGGCGACCGGCAAGCGTGCCCACCACCACCTGACCTGAAGCCGGCCCGAAAGGAGTTTCGACGAGCACGCGCTCGGCATTCTTCAGTCCCTGGAAGTCGTAGAGCCCGGTGCCACCAATGACCGCCAGATCCATGTTCACTCCTTCAATGCGTAGATGGCGGGCAGGTTCCGACCCTGCTCATGGAAGTCCATGCCGAATCCGAACACGTAGCGATCCGGCACTTCGACGCCCACGTAGTCGGCGCGCACTCCGGGTACATTGCGGTCGTGGATCTTGCGGCTGAGGACGGCGATCGCCACGCGGCTGGCGCCGGCGTTCTCGCAGTGGCGCTTCAGTGCAGCCAGGGTATGACCTTCGTCGAGGATGTCGTCGATCAACAAAATCTGACGACCACGCAGTTCGGCGCGCGGCTGTTTCAGCCAAACCAGCTCGCCGCCGCTGGTTCCGCGGTAGCGCGTGACATGGACGGCATCGAATTCCAGGTCGACGCCGATCTCCAGAGCGAGCAGGCCCGCGAACACCACGCCGCCATTGAGAACGGTCATGAAAACGGGCTGCTGGCCTGCGAAGTCGCGGGTGATTTCGCGCCCGATGCGAGCGATGGCTTCGTCCAGCGCTGCGCGGTCATGGACCAGATCGGCATCCTTCAGCGCCTGGGCAAGCGTCGGACGACTCATGTGAGGGGATCTTCGTTCTGACAAAGGGGCGCCAGCTTATCGCGGCAGAGCCCATGACGCTCGTCGACAAGGAGATCTTCCCAGGCTCGGTCGCTCCGCCCCTGCAATAGAGCAAGCTTCTGCGGCGGGCAGGGGGAGCGGCCCACGCAGGCGGCCAGCGCCTCGCCTACCAGCGCCGGCGCGCACGCCAGCAGCAGATCGCAGCCGGCATCAAGATGCGCGGCAACACGCGCTGCGACGCCGCCTACCCCGTGAGCGGCCGCCATGCCGATGTCGTCACTGACCACCACGCCGGCGAACCCCATTTCCTGGCGCAGTATGTCCATGATCCAGCGCCGCGAGTACCCCGCCGCCAGCGGATCGATCTGCGGATATTCAACGTGCGCCATCATCACCGCCTCGGCACCCGCCGCCATGCCGCAGGCGAAGGGCAGCAGATCGGTTTCGCGCAGCGTGGACAGCGGCCGCACGTCGCGCGCCACATCGAAATGGGTATCCTCGAACACCGATCCATGACCGGGGAAATGCTTGAGCGTCGCGGCCATGCCCGCTTCGTGCATGCCCTGCACGTACGCTTCGCCCAGTGCGCCGACCACCCGCGGATCGGCGTGAAGCGCACGGGTGCCTATGGCGCGGTTGCCGCGCGCGAGGTCGACGACGGGTGCGAAGCTGAGATCGAGGCCCAGCGCCAGCACCTCGCTGGCCATCAGCCAGGCGTGCTGTCGCGCACGCTCGCGGGCGGCGGTCGCGTCGCTGTCCCAGAGATCGCCAACTCGCTGCAGCGAGGGCAGCCGGAAAATCCCATCCTCGAGCAGACGCTGCACGGGTCCGCCCTCCTGATCGACGCAGATCAGCAGCGGCTCGCTGCGAGACCCGCGGAGTTCATCGACCAGCGAACGCAGCTGGTCGCGCCCGGCGTAGTTGCGCCGGAACAAGATGACTCCGCTGACCTCAGGCTGCCGCAACAGGCTGCGTTCCTGGGTATTCAGGTGTACTCCTTCGAGGCCGACGATCAGCACGCCGCACGCTCCGCCTCGCTCCAGCTCGCCCAAGGGCGGCGTGCAAGGTTGACGTTGAGGAACCTTGGATCGCCGCTGACCTCGCGGCCGAGCCACGCAGGTTGCGTGAAGCGCGCTTCGGCATGGGGCAGTTCGATCTCCGCCACCAGGAGGCCTGCGTTTTCGCCCTCGAACACGTCGATCTCCCAGGTCAATGGGCCCGCCGCGACATGGTAGCGAGTCTTGACGACCATCGGCCCGATGGCAAATGCCTCCAGCATCTGCTGCGCATCGGCCAGCGGCACGGGATACTCGAACTCAAGCCGCGTGACGCTGTCGCCGGCCGACTTCAGCGTCAGCCATGCGCTGTCGGCAGACGTGCGGACGCGCACCGCGCATTGCTTGCCGCCGAGGTAGCCCTGCACCATGGGGCGGGGGTTGAAGGCATCGACACGCCAGGCGTCACTGGCAACCAGGAACTTGCGCTCGATCTCGATACCCATGGATGCTTTCGATTCTAACGTTCGAACAGGGCAATGGATTCTACGTGGCCGGTGTGCGGAAACATGTCCATCACCCCGGCCTGCGTCAGGGTGAAACCGTGTTTGCGGACCAGAGTACCGGAATCGCGCGCCAGGCTGGCCGGATGGCAGGACACGTAGACCACGCGCCGCACCGAGCGCCCCGGCAGATACTCGAGAACCGCCTCGGCGCCCGAGCGCGGCGGGTCAAGCAGGACCTTGTCGTAATCACTCCGAGCCCATGGCGCCTGCTGCTGATCCTCGGCCAGGTTGGCTACATGCATGTCGACTCGGTCAACCAATCCATTGCGGCGGGCATTTTCCACGGCCCGCGCGACCAGCCCATGTTCGCCCTCCACGCCGGTCACCCGCGCAGCCCGGCGCGCCATCGGCAGGGTGAAGTTGCCGAGCCCGCTGAACAGGTCCAGCACGCGGTCGTCCTTGTCCAATGAAAGCAACCCAAGGGCGTGATCGATCATGGCCGCATTGATCGCCGAATTGACCTGGACGAAATCAAGCGGCAGAAAGTCCAGGCGCAGGCCATGGGCGGGCAGCAGGTAGTGAAGATCGACCTTGGCGGGCTCCAGCGCCGCGACGCTGTCGATGCCCCCCGGCTGCAGCATCACCGCCAGTCCGGAGGTGCGCGCGAAGTCTCGTAGTCGCTCCAGGTCGGGTTCACCCAGCGCCTCCATGTTGCGGAACACCAGGGCAGTCTGCGTATCGCCGGCCGCCACTTCGATCTGGGCGATCGACTGCCGCGCATCCAGCGTCTGCAGCAGATCGGAGATGGCCTCGATACGCTCGCCCACCTGCGGTACCAGCACCTCGCAGCGTCGGATGTCGGCGACGAAGCGGCTATCTTCCTCGCGGAAGCCGACCAGCACCCTGCCCTTCTTGGCCACCCAGCGCACGGAGAGCCGAGCCTTGCGTCGATAGCCCCAGGGTTCGGCAGTCAGCGCCGGCAGCACCGACTCCGGTGCCACTGCGCCAATGCGCTGCAGGCTTTCCAGCAGCACGCGTTCCTTGGCGCGGATCTGAGCAGCAGGATCCATGTGCTGCAGGGCACAGCCGCCGCAGCTGTCGAAGTGCTGGCAGCGGGGCTCGACGCGCTCGGGCGAGGCCTCCAGGACATCCTGCGTCTGCGCCTCGTCGAAGCTGCGACGCCTGCGCGTGACCCGCGCACGCACCCGTTCGCCGGGAAGCGCACGAGTCACGAACGTCGCCTTGCCCTCCACCCGCGCCACGCCGCGCCCGTCGTGCGAAAGGTCGGTGATATCGGCTTCAATGATCTTCACGGATGCACAGGCCCGGGGTGCCCTCGAATGCGGGCACGCATTGAACACCGGTGGCTCGCGTGTGTCCACCCGCATCGACGCCGCGGATGGACTGACCGAGTGCATGCTCAATCAGCGGCGGTGATGCTCTCGCAAAATGCCTCGGCGCCGACCTGGCAGACACCGAGGCAGCGGATTGACCTACTTCTGCACCCAGTTCCCCTGCGCATCCTGGTAGTACCAGCCGGCGCGGGCCTGCTGGATCCACTGACGCGCAAAAGTCTCGCGGATCTGGTCTTCCCACTCGGGGTGGCCGTTGGCCTGGGCGATCTCGCGGTAAACGGCGTTGCGGTCGCGGTTGTCATCGGCCACAGCCTGGTTGATTCCGGCGCGGTCGCGAAGGCCCACCTGCGAGGCGTCACGAACCTCGATCAGGCCGTTGCGGGTGAAACCCAGCGCGCCTGAATCGAAGTGCACCGACAGTTCGCCGCGGAAGCGCTCCGCCATGCGTGCCTGGATGGCCTGGATCTGCGGCGTGCGAATATCGATATCCGCCTGGGCGTGCGCCGGGGGAATCAGGAAATCGAGCACAGCGATCAGAACGCCGCGCTTCGCGGGCGTAACGCTGCGTGCTTCGGGCTCGCCTTCCGGCGTCCCGTTGTCTCCGATGACCTTGCCGATGAACTCCTGCGCAGCCTGCTCCGCTGCGGCCGCGGGAAAATAGACGTTGATGGTGACGCAGGCGGCCAGCGCCAGCGCAGCCAGGGACAGCAGGGACAGGCGAAGCGTTTGCATGTAGATCTCCTAGTTCATGACGGGTCCGGCACCAGTGGTCGCCGCCTTCAGCCGCGAAAGAAGCACCGGCCAGTCGACCTGTCGCTGATGACCCACCACGGAAATCCGCGGCAGTCCGGAACCCTTGACGATAGCGTAGCCCTGCCCGGCTGAATCAACGCCGTCCATGTGGCAGACATGGTTGCGCAATCGGCAGGACAGGCCGATCTCATCGTAACCGAAGCTGGAGAATACGCGCAGCACGCTGGACTGCAGTGCGGCAATGCCGCCACCACCACCGACCGAGGAAAGACTGTCCACCGCCCGCTGTGAGATACGCCGGGTGCCGGCGCCCTTCTCGGTGCGCAGCACCGCATCAAAAGCTACCGGCTCCCAATCGATGAGGCGCAGTCCGAGCACGCTTCCCATCAGCCGTCCCTGGATTTCTCCAATGTCGAACACCTGGGTCATCTGCAGCAGATCCAGACTGGCAAAGCGGATATCGGCATTGAGCGTCGGCAGCACGCCGAACGGGCGCTCCATGCTCAGACTGTCGATGTCAAGCTTGCCGTCGAACACGCCCACCTGCAGACCACCGTCGAAACTGAGGATGCCTTCGTCGTAGCGCACCGCAGGTATGCGTCCGCTCAGCTGGCCGCCGAATGGTGGCCAATCGAAGGCCGCCGACAGCGAAGCGAGATCGAGCTGTTCCAGACCAAGGCTGGCTTCGAGGTCGGTATCTTCGCCATCTTCCTGTCGCCAGTGGAGGCGCTCCAGGAAGAGCTGTCCACCGAGAACGGCTACACTTGCCCGGCCAAGCAGTTCGATGCCTTCGGCCCCCGAACGAAGCGACAGTCTCAGCGGGCCCAATGGGACCCGGTAGAGGCTCGCCGCGTCCCAGCGGATCTCGTCCTCGCGGACCGCAGAATCCGGACCCAGCGCCAGACTGCCCGAAGCTGCGTCCAGCGCGAAACGTCCGCCTGCGTCGAGCAGATAGAGACTCCTGGCTTCCACATCCAGCGCGCGAAGGCGGCCTGCATCCAGGCGCAGGTTCGCGTCGAATTCGCCCTCGGCGCGCAGCCCGCTCAACCCGGCAAGACCCAGAAGGCTGTCGGCATACCGGGCGACCACCTCACCAGCGTCGGCCACTGCCAGCCGCAAGTCGGCGCGCTGCAGCCAATTTTCGCTTGTCAGGTTGAGGCCCATCTCGCCGACGAGGTCGAAGATGCCGTTGTCGGCTAGCCGGATTCCGCGGATTTGCCAACGGCCGTCGCCTTCCTCATCGGCCCGCACAACGAACTGCAAGGGGCGGCCCGGCAGTTCGGCGTAGAAGCGATCGAAAAGCAGCTCGCCTCCTTCGATCTGCAGGTCGGTGCTGACCTGCAGGCGATCGCCGATAACCGCTTCCAGCGCACCATGGGCATTGACGCCTGCTGCCGCCACGCTGCCGTCGTCGGTATCGAAACCGAGTCCCGCAGCCTGCAGACGGCCGCTGATGGCAAGCGCATCGTTGGCATTCCAGACCAGTTCGAAGCGACCGCCCAATACGCCATCGGTCAGACGCGCGCCGGGCCATAGCGCCTGCAGTTCACCCTGCAGCCAGGCCGCCGGCATGTTCTCGGCGGCGATCCGCACGGGCAGGTCGGCCTCGCGCGGCCAGGCGAGCGTGAGGGAAGCGGCGGACAGCGAAAGCGCAGCGTTGATCGCCAAGGCGTCAATACCGAGTTTCAGGTTTGCCGAGTGCGCGCCGTCTCTGTCGTCACGCCAGGCGACGGGACCTTCGCAGCCCGGGCCTGCAGCGGCATCGAACGACAGCTGACACCGGTACTCGAGTGCAGACAGTTCAAGTGCCGGTGATTGCATGACTATCCGGGACATCCTGAGCGTGACCGCCTGCGGCGAGCGCTTCTCCGGCCAGTCGAGAATCAGCTCCATGTCCTCGACCTGGATGCCGGGCATGGCCGCGCGCTCAAGGTGCAGCACCAGCTCGGCAGTCTGGCCAATGCTGCTGCAACACAGCAGCAACAGAGATGACAGCGCCTTGATCAGCGGCCCGCTCGAAGCCATGCTGTCCATCCGCCATCGGCCCTGGGGAAATTCATGGAAAAACGCCTGCACATCCTGCTGGCGGAAGACGACCCGGTCAGCAGCCGGTTCCTGGCCGAGGTGTTGTCCGCGGCGGGCAATGTGGTCACTGTTGCCGACGGCGCATCGGCGCTCGCGGTAGCGAAGCGCGAACGCTTCGATCTGCTGGTACTGGACCAGAACCTGCCGCAGCTCGGCGGCAGCGAAATTGTCGCTGCGCTTCGCGTCGACGCTCTCGCTGCATCCTCCGGCGCCCGGACGATCGCCTTGAGCGCCGGGCTCGACGAAGCAGGTGCGCGTCGACTGCAATCCGCCGGGTTTGACCTTGCGCTGCCCAAGCCGATCAATGCCCGCACGCTGCTGGACTGTGCCCGTGGGCAGGCGCACCCGTTCACCAGTTTCCCGCCGCTGTCGGTGTTCCCGATTCTAGACGATGTATCAGCGCTGCGTGCTCTGGGCGGTTCCCCCGACGCGGTTCGTCGAATCAGGACCCTGTTCGCCGGGGAACTGCCGGCGCAGATCGATGCCGTAGCCGAAGCCTTTGGTTCAGGGGATGCAGAGACCGTCACCGGACTGCTGCACCGCCTGCGCGCCAGCTGCGGATTCTGTGGCGCCGCGGAGCTTGAGCAAGCCGGCCAACGTCTGGCAGTGGGGGTCGCTTCGGGAGACTTTGCGAAGCCCGGAATCACTGCGTATCTCCAGGCTGCGCAGCGGCTGTTGCAGGCCCTGGGCGCGGCGCCCGGCGCACCTGCAGACTCCTGATGCTGCTGCTGGCATGACGCTCCAACAGGCTGCGCAGCAGCTGCCGGCATCCGCGTTCGACCCTGACCGCGGGTGTGTCGTCGGTACGCAATGCAACCAGCACTTCGCCGGAAAAGGACTCCGTGCCGGGCGGACACGGCCAGGGGCCGCGCTCGGGGTCGTAGCGGTAGTGACGGTCTGCTGCAATATTCGCACCGTCGGCATCACGATCCAGCAGCAGCGCGTAGCCGCATTGGGCGAGCAGATCGCGTTCGAAGCGTCTCAGCGCCCACGCCAGTGATTGCCCTGCCGCCAGATCATCGAGCGTTCGCCGATAGCGCTCGAAAAGTCCAGGATGCGGGTCGTGTCGCTGCAGCAGGCGCAGCACCAGTTCGTTGACGTAGAACACCGACATCAGATCGCCCGGAGCCACGCGGTGTGCCGGCCCGGAGGCTTCGACCAGGCTCAGCGTCGGCAGCTCGCCGCGACCGCGCCAGTCGATCTGGACGGGTTGCAGCGGCTGCAGCAGAGCCCGTGTCGGCTGTCCGCGCGCGCTGCGCACGCCGCGCGCCACCAACCCCACCCGTCCATCGCGCTCGCACAACGCCTCGACCAGCATGCTGGTTTCCCGATAGGGACGGGCGATGAGGATGTAGGCGGCTTGGGCGGGCATGGGGGGATTATCCACCAGCGGCCAAGGGCAAGGGGCGGGTCAGCCATCTGCTATCAGCGAGCCCAGGTAGCCATGCGGCAACGTCGAAGGGCGGGCAGCAACCTCAGCGTCCCGGCGAGCTTGTTCCTCCGATAGCCTATGACTGACTGCTGACAGCCAGCTACTCTGAATAGCCGAGGCCGCGCAGCGCCGCCTCGTCGTCCGACCAGCCCTCGCGGACCTTGCACCAGAGCTTGAGAAACACCTTCTGACCGAACAGCTTTTCCATATCAAACCGGGCACGACTGCCGATCTCCTTCAGGCGGGCGCCGCCTGCACCTATCACGATACCCTTCTGGCCGGCGCGCTCGACCCAGATCACGGCGGCAATGCGCAGCATGTCACCTTCTTCGAGATTCTCGATTTCCACCGTGGTGGCGTACGGCAGCTCGTCACCGAGCTGGCGCATGAGCTGTTCACGCACCCGTTCGGCAGCGAGAAAGCGCAGGCTGCGATCGGTGTATTCGTCGGTCGCGTACAGCGGTTCCGATTCGGGCAGCAGTCGCAGCAGGTGTGCCTCGAGTTCGGCAAGCCCCTTGCCGCGCTTCGCCTCCACCAGGTAGACACCTTCGAAAGCACGTTCGCGCGTGGTCTCGGCAAGGAACGGGAGCAGGCTGGACTTGTCCTTGACCAGGTCGATCTTGTTGACCACCAGCACCGCTGGCACCTGGGCATCGGTGATCGCCTTCCAGACATCCTCGTCCTCATCGCGCCAGCGACCTGCCTCGATGACCAGCAGCGCGCCGTGCACGCCGGTGAGCGCGTTGCGTGCGGAGCGGTTCAAATATCGGTGGAGCGCGCCGGAGCGCTCGCGGTGAAGCCCCGGGGTGTCGACGTAGATGAACTGGGCCACCTCAGTCGTATGAATGCCGAGGATGCGATGGCGGGTGGTCTGCGGGCGCGGCGACACGATGCTCAACCGCTCACCGACCAGGGCGTTGACCAGGGTCGACTTGCCGACGTTGGGGCGTCCGAGCACGGCGATCAAGCCAGCACGGTATGGGCTGGCCGTGCTCATGTCTGCGACTGGTCCGGGTCTTCCAGCATTTCGAGCACCAGGCGCGCCGCGGCCTGCTCGGCGACGCGTTTCGATCCGCCCTCGCCTTCCCCCACCAGACCAAGATCAGGTACCTCGCAGCGGGCACGGAACAGCGGCGCATGATCGTGGCCGCTTTCGGCCAGCATGCTGTACTGCGGCAACGGCAACTGCCTGGCCTGCAGGCGCTCCTGCAGCAGCGTCTTGGGGTCCTTGAGGGCGCCCGAGGGGTCGACCTGTTCGATGCGCTCCCCCAGCAACGCCAGTACCAGGCGCTGGCATACCGGCCAACCGCCATCCAGATAGGCCGCGCCAATGATCGCCTCAAGTGCGTCGGACAGGATCGAGTCGCGGCGGAATCCCCCACTTCGCAACTCCCCGGGCCCAAGTCGCAGCACGTCTCCAAGCTGGATCTCGCGGGCGATGTCGGCAAGGGTCTCACCCTTGACCAGGCTGGCCCGCAATCGTGTCAGGGCACCCTCATCGGCGGAGGGCCAGCGCCGAAACAGTGCCTCGGCCACCACGGCGTTCAGCAGGCTGTCGCCCAGGAATTCGAGCCGTTCGTTGTGGGGCCGCCCGACGCTGCGGTGCGACAGCGCCTGCTGCAGCAGACGCGCATCGGAGAACACGTGATCGACGCCGGATACCCTGTCCGGCAACGTCTGCGCCGCGGTCATCGGCGCGTCCGCACGGGGCCGGACATGGTGGCGCTCCGCGTTGTTCAGTCTCCGGGGTGTCCGGTCAGTTCAACGGTCTTGTCGAAGCGACCGAGGAAATGGATGTTGTGGATGAAGGGCTGCTCCAATTCGTATTTGACCGTCATGGTGTAGGTTCCACGTTCCCTTGTTATGTTGACGTGCTGCGCCTTCACGTTCTCGACGTAGCTGATGTAAAGCCGCGCGAACAGCATTTCGCGTACTTGGTTCGGTGTGCGAAGGGCGACGCCAGCTTCCTTCTTCACGGCTTCCATCTCTCTGGTCACGGTATAGAACTCGTTGTAGATGGGAAACAGGCGCATCCCCATGTACGCGAAGAAGCCGAGCACAATGAGGATAAACAGGAATCCCAGCAGCGTGATGCCGCGCTGACGACGAATGATTGCGTACATACCGGTCTCCCCTATCTGATCATGTTGCCGATGCGGCCGAAGTCGATGCCGCCGTTCTTGCCGTCCCAGTTCATCCAGATCAGGAAGGCCTTGCCGACCAGATTGGACTCGGGGACCATCCCCCAGACACGGCTATCCTGACTGTTGTCGCGATTGTCGCCAAGCACGAAGTATTCACCCTCGCCCACCTGCCAGCGTCCGTCGCGCAGCGGACCGAATCCGGGCTGCCCGCGCACCAGGATCTGGTACTCGGTGTCCGCGACCGCCTCGCCACGCAGCTCGGCACCGGTCATGTCGCGTCCGGCGCCCTCGCCAATGTAGCGCCCCAGGACGTTCTGGGGAACCTCCTCCCCGTTCACGTAGAGCACCTTGGCACGGTACACGACTTCGTCGCCGGGCACGCCGATCACGCGTTTGATGTAATCCTCCTTGGGATTCTCCGGATAGCGGAAGACGATCACATCGCCGCGCTGCGGCTCTCCGAGCGGGATGATCCGGGTGTTCAGCACCGGAAGACGGATGCCATAGGAGAACTTGTTGACCAGAATGAAATCACCGATCAGCAGGGTAGGCATCATCGAACTCGACGGAATGCGGAAGGGCTCGGCAAGGAATGACCGGATCAGCAGCACGATGAGAAACACCGGAAAAAAGGAGCGCGCGTACTCAACGAGGACTGGCTCCTTGCCCTTGCCGTCGGCCGCCCGGCGGCGCCGGCCTGGCGCGAATATCCAGCGATCGACTCCCCAGATGGCGCCGGAAACGGCGGTGAGGATCACCAGGATCAATGCGAAATCAAGGCTCATAGGGATTCCAATGCGCGCTCGTCGGCGCGCTCAATTTCTGTTGTCAACCTGGAGCACCGCAAGGAAAGCTTCCTGCGGAATGTCCACGCTGCCGACCTGCTTCATGCGCTTTTTTCCTGCCTTCTGCTTCTCCAGCAGCTTGCGCTTGCGACTGACGTCGCCTCCGTAGCACTTGGCCAGCACATTCTTGCGCAGCGCCTTGACCGTGGAACGCGCAATGATCTGCGCGCCGACGGCTGCCTGGATGGCGACGTCGAACATCTGCCGCGGAATGAGCTCGCGCATCCGCTCCACAAGCTCGCGGCCGCGGCGGTCAACCAGTCCGCGGTGCGCGACAAGGCTCAGGGCGTCGACGCGCTCGCCATTGATGAGGATATCCAGCCGCACGAACGGGCCGGGCTGGAAGTGAAGGAAGTGATAATCCAGCGAGGCATAGCCGCGTGACACCGACTTCAGGCGATCAAAGAAGTCCATCACCACCTCGGCCATCGGCAGCTCGTAGCTGATCTGTACCTGCGAGCCAAGGTACAGGATGCCGCGCTGGCTTCCGCGCTTTTCCTCGCACAGCGTAATCACGGGGCCCACATAGTCAGGCGGTGTGAGAATGCTGGCGAGGATGATCGGTTCGCGAACCTCGGTAATCTTGTTCGCGGGCGGCAGCTTGGCCGGGTTGTCGAGGGTCATCACCTCGCCGTCGGACAGCAGCACTTCGTAGACCACGGTTGGCGCGGTGGTGACCAGATCGAGGTCGTATTCCCTCTCCAGGCGTTCCTGAACGATCTCCATGTGCAGCATGCCGAGGAAGCCGCAGCGGAATCCGAATCCCATCGCTTCGGAACTCTCCGGTTCGAAATTGAGCGAGGCGTCATTCAGGCTGAGCTTTTCAAGGGCCTCGCGCAGCGCGGGAAAGTCGTCGCCCTCTACCGGGAACAGGCCGGCAAACACCCGCGGCTGCATTTTCTGGAAGCCGGGCAGGGCCTTGGGCGCGCGCTTGGCCGCAGACGTCAGCGTGTCGCCCACCGGTGCACCGTGGACATCCTTGATCGCGGCGCAGACGAATCCCACTTCACCCGGCCCCAGACGCTCCTTGCGCAGCCGCTTGGGAGTGAAGACGCCGACCTGGTCGACTTCGTGGGCACGGCCGGTGGACATCACCAGAATCTTGTCGCGTGGTTTGATCTCACCCTGCATGACCCGCACCAGCGAGACCACGCCAAGGTAGTTGTCGAACCAGGAGTCGATGATCAGAGCCTGCAGCTCCACGCAGTCGCGTGGCACCGGAGGCGGGATGCGCTGCACGATCGCCTCCAGCACGTCGCGCACGTTCAATCCGGTCTTGGCGCTCACCTCAAGAGCGTCATCGGCGTCGATGCCGATCACGGCTTCGATCTCGCCCTTGACCTTGGCAACATCGGCAGTCGGCAGGTCGATCTTGTTCAGCACTGGAATGACCGTCAGGCCTTGCTCTACAGCGGTGTAGCAGTTGGCCACGCTTTGCGCTTCCACGCCCTGCGCCGCATCGACCACCAGCAACGCGCCTTCGCAGGCGGCCAGTGAGCGGCTCACTTCGTAGGAGAAATCGACGTGGCCGGGAGTGTCGATGAAGTTGAGCATGTACTCCAGGCCGTCGGCTGCCACGTAGGGCAAGGACACTGCCTGCGCCTTGATGGTGATGCCCCGCTCCCGCTCGATCGGATTGGAATCAAGGACCTGCTCTTCCATTTCGCGATCCTGAAGGCCACCGCAGATCTGGATGAATCGGTCGGCCAGGGTGGACTTGCCGTGATCCACGTGCGCGATGATGGAAAAGTTGCGAATGTGCTGCATGGGCTCCGCCGGAAGAAACGACGCCCGCCGGGTCGAACCCGACGGGCGGCTGAACCGCATTATGACACGCGCTCTGCTGCGAGCCTGCATTTCCTGCATCGGTCCGCGAGCGAAAGCAGCGCGCACCCACCGGACTCCGTTACTGGTGCAGTACCCTATCGTCGCGGCTGAACCAGGTCAGGTGTGGAAGGGAGGCGAAATGGCCTGACAGCTGTCAGCTGTCGCCTCTGCGAGGGGACACCGCAAAGAAGCTGGTCTGTTCGCCGCGCCGAACCAGAAGCATGACGGAATCGCCGATCTCGATGCCTTCCGTGACAGCGGCAAACTGTGCCGCGCTGGACACAGCCTCGCGCCCGACCATCATGATCACGTCACCGGGCTGAACACCGGCGCGCTGCGCAGCGCCGCTGACCGCCGTCACCAGCACGCCCTCCCCTTCGCCAAGGCCGCTGCGTTCGCGCTGCTCGCTGGAGATATCCTCGACGCGCAGCCCCAGGAGGTTGGCGGGCTGAGTCTCCGCCGGCGTCCGCGAACCCGTTGCCGCGCTCTCGCCTGGCAGTTCTCCGACCACGAGCTCGATGGCGCGGATCTTGCCGTCGCGGAAAACTTCGACCTCACTGCGCGTGCCCGGGGTGGTCGCCCCGACCAGCGGCGGGAGGTCGGAAGAACGCAGTATCTCCCGTCCGTTGAATGACAGGATCACGTCCTGCACAAGAATGCCGGCCTTTTCCGCGGCTCCGCCAGGCGTCAGACCGCTGACCAGGGCACCACGAGGACGTTCCAGACCAAGCGTGCGCGCGAAATCACGATTGACGTCCTGGATGTTGACTCCGAGCAGGCCGCGCGACACCGAGCCGCGATCGCGAAGTTGATCGGCAACGTTGCGGGCAACTTCGATGGGCACGGCAAAGCTCAGCCCCATGAAGCCGCCGGTGTTGGAGAAGATCTGGGAGTTGATGCCGACCACTTCGCCCGACATGTTGATCAGCGGGCCACCGGAGTTGCCGCGATTGATCGGAACGTCGGTCTGGATAAAGGGGACATATTGCTGCCCCATGCCGACGCTGCGCCCCGTCCCACTGACGATGCCGGCGGTCACCGAGTACTCGAAACCAAAGGGCGAACCGATGGCAATGACCCACTGGCCGGGCTTGAGCTTGTTGGAATCGCCGAGGCTTACCGTGGGCAGATCTGACGCGTCGACCTTGAGCAGCGCCACATCGCTCTGCGGATCAGTGCCCACCACCTCGGCCTCGAATTCGCGGCGGTCGGACATGCGCACGATCAGCTGGTCGGCTCCATCGACGACGTGGTGATTGGTCATGATGTAGCCATCGGCGCTGATGACGAACCCCGACCCCGAAGAGGTCCGGTCGCGCGGCTGTTGCGGCATCCCGGGCTCACCAAAGAATCGGCGGAAGAACTCGGGGACCTCTTCCTGCTGGCGTCCGAACTCCTGCGCCTGGGCCTGGGCGGTGCGGGTCGCCTCGATGTTGACGACAGCCGGCGCCATCTCGTCCACCAGATCGGTGAAATCGGGCAGAGCCACGCGGGCGGCGAGCGGCGCGGCGGCGGTCGCGATGAGCAGGGACAGGATGAAAACAACTCTGTTACGCATGGTGGTCCTCAGGAAATTGCATGAATTTCAATCAGGGAGACATCGGGGTCGGGACGCACGGCTCGCCATCCAGCAGCGCTACCTAGCAGCGCTCCGACAAGCACGGTCAGGTCGACTGGAATGGCAGTGAGCGCGGCGATTGAACCTGCCGCGCCCGCACCGATGATCAGCCCGACCAACGCGCCTGCGTACATTCGCCCGGCAAGCCGACGCAGATCGCGATCGCCGATGGTCAGTTCGACGTGCTCACCCGGCCCGACAGGCTGTCGGAACAGGCGTCCGGGCAAGGTCAGCGTCTGCTCGGCCGGCTCGTAAAGACGAAACGCGCGGCAGCGTCCGCTGCAGCTGCTGCATCCTTTGCACGGCGCAGTGAAACGCAGCTCAACGCCGTCGTCGCCGACCCGCACTACAGTGGCGGCGCGGCTTGCCAATTCAAGGGGCCAAGGTCAACGCGAGCCGTTCAGCGCTCCGGCGAACCGTCTTCGGAAGCTTCTGGCCGAGCCTCGACCATGATCCAGGCCCCGCTCTGACTGTCCTGACGAAGCGCCCATAGCGGGCTGCGCGAAGTCTGCCCCGCGAGATAGCCGGGTACGTAAAGGGGTTGCGCCGACGCCACCGGTCCGAGCGTGCCAGCGGGTCCGGCGCGACGTGCTATCGAGGCCGTCTGGGCTGCAAAACTCGGCCTGAGGTCGCGCTCGCGCAGCGTCGACGCAGCAACTTCGGGAACGCCGGACGGCGACCCAACGGGGACACTCGCCGTTGCCGTGGCGTTTGATTCCGGGTTCTGGCCAGGCATTACCGCGACCAGGGCCAGCAGCGCCACCGAGGCCGCCACTGCGGCTCCGCCAACCCAGCGTCCGAAGTGGGCAACCGTGACGCTGCGTCGCCGCGGGGTCGGCTCAGCCGCCACCAGCGCGGCAACGCCCGCCGCGAATCCCGGTCCTGTGAGCATCGATTCACTACCGGGAAAGCACGCGCGAGCCGTGTGCATTCGCTCCCACGCCAGCCTCAGGTCGGCATCGGCGGCAAGCCGCCTGAGGAGGAACCGGGTGCGTTCGGCATCCAGCTCACCGTCGATCAGGGCGGACAGTTGCTCGAGAATCTCGTTGTCGGGATGGAGGGACATGGCGACTCAGGACTCCTGGTCAATCAGGCCACGAAGCTGAACGTCTACAGCTTCGCGCGCACGGAAAATACGTGAACGGACGGTTCCGATGGGGCATTGCATGGCTTGGGCAATTTCCTCGTAGCTCAATCCGTCGACCTCGCGCAGCGAGATCGCAGTGCGCAGCTCTTCCGGCAGCGCTTGGACAGTCTTGTAGACGATTTGTTCCATCTGCTGGCGCATCAGTTCGCGCTCCGGGGTGTCGCTGTCCTTCAGCCGAGAATCGCCGTCGAAAAACACCGCATCGTCGACTGCAACATCATCGGTGGGAGGGCGCCGCTTCTGCGACACCAGCCAGTTCTTCGAGGTATTGACGGCAATCTTGTACAGCCAGGTGTAAAAGGCGCTTTCGCCGCGGAAGTTGCCGATGGCCCGATAGGCACGTACGAACGAGTCCTGCGCGACGTCCTGGGCATCGCTCCAGTTGGAGACGTAGCGCCCGATGACGCTCAACAGCTTGTGCTGATACTTGCGCACCAGGAGGTCGAAGGCGGCCTTGTCGCCGGCCTGGACCCTCTCCACAAGCTGTCGATCAATATCGCTTTCGCCCACCCGCACCTGTCCTTCTTTCGAATCCGGCCACGGCGCGCCCCGCAAACCCGGTGCTCCCGTCAGCGCGAGCATGTTAGCGGCAGAACCCGACGTGGGCACCTGCAATTGACCATTGATGGTTGCAGCCTTGATCATAGACCTTCCAGGAAGCATCTTCGGCGCTCTGACCGGCGTCGCCCTCCCCAAGTTCCCTGACACCGCGATCGCCATGACCTTATTCGACGGACTCCGCTTCGACCACTGGCACCCCGAGCTGCGCGAAGACGGGGTGGTCGTCCTCAACCTGGACCGCAAGGACAGTCCGGTGAACACGCTTGGCGCCCCGGTGCTTGAAGAGCTGGCCCGGATGCTGGAGAGGCTCGCCATCGAGCCTGTCGCCGGCCTGGTGTTCCGCTCGACCAAGAAGGCCGGCTTCATTGCCGGAGCCGACATCCGCGAGTTCACTGCCTTCACCGATGAGTCCAAGGTGCGCGAGGCGCTCAAGCGCGGCCATGATGTCTTCGACCGTGTCGCCGCCCTGCCCTTCCCCACCTGCGCCGCCATCCACGGACACTGCATGGGTGGCGGCACCGAACTGTCGCTGGCCTGCAGCTATCGCGTTGCCAGCAGCGACGACAGCACCCGCATCGGACTGCCCGAGGTCAAGCTCGGCATCTATCCCGGCTGGGGCGGCAGCGCCCGCCTGCCGCGGCTGGTGGGGGCGCCGAAGGCGCTCGACATGATGCTGACCGGGCGCGCCCTGCGCGCCAGCCAGGCGAAGGCCATCGGTCTTGTGGACCGGATCAGCGACCCCGAAGGTTTGCTCGAAGCGGCCGTGAAGCTGGTGCGCAAGGGCCATCAGCGCCCCATCGCCCAGCGCGCCACCGCCTGGGCGACCAACACCTGGGCCGCGCGCCAGGCTCTGGCACCGATGATCCGCAAGCAGGTGGCGCGCAAGGCGAAGAAGGCGCACTACCCCGCGCCCTTCTTGCTGATCGAGACCTGGCGCCGGCACGGCGGCAGCCTGCGCGGGATGCTCAGGGCCGAGCAGCATTCGGTCGCGAAGCTTGCCACCACCCCGACCGCACGCAACCTGGTGCGGGTGTACTTCCTGCAGGAGAAGCTCAAGGGCCTCGGCGCCGGGGTCAAACATGGTATCGAACATGTCCATGTCATCGGCGCAGGCGTGATGGGTGGCGATATTGCCGCGTGGTGCGCCGTGCGCGGTTTCAGCGTGACCCTGCAGGACCGCGAGATGAAGTTCATCGAGCCTGCCCTTGGACGCGCCGACGAGCTTTTCGCCAAACGCATCCGCGACGAAAGCAAGCGAGCGGAAACGCGTGCCCGCCTCAGCGCCGACCTCGAAGGCGAGGGCGTGTCCAGGGCCGACCTGATCATCGAAGCGATCTACGAGAACCTCGAAGCCAAGCAGAAGCTGTTCGCCGACGCCGAGCCGAAGATGAAAAAGGACGCGATCCTCGCCAGCAACACCTCCAGTATTCCTCTTGACGCCCTTTGCAAAGGGCTGAAGCGCCCGCAGCAGTTCATCGGTCTGCACTTCTTCAACCCGGTGCCGATGATGCCGCTGGTCGAGATCGTGCGCCATGATGGTGCAGACGAGTCTGTGATCAAGCGCGCGCTGGCGTTTGGCAAGGCCATCGACAAGCTGCCGGTGCCGGTGGCCGCCAGCACCGGATTCCTGGTCAATCGCATCCTGTTTCCCTATCTGCTGGAAGCCATCACCCTATACAACGAAGGCGTGCCCGGCCCGGTCATCGACAAGGCCGCCAAGGGCTTCGGCATGCCCATGGGGCCCATCGAGCTGGCAGACCAGGTGGGACTCGATGTCGCCGCCTCGGTGGGCAGGATTCTTGCCGATTTCCTCGATATCGACGTACCGCCAGGCCTGGACAAGCTTCTCGAGGACGGCAAGCGCGGTCGCAAGGACGGACAGGGCTTCTACACATGGAAGGATGGGCGCGCGGTTCGGCCGTCGGTCGACGCCGGCTACCGGCCGCCCGCGGATCTTGAGGATCGTCTGATCCTGCCGTTTCTCAATGAGGCGGTGGCGTGCCTGCATGAGGGCGTGGTGGAGAACGCCGACCTGCTCGACGCCGGCGTCATTTTCGGGACCGGCTTCGCGCCGTTCCGCGGCGGCCCCATCGAACATATCAAGAGCATTGGCGCTGCCGAACTGAAGGCGCGCCTGGAACGGCTTGCCGACCGCTATGGCAAGCGCTTTGCGCCCAAGAAGGGGTGGGACGCCCTGCACTGATGCGACTGCGCCCGCGGCCATGATCGAAGTCCGCGCCACTCGAGGTCAGCGCCTCGGCCAGACCCCGACCCGCTTCCTTGCGCAGTACTGGCAGAAGCAGCCGCTGCTGATCCGCGGCGCCTTTGCCGGCTTCGCCAATCCGCTGCCGGCCGAGCAGCTGGCCGGACTGGCCTGCGAGGCTGAAATCCAGGCGAGACTGGTGGTGCACAATCGCCGACGAGACGACTACCGACTCGAACACGGTCCGTTCAACGAGGACCGCTTTGCCGCTCTCGGGCACAAGGACTGGACTCTGCTGGTGCAGGATGCCGACAAGTGGCTTCCCGACACCGTCGGTGGTCTGCTCGGCGAGTTTCGGTTCCTGCCTCGATGGCGCGTCGACGACATCATGATCAGCTTCGCGGTGCCGGGCGGCTCGGTCGGTCCGCACCTTGATCAGTACGACGTGTTCCTTCTCCAGGTTGAAGGACGCCGCGAATGGCAGATCGATGCGCGCCCGGACGCGCCATCGGAATTCCGCCCGGATCAGGCGCTGCGCATCCTGCAGCGCTTCCAGCCGAGCCACCGCTTCATGCTGGAACCCGGCGACATGCTCTATCTACCTCCAGGCGTGCCTCACCATGGCGTCGCCCTGGACCCCTGCCTGACCTGGTCGGTGGGCATGCGCGCGCCTTCGGTGGCCGAACTGTTCTCGGGTGTCGCCGATGCGCTAGCCGAGCGGCTCGGCGACGATGCCCGCTATCGCGACCCGGATCTGTTGACGCCACGACACGTCGCCGAACTCGACGCCGCTGCGATTGCCCGCGCCCGTGCCACGCTGACCGAAGCGATCGCCGACGATGACAGCCTGGCAGACATGGTTGCCGGCTTTCTGAGCCGTTACCGCAACGCCTTTGCCCCAACGCCGCGCCAGCGCGCGCTGACCGCTGCAGGCCTGGGCAGACGGCTGCAGGGTAGCGGCGCGCTGTTGCGCAACCCGTGGAGTCGGCTGGTCTGGCACCGCAGCGGTCGCAGTGCGGCCGTCATCCATCTCGGCGGCGACCGCTATCATGCAAGTCTGGCGCTGGCACGGGCACTGGAAGGCGACGCCGGCATCGGGCTTGAACTGGCACGGGAAATGGCAGCGTCGGACCAGGAGACGCTGCGCAGCATGATCAACGCAGGACATCTGGAGATCGGTCGATGATTCCCTCTGAGTTCTATCTGGAAGTGGCGCATTGGGAAACGGACCAGGAGATCCTGCGCCATGTGCGTGACAAGGTCTTCATCCAGGAACAGCAGGTGCCGATCGAGGAGGAATGGGACGATCAGGATCCACTGTGCCGACATGTCGTGGTCCGCGATCTTCAGCATCGTCCCATCGGCACCGGACGCCTCGATCCAGAGGGCAAGATCGGTCGCATGGCGGTACTGGCCGACTGGCGCGAGCGCGGCGTCGGGAGCGTGATCCTGCAGGCGCTGATGGACATGGCCCATGACGCGGGAATGGAGGCGGTCTGGTGTCATGCGCAATCCAGCGCGCGACGCTTCTACGAGCGCTTCGGCTTCGCAACGGAAGGCGACGAGTTCCTGGAAGCCGGCATTCCGCACTTCGTCATGCGCCTGGCTTTCGGTCCCCGCGTGGCGCCCGACCGGCCGCCGCCCCCGCCACCGGCTCCCAAGGATCCGGTCAAGATCCTCGATCGCGAAGGCGCCACCATGCTCGCACTCAAGCTGATCGGGCTGGCGCGGCGCGAACTTGCCGTCATCACTCCCGATCTCGAAAGCGGGTTCCTGGATCAGGAACAGGTACTGGAGGCTCTGAAGCTGCTGGCCACAAGCGGACGGGGCGCACGCATCCGAATCCTGGTCCACGACCCACGGGCCGCAGTGAATGCCAATCATCGGCTGATCCCGCTGGCGCAACGCCTCACAAGCGTCTTCCAGTTCCGCAAACCGGGCAGCGAAGATGAAAGCCAGCTGGTCGGAGCCCAGATCGTCAACGACCGTGGAGGCTTCTACCATCGCACCCTGGGCAGCCGTTTTGACGGCGACGGCGACACCTACGCCCCCGGCCGGCACCGTGATCTGCTCAAGGCGTTCGAGGAAGTCTGGGAGCGTGGCCGGCCGTGCGACGAACTCCGCAAGCTCACGGTTTGAGGCGCAGCTTCTAACCGTCTCACGCCGGGCCGGCCGCGTCCGACGACGCCCTCGCCTGCCCCGTCTGGCGCTGCCCGCTGTCACGCGCTGGCCGTTTCGCCGCATCGCACCAATCGGCGAAACGGTTATACTTTTGGGCCCGTTTCTGCCTTTTTGCCCGGCAGTTTCCAGCTACGCACCCGCAAGCGCGCCCCTAGGCGCGCTTTTGATACGGACCCATCGTGAGCAGCTCCAAGATCGAAGCGTTTCGCCAGTCATCGCACATCTCCGGCGGCAATGCCGCCTTCGTCGAAGAACTGTACGAGTCCTGGCTGGCTGATCCGGCGTCGGTGACGTCGGCCTGGCGCAGCTATTTCGACCAGCTCAAGGGGCGCGAGGCCGGTGACGTCGCGCACGGCCCAATCGTCGCCGCGTTCGCCAATCCAGTCCGCCGCAACGGCGCTGCAGGCGCAGCGGCGCCTGTCGACCAGGCATTTGCCGGGCAACAGGCTGGCGTGCTGCGTCTGCTCACTGCCTACCGCTCGCGCGGCCACCTGCATGCCGATATCGATCCGCTGGGCATGTGGCAGAAGCCGCCAGCACCCGATCTCGACCTGCAGTTCCACGGTCTGAGCCCTGCCGACCTCGGCACGGAGTTCGGTACCGGCACCCTGACCGGGCCGTCGCGCATGAAACTGCGCGACCTGCTCGACCTGCTCAAGCGCACCTACACCGACAGCATCGGCGCCGAATTCATGCACATCAGCGACGCCACCCAGCGGCGCTGGATCTACGAACGCCTGGAGCGCGCCGGCGGCCGCTTCGACTTCAAGCCCGAGGAGCGTCGCCACATCCTCGATCGGCTGACCGCGGCCGAGGGCATGGAGCGCTACCTGCACACCAAGTACGTTGGCCAGAAGCGCTTCTCGCTGGAGGGCGGCGACAGCCTCATTCCGCTCATCGATGAACTGGTGCGCCAGGCCGGTGCCGGAAAGGTGCGCGAAATGGTCATGGGCATGGCCCATCGCGGCCGCCTCAACGTGCTGGTCAACGTGCTCGGCAAGCCGCCTCAGCAGCTGTTCGCCGAGTTCGAGGGCAAGCATGACGATCTGCCGCGAGATCCGGCGCACACCGGCGATGTGAAATACCACATGGGCTTCTCGTCGGATGTGCGCACGCCCGGTGGCACCGTCCACCTGGTGCTCGGATTCAATCCGTCCCACCTGGAGATCATCGACCCGGTGGTGACCGGCTCGGTACGTGCGCGCCAGACACGTCGCCGAGACGATGCCCGCCAGCAGGTAGTTCCGGTGCTGATTCATGGCGATGCCGCATTCGCCGGACAGGGTGTGGTCGCCGAGCTTTTCAACATGTCGCAGGCGCGCGGCTTTGCCGTCGGCGGTACCATCCACGTGGTCATCAACAATCAGGTCGGCTTCACCATCAGCGATCCCAGGGAAGCGCGCTCCACGCTCTACTGCACCGACGTCGCCAAGATGGTCAACGCCCCGGTACTGCACGTAAATGGCGATGATCCGGAAGCCGTCGTGTTCTGCGCGCAGATGGCTTTCGACTACCGACAGACCTTCAACAAGGATGTGGTGATCGACCTGGTCTGCTACCGCCGTCACGGCCACAATGAAGCCGATGAACCCGCCGCCACGCAGCCGCTGATGTACCAGAACATCCGCAGCCGCAAGTCGACCCGCGAGCTGTATGCCGATCGCCTCGCCGCCGACGGCGTAGTGCCGGCGGACGACGCCAAGGCCATGACCGACACCTACCGCCAGGCCATGGACGAGGGCCGCGTCGTCGCCGACCTCGATGGCAACTTGCGCGACAACTTCGTGGTGGACTGGTCGCCGCATCTTGGCTCGTCGCTCACTGAAACCGCCGACACCCACGTCGAGCGCAAGCGCCTCGACCAGCTCTCCGACACCATCCTGCGCGTGCCCGAAGGCATGCAGTTGCACTCGCGCGTCGCCAAGATCATGGCCGACCGGCTCAAGATGGCCAGCGGGGAACTGCCGATGGACTGGGGCTTTGCCGAGAACCTGGCCTATGCCACCCTGCTCGACGAGGGCTTCAAGCTGCGCCTGGTCGGGCAGGATTCCGGTCGCGGCACCTTCTTCCATCGTCATTCGACGCTGCACGACCAGCAAAGCGGCGAGACCGTAACGCCGCTGATTCGCGTCAATCCCGAACCCGGCGCGATGGCCATCATCGACTCGCTGCTGAGCGAGGAGGCGGTGATGGCCTTCGAGTACGGCTACTCCACCGCCGACCCCGGCACCCTGGTCATTTGGGAGGCTCAGTTCGGCGACTTCGGCAACGGGGCGCAGGTCGTGATCGACCAGTTCATCACCTCGGGCGAGGCCAAGTGGGGACGTCTGTGCGGGCTGGTGCTGTTCCTGCCGCATGGATACGAAGGCCAGGGGCCCGAACACAGCTCCGCACGGCTGGAGCGCTTCCTGCAGCTGTGTGCGCTGGAGAACATCCAGGTCTGCGTGCCGACCACGCCGGCGCAGATGTTCCACATGCTGCGCAGGCAGATGAAGCGTCGCGTGCGCAAGCCGCTGATCGTGATGACCCCGAAGAGCATGTTGCGCAACAAGCAGTCGGTATCGACACTGGACGACCTGAGCGAGGGTCGCTTCCATACCCTGATTCCCGACACCTGCGCCGCCGATCCAAGGAAGGTCAAGCGCGTGGTGGTGTGCAGCGGCAAGGTCTACTACGACCTGCTGGAAAGCCACGGCGAGCGCAAGCTGAAGGACGTCGCGCTGGTGCGCGTGGAGCAGCTGTATCCGTTCCCGCGCGCCGAACTGAAAGAGGAGTTGGCGCGATTCCCCGCCGCGAAGGACGTGGTCTGGTGCCAGGAAGAGCCGATGAACCAGGGGGCCTGGTTCCAGATCCGCCACCACCTCCATTTCTGCATTTCCGAAAGGCACACGCTGCACTACGTCGGCCGAGTGCGCTCGCCGGCGCCGGCAACCGGGCACTACAGCACCCATGTCGAAGAACAGGCCGCGCTGGTCGAGAAGGCGCTGACCGGCGAGCTCGAAGGCGAGCACCCACCCGAATGAACTCCAACCGTTTCAGGATCCGCACCCGATGAGCATCGAAGTCAAAGTCCCCGTCCTGCCCGAATCGGTCTCCGACGCCACCATCGCCACCTGGCACAAGAAGGTGGGCGACGCCGTGACGCGCGACGAGAACCTGGTTGATCTGGAGACCGACAAGGTGGTGCTCGAGGTGCCCGCACCCGCGGACGGCGTGTTGAAGGAGATCCTCAAGCAGACCGGTGACGTCGTGGGCAGCCAGGAACTCATTGCTGTCGTCGAGGCCGGGGCATCGCCTGCCAAGCGGGAACCGAAGGCAGGCGACGACAAGAAGGCGGAGAAGGCGGAAAAGTCCGTCGATGCCGAAGACAGCAAGCAGACCACTGCAAAGGCCGAAGGCGACGACGCCGATCTCTCGGAACTCTCGCCGGCCGGACGCCGCGTCGCCGAAGAGCACGGCATCGACCCGGCCAAGGTCGAGGGCAGCGGACGTGATGGCCGCGTCACCAAGGAGGACCTGATCAATTTCATGCGTGGCGAGTCAAAGCCCGCGGGTAATGCCAAGGCCGCCGAGCCGTTGACCGTGCCCGGGGGCGCTCGCTCCGAGCAGCGCGTGCCGATGACGCGCATCCGCACGCGCATCGCCGAGCGACTGATGGAGTCCAAGAACTCCATCGCCATGCTGACCTCGTTCAACGAAATCAACCTGGCGCAGGTGGTGAAGATGCGCAAGGCGATGGGCGAGGCGTTCGAGAAAACGCATGGCATCAAGCTCGGTTTCATGAGCTTTTTCGTCAAGGCCGCGGCCAACGCCCTGCAGCGCTTTCCGGTGGTCAACGCCTCGGTCGACGGCAGCGACATCATCTACCACGGTTACGCAGACATCTCCATCGCGGTGGCCACTGAAAAGGGCCTGGTCACACCGGTGCTGCGCAACGCCGAGAGCATGGGCTTCGCCGAGGTCGAGAAGGCCATCGGCGACTATGCGACCAAGGCGCGCAACGGCAAGCTGAGCCTGGACGACCTGCAGGGCGGCACGTTCACCATCACCAACGGAGGCACCTTCGGCTCGCTGATGTCGACCCCCATCGTCAATCCGCCGCAGTCGGCGATCCTCGGCATGCACACCATCAAGGAGCGGCCAGTAGTCGAGGACGGCCAGATTGTCGCCGCGCCGATGATGTACATCGCCCTGAGCTATGACCATCGCATCGTCGACGGCAAGGACGCGGTATTGTTCCTGGTCGACATCAAGAACCAGCTGGAGAATCCGCATCGGATGTTGTTGGGACTGTAGTGCCGCTGTGGCAGGGTACGCCTCAACACACTGAATCAACCTTTGGCACGGTCCGAGTAGCTTGGAAGCGAGTACCAG
>CAZGKE010000001.1:0-12036 GCA_964526035.1 uncultured Gammaproteobacteria bacterium | reverse complement strand
GGCGGGCTGGTCACTGATCGCTCTGCCTTGGGCATCCGCGTACCGGATCTGATGGAAACAGCAGTGCCCTGTCGGTACACGGGCTTTTCTGGCTGCTGGAACTGACTACTGGAACTGGATTTTTCCTGCCCTGACCCCTGCGAAACCATTCCTACAAGACACCGAGGCTCCCACCCATGCAAACCTTCGACCTCATCGTCATCGGCGCCGGCCCCGGCGGCTACGTGGCCGCGATCCGCGCTGCGCAGCTCGGCTTGAAGGTGGCCTGCGTCGATGCCTTCAAGGCCAAGGAGGGTGGCGGGCTGGCGCTGGGCGGTACCTGTTTGAACGTGGGCTGCATTCCGTCCAAGGCGCTGCTGGACTCGTCGCGGCAGTTCCACAACCTTACCCACATGTTTGCCGACCACGGCATCAGCGCCGACAAGCCGGCGATTGACGTCAAGAAGATGGTGGCGCGCAAGGACCGGATCGTGAAGCAGTTCAACGGCGGCGTCGCGGCTCTCTTCAAGGCCAACAAGGTCACGGCTTTCCACGGCTTCGCAACCCTGCACAAGGATCGCGTGGTCAAGATCAAGGGCCACGACAGCGAGAACGTCGAGCTGAAAGGCAAGCAGGTCATCATCGCCGCCGGCTCGGTGTCGATCGAGCTGCCATTTGCCAGGCACGACGGCACGC
Source organism: uncultured Gammaproteobacteria bacterium (assembly GCA_964526035.1). Classification (GTDB taxonomy): domain Bacteria; phylum Pseudomonadota; class Gammaproteobacteria; order Xanthomonadales; family BPKI01; genus DAOMOD01. The sequence continues at coordinate 11,361 of CAZGKE010000001.1, read as the reverse complement.
ACATCATCGACAACATCGGCGTGCTCGATTTCGAGGACACACCGAAGCGACTGGGCGTGATCGGCGCCGGAGTGATCGGCCTCGAGATGGGCAGCGTGTGGAGGCGCCTGGGCGCCGAGGTGACCATTCTCGAAGCCCTGCCCGACTTTCTTCCCGCTGCCGACGCCGACATCGCCAGGGCCGCTGCGCGCGAATTCAAGAAGCAGGGGCTCGACATCAAGCTGGGCTGCAAGGTGAGCAAGGCCGAGGTCAAGAAGAAGGAGGTGCACGTCACCTACAGCGACGGCAAGGACGAGCACACCCTGGTAGTCGACCGGCTGCTGGTCGCGGTGGGCCGCCGCGCCGCCAGCGAAGGCCTGCTCGCCGAAGACTCTGGCGTGAGGCTGACCGATCGCGGCTTCATCGACGTCGACGAACACTGCGCAACCAGCGTCGAGGGCGTGTGGGCCATCGGTGACTGCGTACGCGGGCCGATGCTGGCGCACAAGGCCAGCGAGGAAGGAATCGCCGTGGCCGAGCGCATCGCCGGCCAACCGGCGCACGTTGATTTCAACACCGTACCGTGGGTGATCTACACCGAACCGGAGATCGCCTGGGTCGGCCAGACCGAAAAGGAACTCAAGGAAGCGGGGATACCCTACCGGACCGGCAGCTTCCCCTTCGCCGCCATCGGCCGCGCCGTGGCAATGAACGAGACGGCGGGCATGGTGAAGATCATCGCCCACGCCGAGACCGACCGCATCCTCGGCATGCACCTGGTCGGCGCCAACGTCTCCGAACTGGTGCATGAAGGCGTGGTGGCCATGGAGTTCAAGGGCTCGGCCGAGGATCTGGCGCGCATCTGCCATGCCCACCCTACCTTGTCCGAAGCCGTACACGAAGCCGCGCTCGCCGTCGACAAGCGCGCCATCCACAAGGCGAACTGAACGAAACTCTGCAGCCTACGCGGACCGATGCTCCTCAAGAACTTTCGCACAGCAGGGCCATGGACATGACCAGCACTGATTCCTTTCAAGCCTTCCGCATCCACGCTGAAGCCGGCACACACCAGGCCGGCATCGAGACGTTGTCCCTGGACGACCTCAGTCCCGGAGAGGTGGTCGTCAAGGTCGCTCATTCCAGCGTCAACTACAAGGACGCGCTGGCCGGTACCGGCAAGGGTCGCATCCTGCGCGAGTCGCCCCTGGTCGGTGGCATCGACGTGGCCGGACATGTCGTCGCCAGCAGCGACCCTGCGTTTCGCGAAGGCGATCCGGTCCTCTGCACCGGCTGCGGTCTGTCGGAGACCCGCGATGGCGGATTCTCCGGCTACGCGCGGCTGGAATCGAAATGGACGGTGCATCTGCCGCAGGGACTTGAACTCAAGGAGTCGATGATTCTCGGGACGGCAGGTTTCACCGCTGGCCTCGCATTGCTGCGCATGGAGCAGAACGAGCAGCGCCCGGAACTAGGACCGGTAGTGGTCACGGGCGCCACGGGTGGAGTCGGCATGCTTGCCATCGACATCCTCACGCGGGCCGGTTACGAGGCCCACGCCATCACCGGCAAAACCGACCACTTCGATTTCCTGCAGGAGCTGGGTGCGCAGCAATGCATCTCACGCAAAGACCTGTACTGGGGTGAAAAGCCGCTGGAGGCGACCAGCTGGGCCGGTGCCATCGACAATGTCGGCGGCGACATGCTCAACGGACTCACCCGGGTGATCCAGCCATACGGGAACATCGCCTCCTGCGGAATGGCGGGCGGCATCGGCCTGCAGACAACGGTGATGCCCTTCATCATCCGCGGCGTGAGCCTGCTCGGAATTGCATCGGCAGGCACCTCGCGCGAGCTGCGCGACGAGGTCTGGCGGCGCCTCTCGACGTCCTGGAAGCCCGCACATCTGGCACGCATTGCCACGCGTGAAACCGGGCTCGAGGGCCTGCCCGACATCTTCGAGCGAATGCTTGCGGGCGACTCCTTCGGTCGAACGCTGGTCAATATTTAGCCTGCATGGCGTTCATGGTCCGCAACCGCTAGACTCTTGCGCTGTTCGCCAGCCCCTCGGGGAGAGCCCATGGCCAAAGTCCTTATCGTTGACGATTCACCGACCCAGCTCGCCAGCCTCAAGCGCATTGTCGAGAAGATGGGTCACGAAGCGCTGACCGCCGAAGATGGTGCGGCCGGCGTGGAAGCGGCCAAGCGCGACAAGCCGAATCTCATCCTCATGGATGTGGTCATGCCCAACCTCAATGGTTTCCAGGCGACTCGTCAGATCAGCCGCGACGAGCAGACCAGCCACATTCCGGTCATCCTGGTCACCACCAAGGATCAAGAAACCGACCGTGTATGGGGCATGCGCCAGGGCGCCAAGGGCTACATCACCAAGCCGGTCAACGAAGCCGAACTGGTCAAGACCATTCGCGAACACGTCGGCGGCTGACGCTGCTGAAACCACTACTTCTCGTAGGCATCGCGCAGCGCCTCCCAGGCGCTGCGTTGCGTTTCGGAGGCAGCCTGCGGGACGTCCACTTCCAGCACCACCAACTGGTCTCCCGGTGGCTTGCCGGGGAGCCCGCGCCCGCGCAGGCGCATCTTGCGTCCGCTTCCCGAACCCTCGGGAATACGCAGGGCCACGCTGCCGCCCAGCGTCGGGACCGCGACTTCCCCGCCGAGTGCTGCCATCCACGGCGGCAATCGCAAGCGGTGAACCACGTTGCGTCCCTCCACTTCGAATCCGGGGTGCGGCCGATAGCGAATCTCCAGAAGTAGATCGCCGGCGGGGGCTCCGGCTGAACCGGCCGTCCCCTGCCCGCCTAGACGGATCTGCTGTCCCGGAAGAATCCCGGCGGGGATCTTGACCTCAAGGGTCTTGCCCTCGGGCAGACTGAGGCGCTGTACGCCCCCGGTGAAGGCCGTTTCCAGATCGATCTCGACCACTGCGGCGCGATCACGTCCCCGGCGCGGCCCGGCACGGCGGCGGCCCTGGCCGAACAGGGACTCGAAGAAATCGCTGAACCCGCCCTCGCCGCCGACATCGCCAAAGTCGAAACCATCGCCGAAATCGGGCGGCGGTCGAAACTGGTCGCCAGGGCGAAAACCGCTGGCCCGAAGGCGATCATATGCCGATCGACGGTTGGGATCGCGCAGCGCCTCGTGGGCCTCGTTGAGCGCCTTGAACTTGTCCTCGGCGCCGGGCTCCTTGCTGACATCCGGGTGATACTTGCGCGCCAGCTTGCGATAGGCGCGCTTGATCTCGTCGGCGCCCGCCTGCGGCGAGACTCCGAGCGTCTGGTAGTAGTCCTTGAACTCCATCGAGACCGCCTTGGGGAATCAGTCGCCCAGTATGCAGCCAGCGCCCGCGGCGATGGCCGCGGGCGCTTGCCGCAATGGCAGGGATCAGTGGTTGACCTGGATTCGTCGCGGAGTGCTTTCCGGTCGCTTGGGAATCGAAATCTCCAGCACCCCGTGCTTGCCGCTCGCCTTGACGCCGTCGGCGTCGGCGCTGTCAGGCAGCGCGAAGCGACGGTAGAACAGTCCATGCGAACGTTCCACGCGCGTGTAGCGTTCGGTCTCCTCCTTGGCTTCAGCTGCACGCTCGCCCTTGATCGACAGAATGCCCTTGTCCATGCTGACGTCGATGTCCTTGGGATCGACGCCCGGGATGTCGGCCAGGATCACGAAACGGTCGGCCTCCTCGCGGATATCAACGCGCGGCGCCCACTGGCTGGTGACGACGTTGGAGTTGTCGCTGCCGTCTTCGGAGACGAAACGGTCGAACACCTGCTTGATCTCGTCTTGCAGCGAGTTGCGGGCGTTCCACGGGTTGTAGCGGGAAATGGTCATGGCAACCTCCTCGGGTTGTGGGGACGTTGACAGCAAAGTGTGGACGGGCGCGCCAAATTCAAGTGTGCTTGCCTGCGCCACCCGGTCCTGAGAAGCTGCCGCCCGTCCCCCGCCGGAACCACCCTGATGCGTCCTGTTCGTCGTTCCCGTTGCGCTGCCGGTTTCCCGCTGGTGGCTCTGCTTGTGATGGTCGTCGCCGCGCCCGCCCGGTCCGGGACCAATACGGTGCAGCTCCTGCCGGTGGCCGATACCAGCCTCTATCAGGAGGACGGTACGGTGTCCAATGGCGTGGGGCCGTCCCTCTTTGTCGGTCGCACCGTCGAAGGCCTGCGTCGTCGGGCGCTGTTGCGTTTCGATCTAGGCTCGCTGCCGCCGCAGGCGCTGATCGAGTCGGCGACGCTGCACCTGAGCGTCGATCGGACCATCGCCGAAGTCGTGGCCGTCGACCTGTTTGCGTTGACAGGAGCATGGGGCGAAGGTCCTTCTGACGCCGGCTTCCCCGGCGGTCTGGGCGCTCCCGCCGAACCGGGCGACGCCACCTGGACGTTCCGGGTATTTCCCGATCAGCTCTGGAACAATCCGGGCGGCGACACGGCGGCGGTTGCGAGTGCCCGCTTCGATCTCGATGGCGAAGGCGAATACGTCATCGCTGCCACGGCCCAGATGATTGCCGATCTGCAGACCTGGCTGGACCAGCCGGCAGCCAACTTCGGCTGGCAGCTTCGCGCCGACGAAACGCAGCCGCCCCCTACCGCCAAACGCCTGGGGTCCAGGGAGCACCCGGACCCGGCGTTCTGGCCACGTCTGGAAGTGACCTATTCGGGCGGATTCATGATCCCGCAGGCTACAGCGGTGCCAGGACTGGGTTCAGCCGGCACACTGCTGCTCGCCGTGCTGCTGGCGCTGGCCGCGATCTCCAGGCTCGCACGCATGCGTTGAGTGCTTTCAAGGGACAAGGAATGGCAGCGTGCGCGGCGCGAAGTTCTGCAGGTTCGGGAAGATGGCATCCAGCGCGATATCCGATACCCCCATCCAGCTTGCAAGGGTCGCCGCCATCTGGTCCACCGCCAGTGTCGGTACCACGCGCCCGCGCGTCAGGGTCTGGGAGCCATCGTTGTCGAGCAGCGGGTAGCTGCCGTAGAAGCGCTGTCCTGCGACCGGCGCTCCCATCAGCAGCTGCAGGCTGCCCCATGCGTGGTCCGATCCGCTGCCATTGGATGTCAGCGTGCGCGCGAATTCGCTCATGGTGAAGGTCACCACGTTGTCGGCGGCACCAATTTCCTCCAGCGCCGCCTGGAAGGCCGCCATGCCCTCTGAGAGCCTCTGCATCAACAGGGGCTGTCCGTTATCAACCATCTGCCCGCCGTGGGTGTCGAATCCGCCCAGAGATACATAGTAGATCTGACGCCTGTGATCGATGGCGGGCCTCCTGCTGGCGCGGATCATGCGCGCCACCATCTGCAGCTGGTTGCCCAGCGAATTGTTGGCAGGAAACTCGGTGATCAACGGCGGGTCTGCGGCGAGTTCAGTGGTCACCACCTCGTACAGATCCAGCGAGCGGCTGAGTACACCGGAGTACTCGCGCTCGAACAGATGACCGTAGTCGAGATCGAGCATCTCGGTGATTGCCTGGTCGCGACGCGCGCGCCCGGCCGTATTGAGTCCGGTGCTGCTGTCGGTCAACGCCACCGGGCCGCTGGTGCGCATCTGGTAGGGCTTGATCTGGGGGCCGATCAGATAGCGGGTGTTGCCGGCAATCGAAATGCATGAGGACAGACCGCCCGGAACAGCCCCGGTATCGATCCGTGCCGCCACGTCGCCACCCCAGCCAAACGGATAGCGGGTGTCGCTGTTGGCGTTGTGCCAGAGCGTAGTCTGGCTGTTGTGCGAAAAGAGTTCGGGTGGCAAAGGCACGCTGCGGTCCAGGTACTGCTGCTTGGTGGTCGGCACGACCATGGGACCAATGTTGGCCACCACCGCGAGGCGCTGCTGCTGAAACAGCGATTGCAGCCCGGAGCACGACGGGTGCAGGCCGAAATCCCCGCCGTCGATGGGCGACAACGGAAGCAGCGAGGGGCGCGACAGTGCCAGCCCGGCGGAGTTGGTCTGCGCGTTGTAGACGCCGCCGCGGGTGGCAGCGTACACGTTGTACGCCCCGATCTCGCGCGGAATCACCATGTTGTAGGCATCGTTCCCGCCGCCCAGGTAAACGCACACCAGCGCACGATAGTCACCAGCGCCTTGCGGCTCAGCGGCAAGCACTGATCCCAGCATCCGCAGCTGCGGCAGGAAGGCGGCGGCGCCGCCTGCCACCACCATGCTGCCCAGGCCGCGCAGGAACTCTCTTCTGGCTTTCTTCGACATCGTCGTTGTCCTCAGCGCTGCACGGCAAATTCGGGCGACAGGGTGATCACCTGGATGGCGGCCATTGCCTTCTGGTTGGCATTGCCGTTCAACTCGGCGACCAGCCGCGTCACCACATCGCGCAAACCCGGCGACATGGTTCCGTAAGTCAGGCGCAGATCGAGAAGATCGACCATGGCCTGCGGATCGGACGCGAGCGCTGAGACCGGCGCAATGTCGATCAAGGGGCGGTTGGATGGCGGTGTGCTCATTCCCAGGTATCCCGTCCAGGTCCGCGCGTATAGCACGTTGGCCGCGGTGATCACGTAGCCCTCGTCGACGATCTGGAACTCCGGCGCGAACAGACCCGCATCGCCAAGCTCGCCGCCCGGACTGAAATCCGGTTCATAGAAGTTGAACACGGTGGGCGCGCCAAGCGGCCGCTGCGCGAAGTCGTTCTGCGGATTGCGGTTGCCCATCTGCACCAGACCGGAGGGTTCGGTCGGGGGCGACTGCGCGTTGAAGGCGCGCCACAGGGCGGTCAGCTTGAGTAGCGGTTCACGCGCCTTGCCGTAGGAGACATCGCTACTGCGAATGCGCGCCTCCGGGTCGAGCAGAATGGCCCGCAGCACCGCGCGCAGGTCGCCGCGCTGGCCGCTGGCGTTGGACTTGAACACTTCCGCCACCCGTTCGATGTAGGCCGGGGAGGGATTGCTGGTGACAAAGCGCTGGATGAGCTGCCGGCTGATAAACGATGGTGTAGTGGGGTGCAGAAAGAGGAGGTCGAGGGCTTCGTCGAGATCCTGCAGGCACTCGCCCGACGAAAGGACGAAGACGTCAAAGACGGTCTTGGGCTGATCGTCGTGCTGGCTCTGGAAACACATCATCGGCAGGTAGTTCGCGGGACCGTTGGTGAAGCTGGTCGATCCGGCGTAGGTGAAGCCGGTGAACACCCGCGCCATGGCGGCGATGTCGTCCTGATCGTAGGTATTGAGGAGTTCCCCCTCGGGGTCGAGAATCGGCGAAAAGTCGTCATTGCGTTGCACCAGCCCGATGCTGAACAACTGCATGACCTCGCGCGCATAGTTCTCGTCGGGCTCGGTGCCGGTATCGGGGTTCGCCCGGCGATTGCGCAGGTGACTGAGGTAGCGCCCCATCTGCGGGCTGAGGCTGACCGCCTGGAGAAGATCCCTGTAGTTGCCGAAGGCGTGCGTCGCCAGGATATCCCAGTATTCGGCGGTACCCGCCCAGTCGCCGGACAGGGTGGCATCGCGATCCGAAATCACCAGGATCTGGCTGAGCGCGAACGCCATCCGCTGGCGCAGCTGATCGGGCGCATAGGTGACGGTGTGGAACCAGCGGTCCATGCGCACGCTCTGGTTGACCGAGACCCCAAGGTTCGACAGACCCTCAAGGAACGGGCGCGCGCGCGTGGGCTGCATGGCGAACTGCTGGTTCAGCCAGTTGATGTATCCGCCCGAACGAACCTGACTGATCTGCTGCGGGGTAGGACCGAAGCTCGCCTGGGTCAGGAAGCGTGCCGCTTCACCCTGATTGGCGGGGATATTGAACGGCGGCTCGAAGCCGTCCTTGAAAATCACCTGCGCACTCAAGGGCGCAGAGACGCATAGCGCTGCCGCGGAGAGCAACAGCAGCAAGAGTCGAGGCAAGGCGTCCATCCGGGTTCCCAATGCGGCAGCGGCGCGTCATGCTAGCTCTGTAACATGTGTAAACAGAAGCCTTTTCAGGCACTAAACGACACCGTTCGTCCGAAAATGCCGCACAGGACGGTCTTTCCCTGCTTGCGGTTGGGCGAACTTGCCGGGAACGTCCGGCCCGTGCCAACCTTGCAGGCAGGCCCCCGTCCCTTCCCCAAAATACGAGTGCGAGCACACACCATGCCCATCAAGACTGGCGACAAGATTCCGGAAAGCACCCTGAACACGCTCAAGGACGGCGTGAAAAGCATCGATACCGCCGAGATATTCGACGGCAAGAAGGTGGTCCTGTTCTCCGTGCCCGGAGCTTTCACTCCCACCTGCTCAGCACGCCACCTGCCCGGCTATGTCGAAAACTTCGCGGCCCTTCGCGGCAAGGGTGTCGACACCATCGCCTGCATGGCGGTCAACGACGCCTTCGTCATGGAGGCGTGGTCAAAGACCCAGGGCGCCCCAGAGGAACTGCTGATGCTGGCCGACGGCAACGCCGAGTTCACCAAGAAGCTTGGCCTTGAGTTCGATGCCACCGGATTCGGCATGGGTCTGCGCAGTCGGCGTTTCGCACTGGTGGCCGACAACGGCGTGGTCACCCACCTGTTCGTGGAAGCGCCCGGAGAGTTCAAGCTGTCATCCGCTGAACACGTCCTCGAAGCGCTTGGCTAAGCTGTACGAAAACGACAAGGCCCGGCTGCGCGCCGGGCCTTGTGTCTGTTGCGGATGGTGGGCGGTACAAGGATCGAACTTGTGACCCCTGCCGTGTGAAGGCAGTGCTCTACCGCTGAGCTAACCGCCCAAAAGAGCCGCGCATGCTAGAGCCTCGCGTCGGTGCAGTCAACTTCCAGTGAACGGCTTATCGTCAGGCCTTGCGCTTGTGGCGTCGCTTTTCACTTTCCTTTGGCTTCGGGTCAGGTTTCGCCCGCGCCACCCGGTCTGCAAAGCGTGCAAGGGTGAGGGCGCCACCCAGTCCCTTCTTCAGCGGCAGAAGCGCCAGGTCGACGCCCTGACGGGTCCAGTCGAGCAGCTTGCTTTCATCGATTCCGGTGATGCCGCGCAACAGGTCGCTGACGTCAGCGGATTGTGGGTCGCGAAGTCGCGCGATGGTCTGCGCGCGCTTGGCCACTGCATAGGTCGCCAGGACATTCGCGGCTGAATGGCTGAGGATGCTGACCACCGGCAGAAAGCGCGCGAGGAGCCGGCCGCCATACTGCTTCGCCAGCTTGATGGCGAATGCATTCGCTGCCTTCTCTGCGGCCTTGACGGTGCCCGCCGACAGCCCCGCCACCAGCAGCAGCAATGCGCGCTCCTCGTCGGCGCTGAGGCGCAGCCGGTACAGCGCGAAGATCTCGTGGACCAGCTCGGCCTGAAGCTTCGCTGTCAGCGTGGCGTCCATCGCGGTTCCGAAAGTCACCCGCTGGACCGTCGCGAGCCCGGGTACCGCGCGTCCAAGCGCGGCAAGCGCACCGACAGCGCCGGACTGCATGCACTTGTTGCGAATCAGGCCCGGCAGCAGGTCGTCGACGTCGGAATCGGGGTAACTGCGGCGCAGTGCGGCGATGCGCTTCTTTGCGGCACTGCGCTCGGAGGCGCTGAGCGTACCGAGGATGGATGACGTGGGCGACCGCTTCTTGCGCCGAGGCGACGGCTTTCGTGGAGACGCCTTGGCGGGCGGCTTCTTTGCGGCTGCATTCTTGGTGCTGGGTCGCGTCGCCATCGGTGCAGGTCCGTTCCGGCCTGACCATGACTTTAGCGGAACCGGGGTCGGAGTGTGCAGCGGGTCGATCATTTCGTCTGTGGCCGCGGCTGGACGAAAAGTGGCGGAGAGAGTGGGATTCGAACCCACGAGGGGGGTAAGCCCCTGGCGGTTTTCAAGACCGCTGCCTTAAACCACTCGGCCATCTCTCCGCGGATTGTCACTCACATCCTGGCGGTTTTACGGCGGGCTCCTGCCCGCCGCCCTGCGGGTTTCCGCTACGCGGAAATTCGCTCCGGCATCCTGCCTCCACAGTCAAGACCGCTGCCTTAAACCACTCGGCCATCTCTCCGCGGATTGTCACTCACATCCTGGCGGTTTTACGGCGGGCTCCTGCCCGCCGCCCTGCGGGTTTCCGCTACGCGGAAATTCGCTCCGGCATCCTGCCCATGTAGGAGCGGCGAAAGCCGCGACAAGCGCATCGCCGCTGCAGTGCCTACCGGCCTCCAACCGCGGCGGCTCGCAATGGAACCCTTCGCCGGTCGCCCACGGGTGGGCTCCTACGACCACGCAGTCCCACGTGGGATCACGCAATGACTTCGACCCCACCCATATACCTGCGCAGCACGTCGGGCACGGTAATCGATCCGTCGGCATTCTGGTAGTTCTCCATGACCGCCACAAGGGCGCGTCCGACCGCCACGCCAGACCCGTTCAGGGTATGCACCAACTCGGGTTTGCCGGTTTCCGGATTGCGCCAGCGCGCCTGCATGCGTCGCGCCTGGAAATCCTCGCAGTTGGAACACGAAGATATCTCCCGGTAGGTATCCTGCGCCGGCAGCCAGACCTCGATGTCGTAGGTCTTGGCAGCGCCGAACCCCATATCGCCCGTGCACAGCGCCAGGCTGCGGTACGGCAATCCCAGCAGCTGCAGCACGCGCTCGGCGTGCGCCGTCATTTCCTCAAGCGCGGCATAGGATTCCTCGGGACGGCGGATCTGCACCAGCTCCACCTTTTCGAACTGGTGCTGGCGGATCATGCCGCGCGTGTCCTTCCCGTAGGTGCCCGCCTCGGCGCGGAAACACGGCGAATGCGCAGTCAGGCGCATCGGCAAGGCATCGGCCTCGACGATGCTGTCGCGAACGAGATTGGTCAGGCTGACTTCGGCGGTCGGAATCAGGTAGCGACGGTGCTCGCCCTCCACTGCGAACAGGTCCTCTTCGAACTTGGGAAGCTGGCCGGTGCCGAGCATGGCTTCCGGCAGCACCAGCAGCGGGCCGTTGATTTCAAGATACCCGTGCTCGCCGGTGTGCAGGTCCAGCATGAACTGCGCCAGCGCGCGGTGCAGTCGCGCCAGCTCGCCACGCAGCACGGTGAAGCGTGCGCCCGACAGCTTGGCCGCGGTCTCGCCATCCAGCCAGCCCTTGCGTGCACCCAGATCGACGTGGTCGCGCGGTGTGAAATCGAAGTGCTTCGGCTGACCCCAGCGGCGTACCTCGACGTTTGCCGATTCATCGCTGCCCACCGGCACGCTGTCGTGTGGCAGGTTGGGCACGCCCAGCTGGATGTCGCGCAGGCGCGTCTGGATCAGCTGGAGACGCTCCTCCGCCGCCTTCAGCCTGTCGCCAAGACCGGCCACCTCGGCAAGCAACGGCGCCGCATCCTCGCCCCTGGCCTTGGCCATGCCGATGGCCTTGGATCGCGCGTTGCGCTCCGCCTGCAGCGTCTGAGTGTCGGTCTGCACCTGCTTGCGTTCGGCCTCCAGCGACTCGATCTCGGCCACCG